>NZ_JBWKDK010000020.1:94655-120094 GCF_056436005.1 Streptomyces sp. NPDC043854
GGGGGAGGGCTTGACTCCCCCCATCACCAGGAAGAGGGTGGAGGCCGGGCGAAAAAAGGGCCCCCCCCCTAAACCCCCCCGCGGCCGGGAACCCACCACGTTCCCCGCCGCGTTCCTGTTCCCGTGATCAGAGCCGCGCACCCCGCCGACCTCGATGCCATCGCAGACCTCCACACCCGGGCCCGTGCCACCTACTACCGGGGCCGCCTCCCCGAGGAGGCCTACGCAGGCGCAGCCGAACTCGCGCTGTCCCGCGAAGGCTGGTCCCGCGCCGTGGCCCGCCCCGCCGACGAGGGAAGGGTGCTGTGCGCCGAGGAAGACGGCCGGATCACCGGGATCGCCGCCTTCGACCGGGCCCGGCTGGAGGTGTACGAGCACAACCGCCGCGCCCAGGCCTTCTACGCCCGCCACGGCTGGCGCCCGGACCCCGCCGTCCCCCGCTCCGGCTCGCACCTCACGCTCTGGTTGGCGATCGGGCCCCTGTCCGGGGAATGAGACCCTCCGGGTGGTGGTTGAACGTGAAACCGCCTCGGTCCTCCGCCGGGCGTCCACCTGAACCGAGAGAAGAAGGAACATGCGCGTCGAGATCTGGAGCGACATCGCCTGCCCGTGGTGCTACATCGGCAAGGCCCGCTTCGCCGAGGGGCTGGCCGGGTTCGCGCACCGCGACGAGGTCGAAGTCGTCTTCCGGTCCTTCGAGCTCGACCCGAACAGCGCCAAGGGCGTCACCGCGCCCGTCGTGGAGATGCTCGCCAAGAAGTACGGCCGCACCCTCGACGAGGCGCGCGGCATGGAGGAGCACGTCGCGGCGAACGCCCGTGCCGAGGGGCTGGAGTACCGCACCGAGGGCCGCGACCACGGCAACACCTTCGACATCCACCGGCTGCTGCACCTGGCCGCCGCCCGCGGCCGCCAGGAGGAACTGCTCGACCTGGCCTTCCGCGCGAACTTCGCCGAGGAGCGGTCCGTCTTCGACCCCGAGGTGCTGGTCGCCCTCGGCGTCGAGGCCGGGCTGGAGGAGGCCGAGGTCCGCGCCGTCCTCGCGGACGACTCCGCGTACGCCGCACAGGTGCGGGCCGACGAGCGGGAGGCGGCCGAACTCGGCGCCAACGCCGTGCCGTTCTTCGTCCTGGACCGCCGCTACGGGATCTCCGGCGGCCAGCCGGCGGAGGTGTTCACCCGCGCCCTGGAGCAGGCCTGGGCCGGCCGGGAGCCGACCCGGGTGGCCTCCGGCGCCGACGCGTGCGAGCCCGACGGGGCCTGCGCGGTCCCGCAGTCCTGACCCGTCCCGCGGCCGCGGCCGGACCGGTGTTGCCGGTCGCCGCCCCGGTGTGCACCGGCGACACCGAAGTCGATCTCCGGGTGCCGGTCCGGCGCGCCCGCGACCTGCCCGGCGGAGGGCGGCGGAGGGTCCGGCAGGGGGTGGGGCACGGTGGTGCCCGTTCCGTCCGGGGCTGCCGGACGGGCCCGTCGACCGCGCACGTACAGTGCGGGCATGACCGATGACGTGCTGCATGTGAAGGGGCGGGTGCTCGTCGGACCCGACGACGTGCGCGACGAGCTCTGGGTGGTCGGCGGCCGGATCTCCTACGAGCGCCCGGCCGGCGCCCGCGAGACGACCACGGTGTCCGGCTGGGTCCTGCCGGGCCTGGTCGACGCGCACTGCCACGTGGGGCTGGACGCCCACGGCCCGGTCGACGCGGAGACCGCCGAACGGCAGGCCCTGACCGACCGGGACGCCGGCACACTGCTCATCCGCGACGCCGGTTCCCCCTCCGACACCCGCTGGATCGACGACCGGGACGACCTGCCGAAGATCATCCGGGCCGGCCGGCACATCGCCCGCACCCGCCGCTACATCCGCAACTACGCCCACGAGATCGAGCCCGCCGACCTCGTCGCGTACGTCGGCCGCGAGGCGCGGCGCGGCGACGGCTGGGTGAAGCTGGTCGGGGACTGGATCGACCGCAAGGCCGGCGACCTGACGGCCTGCTGGCCGCGCGCCGAGGTCGAGGCGGCCATCGCCGAGGCGCACCGGCTGGGCGCCCGGGTCACCGCGCACTGCTTCGCGGAGGACTCGCTGCGCGACCTGGTCGAGGCGGGCATCGACTGCATCGAGCACGCCACCGGGCTCACCGAGGACACGATCCCGCTGTTCGCGGAGCGCGGGGTCGCGATCGTCCCCACGCTGGTCAACATCGCCACGTTCCCGAAGCTGGCGGCGGGCGGCGAGACCAAGTTCCCGCGCTGGTCGGCGCACATGCGGCGGCTGCACGAGCGCCGGTACGACACGGTGCGCGCGGCCTGGGACGCGGGCATCGCGGTGTACGTCGGCACGGATGCGGGCGGCTCCCTGCCGCACGGCCTGGTCGCGGACGAGGTCTCGGAGCTGGTGCGGGCCGGGATCCCGCCCCTGGACGCCCTGTCGGCGACGACGTGGGCGGCGCGCGAGTGGCTCGGCCGGCCGGGGCTCACCGAGGGCGCGCCCGCGGACCTCGTGGTGTACGGCACCGACCCGCGGGCCGACGTGCGGGCGCTGGCGCAGCCGCTGCGGGTGGTCGTGAACGGCACGGTCCGCGCCTGAGTGCGGCGCCGCGGTGCGCCCCCGCGGTTGACGCCACCGGTTGACGCTGCGATTGACGTCCCGGTTGACATTGCGGTTGACGTCGCGTGACCCGGGCGTCCCGGCGGTCGTTGTGCATGGCCGGCCGGGGCTCCGGAGCAGGGGCGGCTCGCACGTGCAGGTGGCGGAAATGAACTCCCGTTCCTTGTGGTGCGCAATTAATCGAATACGTGCATGGAAACCACCCGTTGGGATGAACTGACCTCAGGTGGCTGTCCCTTCACTCTCCGTGCGTAAAAGATTCCGGGGTAATAGGCCGTCCGTGCGCGATGTCCCCCATTGGTGCGCGACGGCCCCCGTCTCCCTGGGGGTTTCCCACCGTGAACCGCACCACCTTCCGCACGCCCGCGGCCGCCCTGCTCACCGCGGGAGCGGTCGCCCTGCTCACCGCCCCGCCCGCCGCCGCCACGGGAGGCGGCGCCGGCGCAGGCGGGGGCGAGGGCAAGGCCGGCGCCGTCGTGCTGCGCGCCGGACTGGACGTGGGCCTGCTCAACAAGGCCGTCCACGTCCCGCTGAAGACCACCCTGAACGAGGTCAGCGCCCCGGCGACCGCCGAGAAGACCGCGCTCACCGTCGCCGTGGACGGGGCCGAGGGAGGAAAGCCGGTCAGCGTGCTCCGCGCCGACGTCGCCACCTCCAAGGCCACCGCGGACAAGCAGCGCGCCGTGGCCGAGGCCAACCTGGCCCACGCCAGGGTGCACGTCCCCGGACTGCCCGCGCTCTCCCTGATCGAGGTGGAGAAGGTCACCTCCAAGGCCGTGTGCGAGGCCGGGAGGAAGCCGCAGGCCGAGGCCAACGTGCTGGGCGCGGCCACCGTGCTCGGCAAGAAGGTCACCCTCTCCGCGGGCGGCCCGACCAAGGTGGAGGTCCCGGGGGTCGGCCTGGTCAGCCTGGAACTCTCCGCCAAGGAGACCACCTCCACCACCGCCGCCGCGGCCGCGCTCCGCCTCAAGGTGTCGGTGAACCCGCTGAACCTGAACGTGGCACAGGTCGACGGCGAGATCGTCCTCGCGGAGTCGCGGTGCGAGTCCCCGGCCGGCCCGCCCCCCTCCGCCGGCCCCGACACCAAGCCCGCCACCGACACGGGCGGGCAGCCCGACGTCAAGCCGCAGACCGGCGCCTCCGGCACCGGGTCGGGCATCCCGGCGGACGCCAACCTGGCCGAGACCGGCGGCGGTTCGCTCACCCCGTACGTCGCCGGCGGCGCACTGGTGCTGCTCGGCATCGGAGCGGTCGCGCTCATCGTGACCCGGCGCAGCCGCGCCTTGTAACACCCGGCGCAGCCGCGCCTTGTAACACCCGGCGCAGCCGCACCCGGTGACGACCGGGCGCGGCATCACCGCAGCACGCGGCGCCACCCGGCCCGGCTGGAGGAGGCGGGCCGGTCAGCGCGTCGCGTGCTGCAGGCCCTGCTTGTCGGCCCCGCGCGACAGCACGGCCTCGCTGATCTGCTTGTCGACCGCGGCGTACGCCGACCGCTCGGCCCCGCCCGACCCGCCGCCGTCGGCGGCGCAGGAGGTGCACACGACGCGGAACGGACCGCCCCGGTCCGAGAACTGGGTCAGGTACTCGGCCTTGACCACCTCCCACCGGCCCGGGTGCGCGGCCGACGGGGCGAACGTGAACCGGGGGATCGACGACATGTTGCCGCGCAGCTTCTCGGGCTCGTAGAAGCTGGCGATCTGGTCGCCCATGCCGAAGACCACCCAGGTGCCGTTGATCTTCTCGTAGGGCTGCGGCACGTGGTTGTGCGTGCCGAGGATCAGATCGATGTCGGGGAGGCCGTCCGGACCGCGCGAGGCGGTCAGGGCCTGCGCCAGATCGCGCTGCTGCTGGTCGGGCGCCGTCTGCCACTCGGTGCCCCAGTGGATGCTGAGGACGACCACGTGCGCCCCCGCCGCCCGCGCCGCCCGCGCGTCGGCGATGATCCGCTTCTGGTCGAGGAGGTTGACGGCCCACGGCTTGTCGGGCGGGAGCGGGATGCCGTTCGTGCCGTACGTGTAGTCCAGCTGCGCGACCTTGGCGCCGCCCGCGGAGAGCACCGCCGGGGCCTTCGCCTCCTCGGCGCTGCGGGCCGAGCCGACGTGCTTCAGGCCGACCCGGTCGAGGTGGTCGAGGGTGCGGACGACACCGTCGTAGCCGTCGTCCAGCGTGTGGTTCGAGCCCGTCGAGCAGCTGTCGTAGCCGGCGTCCTTCAACGCGTCGGCCAGCTGGTGCGGGGCCTTGAAGGCCGGGTACCCGGTGTAGGGGCCGCCGGGCCGGCCGTACGGTATCTCGTGGTGGCATATCGCCAGGTCGGCCGCGGCCACCAGGGGCTTGACCCCGGCGAGGATCTTCCGGAAGTCGTGGCTCTGGCCGCTGCCCTTCGCATCGTCCGCCGCCTGCTGGATGATCGAGGGGTACGGGATGGTGTCGCCGGTCGCGAGCAGCGTGAACGGGCGCGCGCCGGCCGGCGCCGCAGGCCCCGCCTGGTCCTTCCCCTTCCCCTCCCCCGTGCCCGGACCGGGCTTGCCGGCGAGCCGCTGCTCACCGGCCGCGCCGCGGTCCTCCCCGCCCCCGTCGAGCAGGGCGGGGACGGCGAACACCGCGCCGCCCACCACCACCGCCAGTCCTGCCACTGCCACGCCTGCCTTGGCGGCTGCCTTCATTGCGGATCCCCCCCGTCTCCGTGCCGATGCGCCGATCATCACCCACACGGCCCCGTACCGCCAATCGGGGGCCCGCCCCGCCGGATTCCGCCTCGCCGCAGGTCAGAGCCCTGCCCCGGTTCCGCGCGCCGCCGACGGGCCCGCCCGCGCCGCCGACGGGCGCCGGCGCGGGCCGGCTCAGCGGGCCGTCAGGGTGAGGGCGTGGTCCAGGGCCTGCAGGAGGCGGCCCGTCGTCGCGCGGTCGCGTACCGCCAGCCGGAGCCAGGAGTCGTCCAGGCCCGGGAAGGTGTCCCCGCGGCGGACCGCGAAGCCGAGGTTCCGCAGGCGCGTGCGGACCTCCGCCGCCGCCGGCACGCGGATCAGCACGAACGGGCCCTCCGCCACCCCCGACACCGTGATCTCCTCGAACTCGGCGAGCCCGGCCAGCAGATGGTCCCGGTCCACCGCGATCTGCCGGGCCGCGGCCTCCGCCTCCGCCAGCGCCTCCGGCGACACGCACGCCTCGGCCGCCACCAGGGCCGGCGTGGACACCGGCCACAGCGGCTGCGCGGCCGCCAGCTTCGCGATCACCTCCGGCTCGGCCAGCACGTAGCCGACCCGCAGCCCCGCCAGCCCCCACGTCTTCGTCAGGCTCCGCAGCACCACCAGGCCCGGGATGTCCGTCCGCCCGGCCAGCGCCTCCCGCTCGCCCGGGACGGCGTCCATGAACGCCTCGTCCACGACCAGGATCCGGCCCGGCCGGGCCAGTGCGGCCAGGGTCGCCGCCGGGTGCAGGACGGACGTCGGGTTGGTCGGATTTCCGACCACCACCAGGTCCGCCTCCTCCGGAACCGCCGCCGGGTCCAGCCGGAACCCGTCCGCCGCTCTCAGCAGCACCCGCTCCACCCGGTGCCCCGCGTCCCGCAGCGCCGCCTCCGGCTCCGTGAACTGCGGGTGCACCACCACCGGCCACTGCGCGTCCAGGGCCCGCGCGATGAGGACGAACGCCTCCGCGGCCCCGGCCGTCAACAGCACCCGCTCGACCGGCAGCCCGTGCCGGTCCGCCACCGCCGCGCGGGCGGCGCGCCCGTCGGGGTACGCGGAGAGGGCGTCGAGCGAAGCCGCGATGCGCTGCTTGAGCCAGTGCGGGGGCATGTGCGCCCGTACGTTCACCGCGAGGTCCACCAGCGACGCGCCGTCGCCCCTCACCTCCGCGTCCCCGTGGTGCCGCAGGTCGTGCGCCTGCGCCGTGGCCACCGCGCACGTCGCGGCCACCGACCGCCGCTTCGGGACGAGGAGTTCGCCGCCGGTCGCGAGCGCGGCGGCCTCCGCCACCGAGGAGGTCCCGGCGGCGTCGTGCACCGCGTCCGAGGGGTGCGGCACGGCGATCTGGGCCAACTGCTCGGCCGGGTAGCTGAGCAGCGGCACGCCGAAACGTTCCGCCGCGCCCGCGATCCCCGCCTCGCACGCCTTCGACTCCACCGTGGCCAGCGCCTTCAACGCGCCGGCGGACAGCCCGGCCCCGCGCAGCGTCTCCTCGACCAGGGCGCAGACCTCGGCCACGGACACCCCGGCCCGTCCGCCGACCCCGACCACCAACTGCGTCGCGTAGTCACCCACCGGGATCAAGCCCCCTCCGTAGTCGTCAATGGTGCGTTGCCCGCGGACCGCGCGCGGACGTGCACGCGCGGCCCGCAGTCGGTATTCAGGGGCACATGGCCGTGATCGTGGCGCTGGGCGCGTTCCTGATGACCCTCGCGGGCGGGTGGGCGGCGCAGCGCGTCAACGACCGCCGCCACCTCGTCCTGGGCCTGGCCGGCGGGCTGATGCTCGGCGTGGTCGGCCTCGACCTGCTGCCCGAATCGCTGGAGGCCGCCGGCCGCCCGGTGTTCGGGGTCCCGCTCGCCCTGCTGCTCTTCGTGGCCGGTTTCCTCACCGCGCACGTCGGGGAGCGCCTGCTCGCCGTACGCCACGCGGCGCACGGCGCCGAGAACGGACGCGTCCCGCAGGTCGGCCTGGCGGCGGCCGCCGCGATGGTCTTCCACAGCCTCGCCGACGGGGTGGCCCTGGGCGCGGCCTTCCAGGTCGGCGGGGGGATGGGGGTGGCCGTGGCGCTGGCCGTGGTCACCCACGACTTCGCCGACGGCTTCAACACGTACACCCTCACCCGCGTGTACGGGAACGCCCGCCGCCGGGCCCGGCTGATGCTGCTGGCGGACGCCGCGGCCCCGGTGGTGGGCGCGGCGTCCACTCTGCTGTTCACCCTTCCGGAGGAACCGCTCGGGGCGTACCTCGGCTTCTTCGGCGGGGCACTGCTCTACCTCGCGGCCGCCGAGATCCTGCCCGAGGCGCACCACGAACACCCCGCCCTGTCCACGCTGCTGTGCACGGCGGGAGGGGTGGCCGGGACCTGGCTCGTGGTGGGCCTGGCGGAATGAGCTCACGGGCGGGCCGCCGCCGCTCCGGTGAAGCGGCGGGCCACGGAGGGCTCCGCCGCCCAGTGGGTGTGCAGGTAGCTGGCGTGCACGCCCTGCCGGACGAACCCCTCGACGCGCCGCTCCGGATGCGTGAACCCCCAGGCGGGAGCCTCACCGGCGCCCGGCTCGACCACCGTGCGGTGGAACTCGTGGCCGCGCAGCCGGGTTCCGGCCGCGGCGAGGGAGCTGTCCGACACGGCCACCGCCTCGCGGTAGCCGAGGGTCAGGCGCTGCGACATCCGCGCGTCGGCGTCCAGCACCCCGCACATGGGCCTGCCGTCGAGGCTCCGCGCCAGGTACAGCAGCCCGGCGCACTCGGCGGCGATCGGCCCGCCCGCCGCCGCGAAGTCCGCGACGGCCTTGCGGAGCGGCTCGTTGGCGGCGAGCTCCGGGGCGTACACCTCCGGGAACCCGCCGCCGATCACCAGGCCCGCGGTGTGCTCGGGCAGCTGCTCGTCGCGCAGCGGGTCGAAGGTGACCACCTCGGCGCCGGCCGCGGTGAGCAGCTCGGCGTGCTCGGCGTACGAGAATGTGAACGCCGCCCCTCCGGCGACGGCGATCACGGGCCGCCCCGAACTGCGGCCCGAACTCCGGCCCGCGGCAAGTCCGTCGGCCACGGCAGGCCCGTCGGCCACGGCAGGCCCGTCAGCCGCAGCGCGCTCGTCAGCCGCAGCGCGCTCGTCGGCCGCGGCCCGCGTTCCGGCCCCGGCCAGCGCCCGCTCCGGCGACCAGACGGCGCAGTCCAGCGGCGGCGCCGACCGGGCCAGCGCCAGCAGCGCCTCCAGATCGCAGCCGGCCCGGACCTGCTCCGCCAGCGCCGCCACCGAGGCCACCGCGTCCGCCCGGCGCTCGGCCACCGGCACCAGGCCCAGGTGCCGCGACGGCGCCGACACCTGCGGGGCCCGCCGCAGGACGCCCAGCACCGGGGTGCCCGCCTCCTCCAGCGCCTCCCGGAGCATCGCCTCGTGCCGGTCGGACCCGACCTTGTTCAGGATCACCCCGCCGAGCCGCACCTGCGGGTCGAACGATGCGAACCCGTGCACCAGCGCCGCCACCGACCGCGACTGCGAGGAGGCGTCGACCACGAGCACCACCGGCGCCCGCAGCAGCTTCGCGACCTGCGCCGTCGACGCCAGCTCACCGCGCCCCGCGGCCCCGTCGTACAGCCCCATCACGCCCTCGACGACCGCGAGGTCGCAGCCTGCCGCCCCGTGCGCGAACAGCGGGCCGACCAGCTCCGGCCCGCACAGATACGCGTCCAGGTTGCGGCCCGGCCGTCCCGTGGCCAGGGCGTGGTAGCCGGGGTCGATGTAGTCGGGGCCGGCCTTGTGCGGGGACACGGCCAGGCCGCGCCCCGCGAAGGCCGCCATCAGGCCCGTCGCGACGGTGGTCTTGCCGCTGCCCGACGAGGGCGCGGCGATCACCAGGCGCGGCACGCCCAGCACGTGCGAGGTCACCACTCGATGCCCTTCTGGCCCTTCTGGCCCGCGTCCATCGGGTGCTTGACCTTCGTCATCTCCGTGACGAGGTCGGCGAACTCCATCAGCTTCTCCGGCGCGTCCCGACCCGTGATCACCACGTGCTGGGTGCCCGGCCGGTTGCGGAGCACCTCGATGACCTCGTCGACGTCGATCCAGCCCCACTTCATCGGGTACGCGAACTCGTCCAGCACGTACAGCCGGTGCGTCTCGGCGGCCAGGTCCCGCTTGACCTGCTCCCAGCCCTCCTTGGCCGCCTGCTCGTTGTCGAGCTGCGCGTCCCGCTGGACCCAGGACCAGCCCTCGCCCATCTTGTGCCAGACGACGGCGCCGCCCTGGCCGGAGGCGCCGAGCACCTTCAGCGCGTTCTCCTCGCCGACCTTCCACTTCGCCGACTTGACGAACTGGAACACCCCGATGGGCCAGCCCTGGTTCCAGGCGCGCAGCGCCAGCCCGAACGCCGCCGTCGACTTGCCCTTGCCCGGCCCCGTGTGGACGAGGACGAGCGGGCGGTTGCGGCGCTGGCGGGTGGTGAGTCCGTCGTTCGGGATAACGGTCGGCTGTCCCTGCGGCATTACGCGGCCCTCCTGTTGGTGTGCGGTGACGACGGCGACATCGCCGACGTGCGTACGTTCTTCACGAGCCCGGCCAGCGCGTCGGCCCGCAGCCCCTCCAGCGTCACGGCAGGCCCGCCGAGCTCCGCGGCCAGCGCCCCGGCCAGGCCCAGCCGGACCGGCCCGGTCTCGCAGTCCACGACCACCGAGGCGACCCCGTCGGCCGCCAGCAGCCGGGCACTGCGGGTCGCGAGCGCGCGGGCGTCGCCGGCGAGGGCGCCGGCCGAGGTGGCCCGCCCGTCGGTGACGACCACCAGCAGCGGGCGGCGGCTCGGATCCCGCAGCCGCTCGATCCGCAGCACCTCACGGGCCTTCAGCAGGCCCGCGGCGAGCGGCGTGCGGCCGCCGGTCGGCAGCCGCTCCAGCCGGGCCGCGGCCGCGTCCACCGAGGAGGTGGGCGGCAGCGCGAGGTCGGCGCCCGAGCCCCGGAAGGTGATCAGGCCGACCTTGTCGCGGCGCTGGTAGGCGTCCAGCAGCAGCGACAGCACGGCGCCCTTGACCGCGCCCATGCGCTGCCGGGCCGCCATCGAGCCGGAGGCGTCGACCACGAAGAGCACGAGGTTGCCCTCGCGGCCCTCCCGGGTGGCCTGGCGCAGGTCGTCCTTCCGGACGACGAGCCCGCGGCCGCTGCGCCCGCGCGCCTTCTGGTGCGGGGCGGCGGCGTGCAGGGTCGCGGCCAGGTGCAGCTTCGTCAGCTGGCCGCGCGGGCGCTGGGCGCCGGTGGTACGGCCGTGCGCGGTGCGGGCGCGCGAACGGCGGCCGGACGCGCCCTCGCCGAGGCCGGGCACGCTGAGCATCTTCGTCCGGAACGGCTCGGAGGCCCGTACGGCGGCCTGCTCGGGGGCGTCGCCGCCCTGCCCGGAGGCGGGCTGCGGGGCAGGGGCGGGGGCGGGGGCGTCCGCGGCCTCCGGAGCATCGGGGGCGTCGGGCGACTCCTGAACCTCGGGCGCCCCGGGCCCGCCCTGCGGGGGAACTCCGCCGCCGTCCGGACCGTCGCCGCCGTCGTCGGGACCCTCCGGCCCCGGGTCCGGGTCGGGGTCGGGGTCGGGCTCGGGCTCCTCGTCGGCGAAGCCGTCCAGGATCTCGTCGAGCCTGGCCTCGTCCAGCCCCGGCGCGTCGAAGGGGTTCCGGCGCCGGCGGTGGGGGAGGGCCAGCAGCGCCGCCTGCCGCACGTCCTCCTTCAGCACCGCCGTACGCCCGGCCCAGGCGGCCAGCGCGGTCGCCGTGCGGGCCATCACGATGTCGGCGCGCATGCCGTCCACCTCGAACCCGGCGCAGACCGCCGCGATCATCAGCAGTGCGTTGTCGCCCAGCCGGACCTTCGGCAGCAGGGCCCGCGCGGCCACCACCCGGGCCCGTACCCCGGCCTCGTCACCGGCCCAGCGGGCGGCGAAGGCGGCCGGGTCGTCCTCGTACGCGAGCCTGCGCCGGACCACCTCGACCCGCTGCTCCGGCTCCCGGGAGGCGGCCACCTCCACGGTCAGCCCGAACCGGTCGAGCAGCTGCGGGCGCAGCTCGCCCTCCTCCGGGTTCATGGTGCCGACGAGGAGGAACCGGGCGGCGTGCCGGACGGAGACGCCCTCGCGCTCCACGTACGAGGCACCCATGGCGGCGGCGTCCAGCAGCACGTCCACCAGGTGATCATGAAGGAGGTTGACCTCGTCGACGTAGAGGATGCCGCGGTGTGCATCCGCGAGCAGCCCCGGCTCGAAGGCCTTCACCCCGTCGGCGAGGGCCCGTTCGATGTCGAGCGCGCCGACCAGGCGGTCCTCGGAGGCGCCGACCGGCAGCTCCACCATCCGGGCGGGCCGCTCGGCCGAGGCCCCGGACTCGTGCGGACCGTCCGGGCAGCCCGGGTCGGGTGCGGCAGGCGCGCAGGAGAACCGGCAGCCGGGCACGATGTCCACCTGCGGCAGCAGGGCCGTCAGCGCGCGCACCGCGGTCGACTTGGCCGTGCCCTTCTCGCCGCGCACGAGCACGCCGCCGACCGCCGGGCTCACGGCGTTGAGCAGCAGCGCCAGCCGCAGGTCGGTCTGACCGACCACCGCGGTGAACGGATAGGGCGTGCTCATGTGCTCACTCCTCGTGTACAGGGGTACTGGTGTGGCTGCGCGTGTGCCTGCGGCTGAGACTTCAGCTGCGGCTGCGGCTGCGGCTGCGGCTGCGGCTGCGGCTGCGGCTGCGGGTGGGGCTGCGGGTGGGGGTGGGGCTGCGGGTGGGGGTGGGGCTGGGGTTGCGGCTCGGGGCGGGGCTCGGGCCGGGTGTGCCGCTGCGGGTGGGGCTGGGTGTGCGGGTGCGGTCGGCTGTGCGGGCGCGTGGCGGTGCCGCGGGTCTGGGCCGCTGCGCGGAGCACTCCCCGCCCCGCCCTTTCGCCGTTTCCCGGGGCTTCGCCCCGGACCCCGCACCGCGGCGCCAGCCCAGCCCGCGCGCTGTCGTTGCCCGGGGCTGCGCCTCGGACCCCGCGCTGCGGGATTGCAGCCCGCGCGGCGTTTGAGCGCACGGGCGCGGAGCGCCCGTTCCGGGGTCCAGGGGCGGAGCCCCCGGTTTCGGGAAGGGGCGGGGAGGGGACAGCCGCCCGCAGGGCCCCGGCCCCGCCCCCCGCGGCGGGCGCGGCGCTCCCGGCGGTCTCAGTCGGCACGGCGCCCCCGGCGGGCACGGCCGTCACGGCGCCCCCGGCCGGCACGGCGGACGTGGCGGGCATGCCGGACGCGGTCCCCGCGGCGGAGACGGCGGTCATGGCGCCCCCGGCGGGAGGAACGGCAGGCCGGCGGGGGCGCCGCCCTCGATCAGGCGGAGCAGCGCTTCGGTGTCGGCGTGTTCCTCGATCAGGTCGCCGAGCAGGTCGAGCTGCTCCTCGCGGCGCCCCGCGAAGGAGGTGTCCGGGGCCGGGACGAAGCGGCGGCCGGCCGCGGTCGCCACTTCGCGCAGGAAGGCCCGGCGGAAGGCGTCCGACTCCAGCGAGCCGTGCCAATGGGTGCCCCACACCGCCCCGACCCGGCAGCCGTCCAGGAACGGCTCCCCGCCCAGCACCTCGGCCACGCCGTGGTGGATCTCGTAGCCGTCGACCGGTTCGCCCAGCGCCGAGCCGGTCGGCCGGGCCAGGGTCTTCTCCCGGGCGAACCGGACCCGGACCGGCAGCAGTCCGAGGCCCTCGACCACGCCGGCCTTCGACTCGACCTCGTCCTCGATCCGCTCGCCGAGCGCCTGGAAGCCGCCGCAGATGCCGAGCACCGGCCGGCCCTCCGCGGCCCGCCGCACCAGCGCTTCGGCGAGCCCGCGTTCGCGCAGCCACTGCAGGGCCTTCACCGTGCCGCGGGTGCCGGGTACGACGACCAGGTCGGCGTCGGCCAGTTCCTCGGCCCGGTCCACGAACCGCACCACCACGCCCGGTTCCGCCGCCAGCGCGTCGACGTCCGTGAAGTTCGACATCAGCGGCACCGCGCAGACCGCGACCCGCAGGACGTCCTCGCCGAGCGGCGGGGCGACGACCGATTCGCGCACCGCACCGCGCTGGGAGACCCTCCCCCGGCCTCCGGCCGGGGGGACCCCCATGCCGTCCTCCTCGTCGATGCCGAGCCCGTGCCGGTACGGCAGGACCCCGTACGTGGCCCGGCCGGTGATCGACCGGAGCATCTCCATGCCCGGCTCCAGCAGCGAGACGTCGCCGCGGAACTTGTTCACCAGGTATCCGGCGATCAGGGACTGGTCCTGTTCGGACAGCAGTGCCGTCGTCCCGAAGAACGAGGCGAAGACCCCGCCCCGGTCGATGTCGCCGACCACGACCACCGGGAAGCGCGCGGCCCGCGCGATCCCCATGTTCACGATGTCGGTCCGGCGCAGGTTGATCTCGGCCGGACTGCCCGCCCCCTCGCAGATCACGGCGTCATACGTGCCCCGCAGCTGCTCCAGGCAGTCCGTGACGACGCCGAGCAGCTGCTCCTGGCGGCCGCCGTGGTAGCCGCGCGCGCTCATCTCGCCCACCGGCTTGCCCAGCAGCACCACCTGGCTGCTGCGGTCGCTGCCCGGCTTGAGCAGGACCGGGTTCATCAGCGCGGTCGGCTCCACGCCGGCCGCCTGCGCCTGCATGGCCTGCGCCCGCCCGATCTCGGCGCCCTCGCGGGTCACGAACGAGTTGAGCGACATGTTCTGCGCCTTGAACGGCGCCACCTTCACGCCCTTGCGGGCCAGCCAGCGGCAGATGCCCGCCGTGACCACGCTCTTGCCCGCGTCCGACGTCGTCCCGGCGACGAGGAGTCCCCCCGCCCGCTTCGCGCCGTTCATGCGCGCCCCTTCCCCGACTTCCGCTTCCCCGGCCGGCGCGACACCGCGTACCGCAGTGCCACGCAGGTCCCCAGTGCCAGCCACGTCACCTGCTGCGAGAGCCGTACCGCCCGCTCGATGTCCGCGAGCTCCACCGGCCGGCCCGTCGCACCGTTCAGCACGGCCCGGTGCTCGACCCGCCCGCCGTACGAGAGGGTGCCGCCCAGCCGTACGCCGAGGGCCCCCGCGAAGGAGGCCTCCACCGGCCCGGCGTTGGGGCTGGGGTGCTCGGCGGCGTCGGCGCGCCAGGCCCGTACGGCCCCTCGCCGGTCCGGGCCGGCGACGACGGCCGCCAGCGCGGTGAGCCGGGCGCCCGGCCAGCCCGCCAGGTCGTCGAGCCGGGCGGAGGCCCAGCCGTAGCGCAGGTGGCGGGGCGACTTGTGGCCGACCATGGCGTCGAGGGTGTTCACGGCGCGGAAGGCCAGCAGCCCGGGGACGCCGGCGACGGCGCCCCACACCAGGGCCCCGACCACCGCATCGGAGGTGTTCTCGGCCACCGACTCGACGACGGCGCGGGCCATCTGCTGCTCGTCCAGGGCCTGCGGGTCGCGCCCGCACAGGTGCGGGAGCCGCTCGCGGGCCACCTCGGCGTCCCCGGCGGCGAGCGCCCCGCCGATCGCGCGGGCCTCCCGCCCGAGCGTGGTGCCGCCGACGACGGCCCAGGTGGCGGCGGCGGTCACGGCGATCCGGGCGGCCGCGGACCGGGAGCGCACGGCGCGGGCGGCCAGCGCGCCGACGGCGGCAGCGCCCCCCACGCAGACGAGGGTGTGGACGGCGCCGCGGGCGCGGTCGTCGCGCCACAGGGCGCGTTCGACGGCGGCGGCGGCCCGTCCGAAAGCGGCCACGGGGTGCCCGCGGCGCGGATCGCCCAGGATCCGGTCGCCGATCAGGCCCGCCGTGGCGCCGTACGCGAAGACGCGATCGGCACGCATGGTTGCAGGTATGTCCTCACTCAGGGTCCGCGCCCTGGTTCGACGTGTCCGGCGGCGAGAGTTCCTGGCTCCCGGACCGCACGCGCCGCGTGCGCCCCGGTGACAGTGGCGGGACCGCGCCGGAATCGCACCGGACTTCCTCCCCATGCCGCCGTGATGGCTCGGGCAGTCCACCACGCACCGCGAACGCCCGTCAACTCGCCGTTGACCTGCGGCGAGGCAGGTCACACAAGGCGGTCACGGACAGGGTGACGGACACGGTCGCGGACACGGAAAAGCTCCCCCCGGGAGATCCCGGAGGGAGCTTTCACGCGTGATGACTGCCGTCGTCAGCTGACGATCAGGTAGATGCCGTACGCGACGGCCGCGGTGACGACCGCGAAGCAGGCGTACGCACCGCTGCGGGCCAGGGTGGCGGCGCCGCCCTGCTCGACGGCGGCCTCGTGCTTCGACAGGCCCACCAGGCCCAGGGTGAACAGGGCCACGAGGGCGACGGTGGCGGAGAGGCTGACCCCGAAGACGGAGCCGAGGGCTGCCCAGTCGATCTTCATACTGCGGATTCCTCTGTCGTTCGCGGGATCAGACCGTGGCCGCGGGGGCCGAGGGGGTCGCGGGAGCGGGCGCCGGGATGGTGGCCTTCAGCTCCTCGCCCGCCACGGCGGCGGCGGTCGGCGGGACGGTGACGGCGGCCATGGCCGTGGTGACCACGCCCGGGGCCTCGGCGTCGGCCGGCTGGACGTCGTTGACGTTGTTGTGGTCGACGACCTTGCGGCGCGAGATCAGCCAGATGGCCAGGCAGGAGCCGACCAGGAAGACCGTGACGGCGGCGATGCCGACGTCGCCGGTGCGCATGACCATCTCGGCGAGCGCGGAGACCAGGGCGGCCGCCGGCAGGGTCAGGCCCCACGCGACGAACATGCGGGTGGCGGTGGACCAGCGGACCACACCGCCCTTGCGGCCCAGACCCGCACCCATGACCGCGCCGGAGCAGGCGTGGGTGGTGGAGAGGGAGAAGCCGATGCTGGAGGAGGCCAGGATGACGCTCGCGGCCGAGGTCTGGGCGGCGAAGCCCTGCTGCGGCTGGAGGTCGGTCAGGCCCTTGCCCATGGTGCGGATGATGCGCCAGCCGCCCAGGTAGGTGCCGAGGGCGATGGCCAGGCCGGCCGAGACGATGACCCACACCGGCGGGTTCGCACCCGACTGCAGGGCGCCGCCGGCGACGAGGGCCAGCGTGATGATGCCCATGGTCTTCTGCGCGTCGTTGGTGCCGTGCGCGAGGGAGACGAGGCCGGCGGAGGCGATCTGCCCGGCGCGGTAGCCCTTGGCGGAGGTCTTCTCGCCGACGCGGCCACCGAGCTTGTACGTGACCCGGGCGGCCAGCATCGAGGCCACACCGGCCACGATCGGCGCGGCGACGGCCGGGATGAGCACCTTCGTGACGACGACGTCGCCGTTGACCGCGCCGATGCCGGCGGAGGCGACCGCGGCACCGATCAGGCCGCCCATCAGGGCGTGGGACGAGCTGGAGGGCAGTCCGACCAGCCAGGTCACGAGGTTCCAGAGGATCGCGCCGACGAGGGCAGCGAAGATCACTTCGGGCTGGATGCCCTCTTCGTTGACGAGGCCCTTGGAGATCGTCTTGGCGACCTCCACGGACATGAAAGCGCCGACGAGGTTGAGCACGGCGGACATCGCCACCGCCGTCTTGGGCTTGAGGGCGCCGGTCGAGATGGTGGTCGCCATCGCGTTGGCTGTGTCGTGGAAACCGTTCGTGAAGTCGAACACGAGAGCGGTGATGATCACGATCCCGAGGAGAAGCGTTATGTGCTCCATTTACCCAGGCTTCTGTTTGGCGTCAGTGGCTCGCCGACCGTAGGTAGCCTGGGTGAACGGAAGATGAACTGGCGCCGTCGGAGCGATGTACCGGCGCGCCTCCCTGTCCCGGTCTTCGTCCCGGTTTCAGGGTCCATATGTCGATTAATGCATGTCAAAGCGGGGTTAACGCGCCCTCCCGCCCGGCCTGCCGGCGCCCGGACCCGCCTCGAAGCGGAGTCGAAAGTGATCCACATCACGTGGGGCGGGGGTGTGGCGGGAAGCCCCCGGGCACCGGTTCCGGCCGCCGCGGCCGGCATTCCGCTTCCCGGCGCCCGACGGGCCGGCCCGTTCCACCGGTGGCCCGCCTGCGCTCCCGCCTCGACACTGGAGCGGTGCGTACCGCCAGAGCGACGGCCGCGGCCGTCGCCACCACCCTCGCCGGCGCCGTCGCGGCCGCCGTCGCGGCAGGCCGCTACGCCGCGGACGCCGCCCTGCGCCCCCGGCCCGGCTGCCCCCTGCCCGGCGGGCCCCGGCTGAGCGTCCACTCCACCGCTCCGGGCCGCGTCGCACTGACCCGCTCCCTGGCCTCGCTGCGCCCCGGCACCTACGGGCTGACCGCGCCGGGGGTGCACGCCGTCGTCGGGTCCGTCCTGGACGGCGTCGCCCACGACCCCGACACCGTCGTCCGCCGGCTCCTGGCCGTCACCCACGGCAGCCTCGATCCCGGCACCCGCGTCGCCCTCACCCCCCAGGTCCACGCGGGCGACCCGGGCACCGCCCTCGGGCTCGAGCACGCCGACGTGGACATCCCCGGCGAGCTCGGCGCCCTGCCCGCCTGGTTCGTGCCCGCCGCCCGCGACACCTGGGTCATCGCCGTCCACGGGCTCGGCGCCGGCCGCGAGCACCCCATGGTGGTCATGCCCCTCCTGCACCGCCTCCGGCTGCCCGTCCTCGCCCTGTCCTACCGCGGCGACCCCGGCGCCCCCGCCTCCCCGGACGGCCTCGGCCACCTCGGTGAATCGGAGTGGCGCGACCTGGACGCCGCCATCCGCTACGCCCTGCGCCACGGCGCCCGCCGCGTCGTCCTGCACGGCTGGTCCACCGGCGCCGCCATGGCCCTGCACGCCGCCGAGCGCTCCGCCCTCGCCGACCGCATCGGCGGCCTCGTCCTCGACTCGCCGGTGCTCGACTGGCACACCACCCTGCGCGCCCTCGTCACGGCCCGGCGCACCCCGGCCGCGCTGCTGCCGCTGGCCGTGCGGGCCGCCGAGGGGCGCGCCGGGCTCCGGGCCGGCCACCGGCGGCCCGGGGAGGACCCGGGTGCGCTGCGGGTCCCCGTGCTGATCTTCCACGGCCCCGACGACACGATCGCCCCCTGGGAGCCCTCCCGCCGGCTCGCCGGCGCCCGGCCCGACCTCGTCACCCTGCGGACCGTCCGCGACGCCCCGCACGGGGCGATGTGGAACGCCGACCCGCAGGGGTACGAGGAAGCCCTGCGCCGGTTTCTCACCCCCCTGATGTGAAGCCCGTGTGTACAGAGGGGCAGGGGGTATCGATTTGCCGGAAATGGCCCTGCGCCGAGCTTCGATAACGACCGGTTCCGTTTGGGCTTTCGGCCGGTGACGGGCGAGACTTCTTCCGTGACGTCCCGAAAGCCTGATGAGCAGTTGGTTCGCGACTCCAGACTCCGACTCGTCTCCCCGCGCTCCGTCGCAACAGCCCGCAAGGCGGTGACGGACCGGCGCACCCGGGCGGCCTCCAGGCCCCCGGCGGGCACCCCCGCCCCGGCCGAACTCGCCAACCGGGCCCGGGCCTCGCTCGCCGATGCCGTACGGCTCGCCCGGTGGGCCGAACGCAACCTCGGGGCGGGAGACGGAGGGCGTCCCGCCCCGGCCGGAGCCCTGCCCGCACCGGACGTCGAACGGGCCTCCGAGGAACTGGGCCTGACACACGGCCAGATCCGGGCAGGCTGGGACCGGGCCCGGCTCGCCGGGCTCGTCGAGGTGCACGGCGGCCGCGCCCGGCCGGGCTGGCGGCTGCGGGCCTGGGACAGCGACGACAGCGCCGTCCTGCGCGGCTGGGTCGCCTTGTTCGACGCCTGGTCGCTGGTGCACCCCGCGCCCGCCGATATCGCCCCCGCCGCCGTCGCCGAGGTCGTCGAGGCGATGCCCCAGCTGCTCTCGCTCCTCCAGCTGTCCGCCGGCCCCGTGACCGTCCCGGACCTGCTGGACCTGCTAGGCCAGCGCGTCGCCGAACTCCGCGACGAGCGCTGCGAGGTCCCGTACGACACGCCCGGGCGCGGGGGCGTAACCGCCGAGGCGGCGCCGCACGGCGCACGGGAACCCGCCCCCGAGGCCACCGCGACGGCAGCCCCCGAGGCCCCCGCAGTCGGCGCCCCCGCGGCCCACGTTCCGCTCGCCCGGCTGCTGCGCTGGGCGCTCGGCGGCCTCGCCGCCGTGGACGCCGTCACCCTCGGCCCTGCACAGGCCTCGCTCACCCCGCTCGGCAGCTGGGCCGTCTGGGTCAAGCTGGAGCAGATCTGCGTGGCCGCGCAGAGCCCCGCCGGGAACATCGAGCAGTCCGCCGCCGCCATGCTGCACGGCTGCGCCGGCCTCACCCCCGGCCCGGCCCGGGCCGAGTACCGGGCCTGGCTCGCCGCCCGCCCCGTCGGCCATGCCGTCGGCGAGCTGCTGGGCGCCGCCCGCGGCGACGACGCCCTCCTGCGCGGCCTCGCCTTCGAGGCGCTCCGCGTGGTCGGCGCCCCCGCCGAGCCCGAGGTCCGCGCCGCCGCCCGCGAGCCCGCCCTGCGGCCGTACGCCCTGCTCTGGCTCGCCGAGCACGACGGGGTCGACCCCGACGACGCCCAGGACGTACTCACTCCCGAGGAGTCGACCTGGCTGTGGGTGGACACCGCCGCCGCGATCGCCGACCACGGCGAGGCCGACCTGCTGGCCCGCCACCTCGACTCGGCCGTCCGGACCACGGTCCCGCGGCTGCTCGACGAGGTCCGCGCGGTCGGCCACCCGCGCACCGTGCAGGTCCTGGTCGCGCTGGCCGCCGCCCACCCGGACCCGGCCCTGGCCAAGGCGGTCCGCCGGGCCGCCTTCCAGGTCCACACCGGCGGGGCCTGACCGGGGCGGAGGGCCGGACCAGCGGGCGGACCGGGTGGTCGCACCGGACAAGCGGTCGGACAAGAGGGGGCGGTCGGACGGGCGCGCCGCGGGGGTCAGAGCTGCGGCGCGTACGTACCGAAGCTCCAGATGTTGCCCTCGAGGTCCCGGGCCATGTACTCCCGCGAGCCGTAGTCCTGGTCGGTGGGCTCCATCAGGATCTCCGCCCCGTGCTCCACGGCCCGCCGGTGGTGCGCGTCCACATCGCCGACCGCGACGTAGACTCCGGCCGGGCCGGCCTGCGCCATTGCCGTGTCGAAGACGCTGCCCGTCCCCTTGCTGCCGAGCATGACCGCCCCCGGACCGTACGACAGCTCGGCGTGCCTCACCGTGCCGTCCTCGCCCTCGTGGACCGCGACCCGGGTGAATCCGAAGGCCTCCGTCAGCTGACGGATCGCGGCCTCCGCGTCGCGGTAGACGAGAGCGGGAAACACGGACGGCTGTCCGGCCATGACGATCACCCCTTGTCGACTCGTGAGCGTGCTTGCGAATGTGACCTGCGTAACAGCATGGCAGGCGGCACCGACAGCGGCCGGAAGGCCTCGCCCGGGCCCTGCCGGCGCGCGCCCCGTCCTGCGCCCCCCGCGCGGCGCCCGCGGCCCGAAAACAGGTTGCGCACCCCCGGTAGAATGAATCCCATGGCAAATCTCCTCGCGGATTAGCGGCGTCGAAGCTCGCACCCGCCCCCTTCCGCCGTTCTCACCGCCCTGGAGTATTTCCTTGATCACCGCCACCGGCATCGAGCTGCGCGCCGGCGCCCGCATCCTCATCGAGTCCGCCTCCTTCCGCGTCGCCAAGGGCGACCGCATCGGCCTGGTCGGCCGCAACGGAGCCGGCAAGACCACCCTCACCAAGTGCCTCGCGGGCGAAGGACAGCCCGCCGCCGGCAGCATCGCCCGTTCGGGTGAGGTCGGCTACCTGCCGCAGGACCCGCGCACCGGCGACCTCGACGTGCTCGCCCGCGACCGGATCCTGTCCGCCCGCGGCCTCGACGTGCTGATCAAGAAGATGCGCGCCAACGAGGACCGCATCGCCAACGGCTCCGGCGCCACCCGGGAGAAGGCCCTGCGCCAGTACGAGCGCCAGGAGACCGAGTTCCTCACCAAGGGCGGGTACGCCGCCGAGTCCGAGGCCGCCACCATCTCGGCCGCCCTCGGCCTGCCCGACCGGGTCCTCGGCCAGCCGCTGCACACCCTCTCCGGCGGCCAGCGCCGCCGCGTCGAGCTCGCCCGCATCCTCTTCTCGGACGCGGACACCCTCCTCCTCGACGAGCCGACGAACCACCTCGACGCCGACTCGATCGTCTGGCTGCGGGACTACCTCAAGACCTACCGCGGCGGCTTCATCGTGATCTCCCACGACGTCGACCTCGTCGAAACGGTGGTCAACAAGGTCTTCTACCTCGACGCCAACCGCTCGGTCATCGACGTCTACAACATGGGCTGGAAGCTCTACCAGCAGCAGCGCGAGGCCGACGAGAAGCGCCGCAAGCGCGAGCGCCAGAACGCCGAGAAGAAGGCCGCGGCCCTCAACGCGCAGGCCGACAAGATGCGCGCCAAGGCCACCAAGACCGTCGCCGCGCAGAACATGGCCAAGCGCGCCGACCGGCTCCTGGCCGGCCTGGAGGCCGTGCGCGCCCAGGACAAGGTCGCCAAGCTGCGCTTCCCCGAGCCCGCGCCCTGCGGCAAGACGCCGCTCACCGCCGAGGGCCTGTCGAAGTCGTACGGCTCGCTGGAGATTTTCACCGACGTCGACCTGGCCATCGACAAGGGCTCCCGGGTCGTCATCCTCGGCCTCAACGGCGCCGGCAAGACCACCCTGCTGCGCCTGCTGTCCGGCACCGAGGCGCCGGACACCGGCACCGTCACCCCCGGCCACGGCCTCAAGCTCGGCTACTACGCCCAGGAGCACGAGACCCTGGACCCGGACCGCAGCGTCCTGGAGAACATGCGCTCCGCCGCACCCGACATGGACCTGGTGGACGTCCGCAAGACGCTCGGCTCCTTCCTGTTCTCCGGCGACGACGTGGACAAGCCGGCGGGCGTCCTCTCCGGCGGCGAGAAGACCCGCCTCGCGCTCGCGACGCTGGTCGTCTCCTCGGCGAACGTGCTGCTCCTCGACGAACCCACCAACAACCTCGACCCGGCCAGCCGCGAGGAGATCCTCGGCGCGCTGCGCACCTACAAGGGCGCCGTCATCCTCGTCACGCACGACGAGGGCGCGGTCGACGCCCTGGAGCCGGAGCGGATCATCCTGCTCCCGGACGGTGTCGAGGACATGTGGGGCCCGGACTACCGGGACCTCGTCGCCCTCGCCTGACGCGTCCCGCAGGGCCGGGCGACCGCCCCGCGGCGCCCGGCAACCGCCCGGCGACCGCCCGGGCGGGCTGATCCAGTTCCTTATGGATCATTCGGCTCAGGCGTTCTCCATCATCTGAGTGAGACGGTCTCGTACCGCTGCGCTCTGTACGACGGCCCCGGCCGCGCTTCCTCGCGAAGCCGCCCCGGGGCCGTGTTTTTCCGGTTTCCACGCTCTGACCTGGTGATTTCTCGCGCGGGCGCCGAAATGTGACGGACGTCATGCAGCGGAAGGTGGGATTCCGCTCTGCTCGGGTGTCCGCGCCCCGGGAAATGCCGTCGTACGGACCTTGCTGAATGGGTGGCCAGGAAGGCGGGGAGGGGTGATCATGAGAAGTCCAGAGCGCACTTCCCATGAGGAGGCACGGGTGGCCGAGACTCTGAAGAAGGGCAGCCGGGTGACCGGCGCCGCGCGCGACAAGCTCGCGGCAGACCTGAAGAAGAAGTACGACTCCGGTGCGAGTATCCGTGCGCTGGCCGAGGAAACGGGCCGGTCCTACGGATTCGTCCACCGGATGCTCAGCGAGTCCGGAGTCGTGCTGCGCGGTCGCGGTGGCGCGACACGCGGCAAGAAAGCGGCTTCGATCTGATCACGACCCCGGCCGCGAGGCCCGGGGCCGGGAAAGACAAACGCTTGCCCGCCTGAACCGCGGTTCCTTCGGTGACCCCCGGTCGGCCGACCGGTCGACTGGGTGGTTACTGTGCAGTCACTTGGGCCGAGACTGCGGCCGACTGCACACCACCGGAGGCACCAGATGGCTCTGCTCGACAAGGATGGCGTACGGCTCACCGTGGACGACGCGGTCGCCACGGTGACACTGACCAATCCGGCCAAGCGAAACGCTCAGTCCCCCGCGCTCTGGCGGGCGTTGACAGAGGCCGGACGGTCGCTGCCGGGCACCGTCCGGGTCGTGGTGCTGCGCGGCGAGGGCAAGTCCTTCTCCGCCGGACTCGACCGGCAGGCGTTCACCCCCGAGGGCTTCGAGGGTGAACCCTCCTTCCTCGATCTGGCGCGCGGATCGGACGAACTGCTGGACTCCACCATCGCCGAGTACCAGGAGGCCTTCACCTGGTGGCGCCGCAATGACATCGTCTCCATCGCCGCCGTGCAGGGCCACGCGATCGGCGCGGGCTTCCAGCTGGCGCTCGCGTGCGACCTCCGCGTGGTCGCCGACGACGTCCAGTTCGCCATGCGCGAGACCAGCCTGGGGCTGGTCCCGGACCTGGCGGGCACCCAGCCGCTGACCTCCCTCGTCGGCTACGCCCGCGCGCTCGAAATCTGCGCGACGGGCCGCTTCGTGCATGCCGAGGAGGCCGAGCGGATCGGGCTCGCCAACCTGGTCGTCCCCGCCGCCGAGCTCGAGGCCGCCGTCCAGGACCTCACCTCGGCGCTGCTGGCCCCGCCGCGGGACGCGGTGATCGAGACCAAGGCGCTGCTCCGTGCCGCGCCGTCCCGTGCGTACGACGACCAGCGCGCCGCCGAGCGCGCCGCCCAGGCCCGCCGCCTGCGCGACCTGGCCGGCCTCTCCGACTGACGGCGGGCCCGGGCCGGCCGGGCCGGCCGTCACGTCCCGCCCGGCGCCGCCGGCCGGTCCCGTACACCCGGAACGGGACCGGGCGGGCCGACCGGCGTAGTCCCGGGGCGCCGCGGCGTCCCCGCGCTTACCGTGGTGGTGCGGTTAAGTCCATCCGCGCGAAGGGACAGAACGCGATGACCGAATCCGCTTCCGTGGGCGCCGCCCGCGACCCCGCCGACCGCGGCCGTACGACCATCTCCGACGGAGTGGTCGAGAAGATCGCCGGACTCGCCGCCCGAGAGGTCGAAGGCGTCCACGCCATGGGCAGCGGCAGCGGCCTGTCCCGCACCTTCGGGGCCGTCCGCGACCGCGTCCCCGGCGGGGCCAGATCGTCTGCCACCCGCGGGGTCAAGGCCGAGGTGGGCGAGGTGCAGACCGCGCTCGACCTGGAGATCGTCGTCGACTACGGGGTGTCCATCCGCGACGTGGCCCGCGCCGTCCGGCTGAACGTGGTCTCGGCCGTCGAGCGGATGACGGGCCTGGAGGTCGTCGAGGTCAACATCGCGGTCAGCGACGTCAAACTGCCCGACGAGCCGGACGAGGAGCAACCGGAGCCACGACTCCAATGAGGGAGCCCGCATGAGCATGGCGGTCGCCGGCCTCTTCGCCGGCATGGCACTCGCGTTCGCCGGCTACTTCGGCGGCTTCGGTGCCTTCCTGCTCGTGGCGGCGCTGGGCGCCGTCGGCTTCGTCGTCGGCCGGTTCCTGGACGGGGATCTGGAGCCCGGCGACTTCTTCCGACCCCGCGGCCACGGCAGGTGAAGGTGACCTGCCGATGAGCACCCCGCCGACGAGCACCCCGCCCACGAGCCCGCCCCCGGCCGGCACGGCCGCGGCCGGGGCGCCGCGGGCGACACCGCCCCGGCTGCCTCCCGCCGACCGGGGGGCCACCCACATCGCCGACCGGGTCGTGGCCAAGATCGCAGCCCGGGCCGCCCGGGAGGCGCTGGCCGCGCAGCCGGGCGGGCCGCCCCGGGGAGCCGGGCCGGGGGGTGCGGCCGCCCCGCACGCCACCGTGACCGTGCACCACGACATCGCGCGGGTCCGGGTGAGCCTCGAGCTCGACTACCCGTCGGACCTCGCCGCGCGCTGCGCGGCCGTGCGACGCCAGGTGGTCCGGCGCGTCGAGGAGTGCGCCGGCATGGCCGTACCGGAGGTCGACATCGACATCGAGCACCTGCACTCCGCGCACGCCGGCAGTGCCGCCGTACGGGACCGGAAGCTGCGGTGATGGCCCCCGTACCGCCGGAACCCGCGCCGTCCGGCCCCGCGTCCTCCGAGCCCGCGCCGCCCGGCCCGGCGTCGTCCGGGTCGTCCGGGCCCGCGCCGGCCCGCCGTGGGGGGGGGGGGGGGGGGGGGGGGGGGGGGGGGGGGGGGGGGGAGGGGGGAAGGGGGGGGGGGGGGGGGGAGGGGGGGGGGGGGGGGGGGCGGGGGGGGGGGGGGGGGGGG
>NZ_JBWKDK010000020.1:120104-130344 GCF_056436005.1 Streptomyces sp. NPDC043854
CGTCCCACCCGTGGCGCGGGGGGGGGGGGGCAGGTGCCCCCCCCCCCCCCCCGCCCCCCCCCCCCCCCCCCCCCCCGCCGCCGGCCGGTTCTGGTCGGCCCGGCGGATCCCGGCCGCGCTGACCGCGCTCGTGCTGCTCGGGGCGGCGGGCCTGTTCCTCTACGACCTCGCCGCCGTACGGGCCCACCGGCCCGGCATGCAGTGGCGCCGCGACCTCGCCGCCAGGCTGGCCCAGCACACCCCCGCCGATCCGGAGGTGCTCGCCGCCGCCGGGGTCCTGGCCGTGGCCGGGGCGGTCCTGCTGGTGCTGGCCCTCACCCCCGGACTGCGCGGCCTCCTGCCGATGCTGCCCCCCGGCGAGGGGGACGGTTCCGGGATCCGGGCCGGGCTCGGGCGGAAGGACGCCGCGCTGGTGCTGCGGGACCGGGCCATGGAGGTGCCCGGGGTGCGGTCCGCGCGCGTACGGGTGGGCCGCACCCGTGTCGCCGTGCGGGCCGCCTCGCACTTCCGCGAACTGGACGACGTACGGGCCGACCTGGAGGCCGTACTCGCCGTCGGCATCGGCGAACTGGGCCTCGCCCACCCGCCGCAGCCGCGGGTACGGGTCACCCGGGCCGCCGACGGGAAGAGGTGAGCCGCGTGCTCCGGACGGCCAACCGGATCCTGCTCGGGCTGGTGGGGCTCGTCCTG
The DNA here is from genome assembly GCF_056436005.1 of Streptomyces sp. NPDC043854. NCBI lineage: Bacteria > Bacillati > Actinomycetota > Actinomycetes > Kitasatosporales > Streptomycetaceae > Streptomyces > Streptomyces sp. NPDC043854. The sequence continues at coordinate 120,795 of NZ_JBWKDK010000020.1, forward strand.
CTCGCCGCCGGGGCGGGGGTGCTGGCAGCGGTGCCGCCGCTCGGCGGCCGCCACGCGCCGCTGCTCGCGGAGCAGACCCGGCGGGAGCACTGGCAGGCCCAGGGCTGGTGGTGGTGGGCCGTCGCCGCCGGTCTGGCGCTGTGCGTGCTGCTCGCCCTGTGGTGGCTGCTGGCCCAGCTGCGCCGCCCGCGGCTGCCTGCCGTGGTGGTGGACACCGGTGACGGGGCGTTCGCCGTGCTCCGCGGCCGTGCCCTGGAGGAGGCGGTGGCCGCGGAGGCCGGCGCACTGCACGGGGTCGCGCGGTGCCGGGTCGTGCTGCGCGGGCGCCGGGGCGCGCCGCGCCTGCGGGTGGCCCTGGAACTGGAGCCGTTCGCCGTCCCGGCGGATGCGCTGGCCGCGCTGGCCGGGCCGGTGCTCGGCCACGCCCGCACCTCGGCGGGGCTGGCCGGGCTCCCGGCCGAGGCCCGCCTCCGCGTGCCCAGGCACCGCGCCAGCCGCGTCACCTGACGGACACCCCGCGAACCGGCCGCCTGGAGGCCCGGCAGACACCCGGCAGACGCCCGGCAGGGCGGCCCGTCAGAAGCCGTGCCGCAAGCCGCCGTCGACCGGCAGCATCACCCCCGTCAGGTACGAGGCCGCCGGCGACAGCAGGAACGCCGCCGTCCGGCCGAACTCCTCGGGGGTGCCGTAGCGGCCCAGCGGGATGTGCGCCTCGTTGGCCGTGCGGGTCGCCTGCGCATCGCCGGACAGCGCGTCCAGCTCCCGCACCCGGTCCGTGTCGATACGGGCCGGCAGCAGCCCGACCACCCGGATGCCCCGCGGCCCGAGCTCCACCGACAGCGACTTGGCGAACCCGGCCAGCCCGGGCCGCAGGCCGTTGGAGACGGCCAGGCCGGGGATCGGCTCGTGGACCGAGCCCGACAGGACGAAGCCGACGACCCCGCCCTCGCCCAGTTCGGCCGCCGCCGCCCGGGCCAGGCGCACCGCGCCCAGGAACACCGCCTCGAACGCCTCCGTCCACTGCGCGTCGGTCGTGTCGGCCGCCGAGCCCGGCGCCGGACCGCCGACGCTGACGAGGATGCCGTCGAAGCGGCCGAAGTGCTCCTTCGCCGCGGCGATCAGCCGGCCGGCGGCCTCCGGGTCGGCGTTGTCGGCCGCGACGCCCACCGCGTTCGGGCCCAGCGCCGCCGCGGCCGCGGCGGCCCGGTCCTCGTCACGGCCCGACACCACGACGCGGGCGCCGTCCGCCGTGAGCTCGCGCGCGGAGGCGAAGCCCAGGCCGCGGGTGGCGCCGGTGACGATGTAGACACGGTCCTTCAGTCCAAGATCCATGCCCGACAACCTACGCCGCGCCGGCCCCGCACCGTAATGGGCAGCTGAGCAGCGGCCGGCGCTACGCCGCCGGCGCCGGCTCCCGACCGGGGGCGTCGGCCGCGGCCGCCGCGGCCTCCCGGTCGCGCTTCTCCCGCCGGACCAGGACCAGCCAGCCCACCGGCACGGACGCCGCGAACAGCCACCACTGCACCGCGTACGCCATGTGCGCGCCGATCGAGTCGTGGTCGGGCTCGGCGACCGGCTCGGGCGTGCCGTCCGCCGGGGTCGGGGAAGTGAGCTCCAGGTAGCCGCCGAGGACGGGCCGGCCGAGGGAGGCCGCCTGCTGCTCGCTGTTGATCAGCATGACCTGCCGGTCCGGCAGCCCCTTGCGGTCCTTGATGCCGCTGCCGCCGCTGGTCTCGTCGGCCTTCAGCCGGCCCGTGACCGTCACCTCGCCGGAGGGCGCGGCCGGCACCGGCGGGTAGGCGCGGGGGTCGTCGCCGCCCGCCACCCAGCCGCGGTTGACCAGCACCACCCGGCCGTCGGCCAGCACGAGCGGGGTCACGACGTGGAAGCCGACCCTGTCGTCCTGGGAGGTGCGCATCCGGACGACGACCTCGTGCGCGGTGTCGTACGTGCCGGTGGCGGTGACCGCCCGCCAGTAGTCGGACCGCGGGACCCGGTGGCCGGGGGAGGCCAGCTCGGTGACGGGGACCGGCTGCGCGGTCAGGTTGGATGCGATCAGCTCGTTCTGCGCGACCCGGTGCTCGTGGCGGTGGTACTGCCAGAACCCCAGCCTGATCATCACGGGGATGAGGACGAGGGCGAAGAGGGTGAGGGTCACCCACTGCCGGGTCAGCACAAAGCGGTACACGCCCACGACGGTACCCCCAGCCGCGAAGACCCCGGCGGCCGGGTGGCCGTCCGGGGTCGGGAGCGGAGCCGGAGGGACGGGGACGGGGAGTGGGAGAGGAGGGGACGGGGAGCGGGATGGGGCGTGGGAGGGGCGTGCGTCACACGTGGTCGACGATGCCCACCTTCCCCTCCGCGCGGGCGCAGTGCGCCCCGCAGAAGAAGTGGCCATCGACCTCGACGCCCTGCCCGATGATCTGCACCCGGCAGTGCTCGCAGATCGGCGCCATGCGGTGGATGGCGCAGGAGAAGCAGTCGAAGACGTGCACCGCGCCCTGCGCGTGCACCTCGAAGGACATGCCGTAGTCGTTTCCGCAGACCTCACAACGTGCCATGCGCCACAGGGTGGGACCGGACGGCGGGCCGGGGAAGCGGGCGCCGGGCGAGTCGCCCTACGCTCACCCGTCTGCCGCAGCCACGTCCCGCAGCAGCTGGGTGAACGCCGCCTCGTCGACCACCGGCGTGCCGTAGGACTTCGCCTTGACCGTCTTCGAGGTCGCCGAGTCGGGGTCGTTCGTCACCAGCAGGCTCGTGAGCCGCGACACACTCGTCGCGACGTGCAGGCCCGCCTCGACCGCCCGGTCCTCCAGCAGTTCGCGGTCGACCGAGGTGTCGCCCGAGAAGGCGACCCGCATGCCCTGCTTCAGCGGCTTGCCGTCCTCGTAGCGCCCCGGGTTGGGGTGCGGGCACGGCGGTCGCTTGCGCGAGGGCCGCCAGGTGCTGCCGCGGTACGAGGCCTGGTGGCCGATCCGCGCGGTGACGGGGGAGTCCGACCACTCCGTCAGCGGCCGGCACTCCAGCAGCGGCAGCCGCACCCCGCCCTGCGCGGCGGCGTGCAGTGACGGACGGAACGCCTCCGCCAGGACGCGGGCGTCGTCCAGGGCGTGGTGGGCGCGCTGCTGGACCACGCCGAAGTGCGCGGCGAGCGACTCGAGCTTGTGGTTGGGCAGCGGGAGGGCCAGTTCCTTCGACAGGGCGATGGTGCACAGCCGCTGACGGACCGGCGCGGTGTCGGCGGCCCGCGCGTACTCCCGGGCGATCATCTGCCAGTCGAACATGGCGTTGTGGGCGACCAGCACCCGGCCGGCGAGGTGCTCGGCGAACTCCCCGGCGATGTCCTTGAAGAGGGGCGCGTCCTGGAGTATCTCGCTGGTCAGGCCGTGGATCCATACCGGGCCCGGATCCCGCTGCGGGTTGACCAGCGAGTACCAGTGGTCCTCCACGTTGCCCTGCGCGTCGAGCCGGTAGACGGCCGCGGAGACTATCCGGTCGTCGCGTGCGAGCCCGGTGGTCTCCACGTCGACGACCGCGTACCCCGTCGGGTACGCGGTCGGCCACGTCGTCTCTGCGGTCGTACGGTCGTCGAGCATGGTCACAGAGGATACGGGCCCGCACTGACAGCCCGTTCCCCGCCGGGGTCGGAATCCGGCCGCGGCCGGCCCGGTCCGGCCACAGCCGCCCCGCGGCCCGTGCTCGCCATCCGTAGGGCGGCCGTTTTCGAGCCCTGCCACGCATCCGCCCCCTTGTACCCGGGGTAACCCCATCGGATACTGATCGGTAACAACCCCTAGCGGCACCCCGGAACCCGCCCTAAGGTGCGCCCATGCCAAATCTGCCCGATGTCGTGCTGTGGTCCATACCCGCCTTCGTCCTGCTCACCGTGATCGAGGTGGTGAGCTACCGGATCCATCCCGACGAGGACGCCGCCGGGTACGAGACCAAGGACGCCGTCACCAGCCTCACCATGGGCATCGGCAGCATCTTCTTCGACTTCCTGTGGAAGATCCCGGTCGTCGCGATCTACACCGCGGTCTACGAACTGACCCCGCTGCGGGTGCCGTTCCTGTGGTGGACCTTCCTGCTGATGCTGTTCGCCCAGGACTTCTTCTACTACTGGCAGCACCGCGGGCACCACGTCATCCGGATCCTGTGGGCCTGCCACGTCGTCCACCACAGCAGCCGGAAGTTCAACCTCACCACCGCCCTGCGCCAGCCGTGGACCAGCGCCACCTCCTGGCCGTTCTACCTGCCGATGATCGCCCTCGGCGTGCACCCGGCGGCCGTCGCCTTCTGCTACTCGGTCAACCTCCTCTACCAGTTCTGGATCCACACCGAGCGCATCGACAAGCTGCCCCGCCCGATCGAGTACGTCTTCAACACCCCCTCCCACCACCGCGTCCACCACGCCTCCCAGGGCGGCTACCTGGACCGCAACTTCGGCGGGATCCTGATCGTCTGGGACCGGATGTTCGGCTCCTGGGTCCCGGAGGAGGAGAAGCCCGTCTTCGGGCTGACGAAGAACATCAACACCCACAACCCGCTGCGCGTCGCCACCCACGAGTACGCCGCCATCGCCCGCGACCTGCGCGCCGCGCGCAGCTGGCGCGAGCGCGCCGGACGGGTCTTCCGCGGCCCCGGCTGGCAGCCCGCCCCCGCCCCCGTCGCCGGTGCCGGTGCCCCGGCCGCGACCGCCCCGGAGCGGGCCGCGTGAGCGCCCCCGCGGCCTCCGCGGCAGCGGGACCGGGTGCCCACGGCGCAGGCGGCGCCGCGGCCTCCGGCGCGCGGGAGACCGCCGGCCGGGTCCTGCTCGCCGCATTCGCCGTCGCCACCGCCGCCGACCTCGTGTCGCTGCTCGCCGCCTGGCACCCCGGGCACGTCCTCTTCAAGCCGCTGCTGATGCCGCTGCTCGCCGCGTACGCCGTCACCCGCCGGGCCCCGCGCCTGCTGCTCGCGGCCCTGCTGTTCGGCTGGGGCGGGGACCTGGCCCTGCTCTTCGACGCCGAGCCCGCCTTCCTCGCCGGCATGGGCTCCTTCGCCGCCGGGCATGTCTGCTACCTCGTCCTCTTCGGCCGGGGCAGGACGCACCCCGCCCTGGCGGCCGCCTACGCCGCCGCCCTGCTCGGCACCGTCGGGCTGCTGTGGGGCGACCTGCCGGCCGACCTGCGGATCCCGGTCGCCTGCTACAGCCTGCTGCTCACCGCCATGGCCTGCCGGGCGGGCGTGTTCGGCCTGCGCGCGGGCATCGGCGGGGCGCTGTTCCTGCTGTCCGACTCGCTCATCGCGAGCGGGGTCGCCGCCTGGCCCCAGCTGCCCCGCCCCGACTTCTGGATCATGGCCACGTACGCGGCCGCCCAGTACCTGCTGACCACCGGAGCACTCGCCCGCGACCGGACCGGCGACCGCCAGGACAGCCGCATCGGCCGACGGTGGCCGGCCCGGACGAGGCCCCGGACGGCTGCCGCGCAGCAGACGGCCGCACCGCGCTCAACGTGATCGTCATGTCCTGACGCCCTCGAACGACGGAAGGGGCCGGCCGGGGATCGCTCCCCGGCCGGCCCCCGTGTGACCGGTGGGCGGTTACTCGACCGCCTTCAGCGCGTCGATCACGCCGTGGCCGTAGTAGCCCGTCTGGCCCCACTTGCTCGCGCAGGTGGTGGCGTCGACCAGCGCGCCCGTGCTGTCGTACACCTTCGTCGGGCAGTCCGTCTTGGTGGCCTGGGACTTCATCAGGCGCTGGATCTGCGACGGCGAGGCGTCCGGGTGGGCGCTCTTGAGCAGCGCGGCGACACCCGCCGCGTGCGGGGCGGCCATCGAGGTGCCCTGCTTGTAGCCCCAGCCGCCGCCCGGGACGGTCGACAGCACGCGGCCGTTGGCGTCCGGGGTGGCAGGGACCTGCCACTTGTCGCCGCCGGGGGCGGCCACGTCGACGACGCCGAGGCCGTAGCTGGAGTAGTACGACTTGAAGCCCTTGTCGCCGGTCGCGCTCACCGTGACCACGCCGGGCAGCTGCGTCGGCAGGTCCAGGCAGACCTTCGGGTCGATGGTGCGCGGGCCCGGGGTGGTGTCGTTCGGGCTGGAGTCGTCGAGGATCGAGTCCGCGGCCAGGTCGTGGTTCGAGTTGCCGGCCGAGGCGACGCTGAGGACGCCCTTGCGCTCGGCGTACTTGGTGGCCCGGGTGAGGGCCTCCACCAGCGCGCCCTGGTCGCTGTCCGACTTGCAGTTGTAGAGCCACGGGTCGACGTAGTAGCTGTTGTTGGTCACCTCGATCCCCTTCTCGGCGGCGAACATGAAGCCGCACAGGACCGCTTCGGTGTAGAAGAGGCTGGTGCCGGGCTCGCTCACCTTGATGCCGGCGACCTTGACGCCCGGGGCGACACCGCTGATGCCCACGCCGTTGCGGGCCGCGGCTATGGTGCCGGCCACGTGCGTGCCGTGGTCGCTGCCGTCCGGGTAGGGACGCCAGGCACCCTCGGAGGTGTCCGCGATGCCGCCGACGCAGTTGGCCGACTGCGCCTTGGAGAAGTTCGGGGCGAGATCCGGGTGGGTGTCGTCGACACCCGTGTCGATGACGCCCACCGTGACGTCGGGGCTGCCATCGTTGATCTTGTGAGCCTGGTCGGCCTTGATCGTCCGCAGGTCCCACTGGTTGGGCTCCAGCGGCTCCTGTCTCGCCTGCGCCGCCGCGGCGGCCTTGGCGGCGTCCGCCGCGCCCAGCTTCTGCGTGGCGCCCTCGTCGGTGGTCTGCACCGCCTGGAGGGGGGCCGTGCGGGTGGCGCCGACCGACACGAACAGGCTGCGCTGGGCGCGCAGCGTCTTGGCGAACTCCGGGTTCTGGGAGTGCGCGACGACCACGCCTATCTGCTCATAGGCCGTCACCACCGTGCCACCCGCCCGCTCGATGGCCTTCTTGGCCTGCTTCACCGTCCCGTATGCGGTCAGGTTCGCCACGTACGACAGCTTCGGGCCGGTGGTGTCGGTCTTCGCCGCCGCCGTGGCGGCGTCCGCCGTGGTGCCCAGCGGCGCGGCGGAGGCCGCGACCGAGGGCAGGAAGGCGAGCGAGGCGGTGAGCGCCAGGCCGACCGGAACGGCGAGGCGCCGGCGGCCGGATCCCAGATGAGCCATGGGTTCTCCACATCATCCGTGAAAAAGTCGTCCGCGCGCGGTCGCGCAGGACGACGGGTTCATGACAGGTGAACCTAATGCCGGTGCTCGTCTCAGCGCCATCCGTTCGAGCAATCAGTTTCCAAAGAATCCGGGGACGTTGAACCGTCCCGGCCCCTCGTCCGTGCCGTTGTCAGGGGGGCCGGTTCGCCGCCCCCTCGCACGGAGGTTGATTTGTCCGTCCCCACCGCACCAGCGTCACAAGGAGAGCCCCCCGTGACCACCGAAGCAGCGCCGCCGCCGGGCAGCGCGGGAACGTCCACGGCAAGCCCCACCGCCGAGCAGTTCGCCACCGTCCAGCAGAGCGAGGAGTTCGCCGGACTGCGCCGCTCCCACCGCTCGTTCGCCTTCCCGCTCACCGTCGCCTTCATCGCCTGGTACCTGCTCTACGTCCTGCTGTCCAACTACGCCGGCGGCTTCATGGGGACCAAGCTGTTCGGCAACATCAACGTCGCCCTCGTCCTCGGCCTCGGCCAGTTCGCGACGACGTTCCTCATCGCCTGGCTGTACGCGCGGCACGCGGCCGAGAAGCTCGACCCGAAGGCGGAGGCCATCAAGGCGCGGATGGAGAGCGGCGCATGAGCGGCACGCTGCACCTCTCGGCGGCCGCGGCGCCGCACACCACGGCCGCGGCCGGCGCCGGCGAGCACCGGCCGCTGATCATCACCCTCTTCGGCCTCTTCGTCGTCGCCACGCTGATCATCACGGTCTGGGCCGGCCGCCAGACCCGGGACGCCGCCGACTTCTACGCGGGCGGACGCCAGTTCACCGGCTTCCAGAACGGCCTCGCCATCTCCGGCGACTACATGTCCGCCGCGTCCTTCCTCGGCATCGCCGGCGCCATCGCCCTCTTCGGCTACGACGGGTTCCTGTACTCCATCGGGTTCCTCGTGGCCTGGCTGGTGGCGCTGCTGCTGGTCGCCGAGCCGCTGCGCAACTCGGGCCGCTACACCATGGGCGACGTCCTCGCCTTCCGGATGCGCCAGCGGCCCGTGCGCACCGCGGCGGGCACCTCCACCATCGTGGTCTCGATCTTCTACCTGCTCGCCCAGATGGCGGGCGCGGGCGTGCTCGTCTCGCTGCTGCTGGGCATCACCAGCGACGGCGGCAAGATCGCCGTGGTCGCACTGGTCGGCGTCCTGATGATCCTCTACGTGACCATCGGCGGCATGAAGGGCACCACCTGGGTCCAGATGATCAAGGCGGTGCTGCTCATCGCGGGCGCCCTGCTGATCACCTTCCTGGTGCTGCTCAAGTTCGACTTCAACATCTCCGACCTGCTCGGCACCGCCGCGGAGAACAGCGGCCAGGGCGCCAAGTTCCTGGAACCCGGGCTGAAGTACGGCAAGGACTCCACCTCGAAGCTGGACTTCATCTCCCTCGGCATCGCCCTCGTCCTGGGCACCGCGGGCCTGCCGCACATCCTGATCCGCTTCTACACCGTTCCCACGGCCAAGGCCGCCCGCAAGTCCGTGAACTGGGCCATCGGCATCATCGGCGCCTTCTACCTGATGACCATCGCCCTCGGCTTCGGCGCCGCCGCCCTGCTCAAGCGGACCGACATCATCGCCTCCAACAAGGCCGGCAACACCGCGGCCCCGCTGGTCGCCCAGGAACTCGGCGGCGGCGCGGGCTCCACCGGCGGCGCGATCCTGCTCGCCGTGATCTCCGCGGTCGCCTTCGCCACCATCCTCGCCGTCGTCGCCGGGCTCACCCTCGCCTCGTCCTCGTCCTTCGCCCACGACCTGTACGTGAACGTGATCCGCAAGGGCGACGCCACCGAGGAGGAAGAGGTCCGGGCGGCCCGCTGGTCCACCGTCGTCATCGGCGCCGTCGCCATCTTCCTCGGCGCTCTGGCCCGCGACCTCAACGTCGCCGGCCTCGTCGCCCTCGCCTTCGCGGTCGCCGCCTCGGCCAACCTGCCGACGATCCTCTACAGCCTCTTCTGGAAGCGCTTCACCACCCGGGGCGCGCTGTGGTCGATCTACGGAGGCCTGGTCTCCTCCGTCGTCCTGGTGCTGTTCTCCCCGGTCGTCTCCGGCAAGCCCACGTCGATGTTCAAGGACGCCGACTTCTACTGGTTCCCGCTGGAGAACCCCGGCATCGTCTCCATCCCGCTCGGCTTCCTGCTGGGCTGGCTGGGCACCGTCCTGTCCAAGGAGAAGGCGGACCCCGAGAAGTTCGCGGAGCTCGAGGTCCGCTCCCTCACCGGAACCGGCGCCCACTGACACCCCCGCCCGGGGGGAACGCGCCGCATACGCAGCGGGGGGGGGGGGGGGGGGCGGGGGGGGGGAGGAGAAGGGCGGGGGTTTGGAAGGGGGGCCCCCCCCCGCCACCCTTTCCTTTTGGTGCTGGTCTCGCGTCTCGCCTCTCCCCCCCGGGA
>NZ_JBWKDK010000020.1:130354-140344 GCF_056436005.1 Streptomyces sp. NPDC043854
TCCCCCCCCCCCCCCCCCCGCTGGGGGGGCGCCCCCCGCGCCTCGCGTTTTTCTTCTCCCCCCCCCCCCCCCCCCCCCCCCCACGCCGTCGTCGTTCGAACGGGTATCCCCCCGCGACGCCTGTCTCGCGTAGGCTCGATCTCAGCGCCTGCACTCTCCACCCAGGCGGCGCACACCGTTTACGGAACCGGACCGGGGAGGGGGCCCACAGTGCTTCTCGACACCTATGGCCGCGTGGCCACTGACCTGCGCGTTTCACTCACCGACCGGTGCAATCTGCGCTGTACGTACTGTATGCCCGAGGAAGGCCTGCAGTGGCTGGGCAAGTCGGACCTGCTGACCGACGAGGAGATCGTCCGGCTGATCCGCATCGCCGTCACCCGGCTCGGGATCACCGAGGTCCGCTTCACCGGCGGCGAGCCGCTGCTGCGCCCCGGCCTGGTCGGGATCGTCGAGCAGTGCGCCGCCCTGGAACCCCGCCCCAGGATGTCGCTGACCACCAACGGCATAGGCCTGGGGCGCACCGCACAGGCACTCAAGGCCGCCGGCCTGGACCGGGTGAACGTTTCGCTGGACACCCTGCGCCCCGACGTCTTCAAGACCCTCACCCGGCGTGACCGGCACCAGGACGTCATCGACGGCATGGCCGCCGCCCGCGCCGCCGGCCTGAACCCGGTCAAGGTCAACGCCGTCCTGATGCCCGGCCTGAACGACGACGAGGCCCCCGACCTGCTGGCCTGGGCCGTCGAGAACGGCTACGAGCTCCGCTTCATCGAGCAGATGCCGCTGGACGCCCAGCACGGCTGGAAGCGCGACGACATGATCACGGCAGGCGACATCCTCGCCTCCCTGCGCACCCGCTTCACCCTCACCGAGGAGGGCGCCGAGGAGCGCGGCTCCGCCCCTGCCGAGCGCTGGACCGTCGACGGCGGCCCGGCCACCGTCGGCGTCATCGCCTCGGTGACCCGGCCCTTCTGCAGTGCCTGCGACCGCACCCGGCTCACCGCGGACGGCCAGGTCCGTACGTGCCTGTTCGCCACCGAGGAGACGGACCTGCGCGGAGCCCTGCGCTCCGGCGCCCCGGACGAGGAGATCGCCGGGCTGTGGAAGACGGCGATGTGGGGCAAGAAGGCCGGGTCCGGGCTCGACGACCCGTCCTTCTTGCAGCCCGAGCGCCCGATGTCGGCGATCGGCGGCTGAGCGGCCTCGGGGGCGTGCCTCACTTCCCCGAGGCCGCTCAGGTCCCCCGCCGTGGCCACGCCCCGGCAGCGCTGACCGCGCCGGTCGTCGTCACACGTGGATGGCCAGGGGGGACTGGGCGGCGAAGGCGGTGCTGGCCTTGCCGGCCTGGAAGAAATTGGGGGTCTGGTAGAAGGGCATCTGCTCGACGATCTGCCGGTGCAGGCTGGAGTACGTGCCCTGGAAGACGCCGTTCCGCCAGGTCTTGAGGAAGGTCTCGGTGAACAGGCCGTTGGTGCCGGCGCCGTCGCTGGAGGTCTGGTTGTCCTGGCAGCCGGAGATCAGCAGGATGTCCGCCCCGATCTCCTGCTGTTCCAGCGCGGGCACGGTCTGCTGGATCTGGTCGTAGAGTTCCTGGTCGCGCTGGTAGTTGCGGAACTGTGCATCCTGCGGCAGCACGCGCATCCGGGTGCGGACCTCGGTGGGTTCGCTGGAGTCGAAGGCCCGCTCCAGTTCCGCCCCGTTGAGGAAGAGGGACAGGTCCCGTGCCACCGACCCGCTGTGGCAGCTGTCAGAAAGGACCAGGATGCGTACGTCCTCGGCGAACGCACCGTAGAGGGCGTACAGTTCGTCGTCGATGAACTGCCGGTCGTACAGCACCCAGGTCTCGTCCCGCCGGTCGGGCTCGTCACCGTTCTTGTCCGGCACCTGCGCCCCGTGGCCCGCGTACGTGAGCAGGAGGATGTCCCCGGCGGTGAGCCGGGAGGCCGCCTCCGTCAGCGCGGCGGTCACCCTCTCGCTGGTCGCGTCCTTGGAGAGCAGGGTCGCGATGGGCTCGTACTGGTTGGCCACGGCGAGGCCGGCCATGGTCAGCGCATCGTTCTCGGGGTTCTTCAGCTCGGCCTTCGTGCCGTACTTGCTCTCGTCGATCTCGTTGATGCCGATGTGGATGGACAGTCCCTTGGGCATGTTCTCCTCCTGAAGTGCGCAGCGATAAGGGAGGGGGAGGCCACCGCTCAGGGCGGCCGCAGGACTTCACGGCGAGCGCAGACGGCACGGTGCGAGGGCCGGCCTTCACCACTGCCGGCCCGTCGCCGCGGGATGCCCGCTCATCGCCCACCGGACTCGGGCATGTGCTGCGAGTGAGGTCGACACTACGGAAAGTGACATGGCCGTTCCACATTCCGCACGAACCTTCATCCATCTGGCGCCATGAGGTCGACGGGACCGTGCTGCGGGCAGCTCGGAGCCGGAAACGCACCCCACTTCCCCGAGGCCGCTCAGCGGCGCTCCGACCCCTCCGGCTGCACCCACTCCGTCAGCTTCACGACGTCCTTGAGGAAGCCGCGGACCCCCAGGAACTGCGAGAGGTGCTCGCGGTGCTCCTCGCAGGCGAGCCAGGTCTTGCGCCGCTCCGGGGTGTGCAGCTTCGGGTTGTTCCACGCCAGGACCCAGACGGCCGCCGCACGGCAGCCCTTGGCGGAACAGGTGGGAGTCTCGGGGGTGTCAGGGGAGTTCACGGCTCAACCCTACAAACCGGCCCGGGGAAAGGGCGACGCCGAGCAGCCACGGGGGGAGCTGCCCGGCGTCGGTCCGTCGCTCCGACGGGGGATGCGGAGCGCGTAGGCAGTATGTCACGCACGACCGGGTGCGGTGCACCGGAACTTCATGATTGATCTGAGGTTTTCGTGAGGTTTCCCGCCTCCAGTGCCGGACGTGCAGGTGGCGGCAGGAAACTCGAGGGCAGCCTCGGCGTCGACTCGCGCCCCGCGTTGGCGATGACCACGGCCACGTACGGCAGCAGGGCGCCCGCGACGAGCGTCACGACCGCCAGGTACCGCTCCACGTTCCACAGCAGCACCGTCGCCACGACCGACAGGGTCCGGATCGCCATCGAGATCACGTACCGGCGCTGACGCCCCCGCACGTCCTCCTCGAGGCCCATCCGGGCCCCGGTGATCCGGAAGACCTCGGCCCCGTTTCGCTTCCTGTGCAGCACGCTCCACCGCCCGATCCGAGTTCCGGGCGTTCCTCGGCCCGGACCTCCCACCGTACGCCGAGGCCGCGGCGGGCAGGAGAGGGGGTGCCCCTGAACGGTCGTGTCCGGAATGCGCAGTACGCCGGACGGGTCGAGACTGGGCCCATCTGCGCACGACGCGCCATGAGGAGGCTCGACATGCAGTGGTTGTGGGCGATCATCGTAGGTTTCGTGCTGGGCCTCATAGCCAAGGCCGTCCTCCCGGGCAAACAGCACCAGCCGCTCTGGCTGACCACGCTCTTCGGCATGGTCGGCGCCATCCTCGGCAACGCCGTCGCCGGCTGGATCGGCCTCGCGGAGACCCGGGGCATCGACTGGACCCGGCACCTGCTCCAGCTCGCCGGCGCGATCGCGATCGTCGCGCTCGGCGAGATGATCTACATGTCGGTGCGCGGCGGGAAGAAGCGCACGGCCTGACACCGGCGCGGACTGCGCGCGGATACGGCAGGGGCCGGCCCGGACGGTGTGTCCGGACCGGCCCCTGCGCCGTGCGGCCGTACCCCGGGTCAGGCGCCCGTGACCTCGACCGCCGCCAGGTTCTTCTTGCCGCGGCGCAGCACCAGCCAGCGCCCGTGCAGCAGGTCCGACGCGGCCGGGACCGCGTCCTCGGCGGTCACCTTCACGTTGTTCACGTAGGCGCCGCCCTCCTTCACGGTCCGGCGGCCGGCCGACTTGCTGGCGACCAGCCCGGTCTCCGCGAACAGGTCCACCACCGGGGCGAGCTCCGCCGCCTTGGCGTGCGGCAGCTCGGACAGGGCCGCGGCCAGCGTGGCCTCGTCCAGGTCCGCCAGCTCGCCCTGGCCGAACAGGGCCTTCGACGCGGCGATCACGGCGGCGCACTGGTCGGCGCCGTGCACCAGCGTCGTCAGCTCCTCCGCCAGCGCACGCTGGGCCGCGCGCGCCTGCGGCCGCTCGGCGGTCTGCGCCTCCAACTCCTCCAGTTCCTCGCGGGACTTGAAGGACAGGATCCGCATGTAGGTGGACACGTCCCGGTCGTCCACGTTCAGCCAGAACTGGTAGAACGCGTACGGGGTGGTCATCTCCGGGTCCAGCCAGACGGCCCCGCCCTCGGTCTTGCCGAACTTGGTGCCGTCCGCCTTGACCATCAGCGGCGTCGCCAGCGCGTGCACCTGCGCCTGCGGCTCCAGCTTGTGGATCAGGTCGAGGCCGGCCACCAGGTTGCCCCACTGGTCGGACCCGCCCTGCTGGAGGGTGCAGCCGTACCGGCGGTACAGCTCCAGGAAGTCCATGCCCTGGAGCAGCTGGTAGCTGAACTCGGTGTAACTGATGCCCTCCTGCGACTCCAGGCGGCGGGCCACGGAGTCCTTCGTCAGCATCTTGTTCACGCGGAAGTGCTTGCCGATGTCCCGCAGGAACTCGATGGCGGACAGGCCCGCCGTCCAGTCCAGGTTGTTCACCATGACCGCCGCGTTCTCGCCCTCGAAGGACAGGAACGGCTCGATCTGCGTGCGCAGCCGCGTCACCCAGTTCGCCACGGTCTCCGGGTCGTTCAGGGTGCGCTCGGCCGTCGGGCGCGGGTCGCCGATCTGGCCGGTGGCCCCGCCGACCAGCGCCAGCGGCCGGTGCCCGGCCTGCTGCAGGCGGCGTACGGTGAGGACCTGCACCAGGTGCCCCACGTGCAGCGAGGCCGCCGTCGGGTCGAACCCGCAATAGAACGTGACAGGACCGTCCTCGAACGCCTTGCGCAGCGCTTCTTCGTCGGTGGACTGGGCGAAGAGCCCGCGCCACTTCAGTTCGTCGACGATGTCCGTCACGGTCGTGACTCTCCTTGAACGAGATGAAACAGGTGCTGAGGGGTTTCCCCGCCAGTCTAGGCGGGCGGGGAGCCCCTCCGACGCCCGGCAGCGGCGGCCGCTGCCGGGCCGGGCGGCCGCTGCCGGGCCGGGCGGGCGCTGCCGGGCCGGGCGGCCGCGGAGGGGCCCGGGCGGCCTCAGACGCCCTTGCTGACGGAGCTCATGTTGAAGTCCGGGATCCGCAGCGCCGGCATCGAGGCCCGGGTGAACCAGTCGCTCCACTCGCGCGGCAGCGTCTTCTCGGGCCGGCCCGCCTCCGAGGCCCGCGAGAGCAGGTCCACCGGGGACTCGTTGAACCGGAAGTTGTTCACCTCGCCGACGACCTCCCCGTTCTCCACCAGGTAGACGCCGTCCCGGGTGAGCCCCGTCAGCAGCAGCGTCGCCGGGTCCACCTCGCGGATGTACCACAGGCAGGTCAGCAGCAGGCCCCGCTCGGTGTCGGCCACCATCTCCTCCAGCGACTTGTCGCCGCCGGCGTCCATGAGCAGGTTCCCGAAGCCGGGGGAGACCGGCAGCCCGGTCAGGCCCGCGCTGTGCCGGGTGGTGGTCAGCCGGGTCAGCTCACCGTCCTTGATCCAGTCCGTCGCCGGGACGGGCAGGCCGTTGTCGAACACCGAGGCGTCGTCGCCCGAGCTGTGCGCGATCACGAACGGCGCCGACTCCAGGCCGGGCGCGTTCGGGTCGCTGCGCAGGGTCAGCGGCAGCTCGGACAGCCGCTCCCCGAGCCGGGTGCCGCCGCCGGGCTTGGAGAACACCGTCCGGCCCTCCACCGCGTCCCGGGCCGCCGCCGACCACATCTGGTAGATCAGCAGGTCCGCCACGGCCGTCGGCGGCAGCAGCGTCTCGTACCGCCCGGCCGGCAGGTCGAAGCGCCGCTCCGCCCAGCCCAGCCGTACCGCCAGCTCCGCGTCCAGCACGGTCGGGTCGACGTCCTTGAAGTCCCGGGTGGAGCGGCCGGCCCAGGCCGAGCGCTGCCGGTCCGGCGACTTGGCGTTGAGCTCCAGCGTGCCGTTGGGCTGGTCGTGGCGCAGCCGCAGCCCGGTCGAGGTGCCCACGTACGTGGAGACCAGCTCGTGGTTGGCGAAGCCGTACAGCTCCCGGCCGCCCGCCCGGGCCCGGGCGAAGGCCTCGCCGAGCGCCGGCGCGAAGTCCGCGAACACCGCCGAGGAGGTCTCGGCGGGGGCGTCGGCGAAGTCCGGCGAGACCGGGGTCCCGGTGACCAGCGGCTGCGCGTCCTCGGCCGGGCCCGCGTTCCGGGCCGCGGCCTCGGCGGCCCGGACCAGCGGCTCCAGGTCCTCGGCGGTCACGGCGGAGCGCGAGACGACCCCCGAGGCCGTGCCCTCCTTGCCGTCGACCGTGGCGATGACGGTCAGCGTCCGGCCGCGGGTGACGCCGTTGGTGGTGAGCGCGTTGCCCGCCCAGCGCAGGTTGGCCGTCGACTCCTCGTCGGCGATGACGACACAGGCGTCGGCGGTGGACAGCTCCAGGGCCCGCTCGACGATCTCGTGGGGCTTCGTTCGGCTCATCGGCCCGCCTCCTGGGTGGTGTTCAGACTGTGCTGTCCCGGGGGGCGACCCCCGGACCCCCGGCAGATCGAGTGGTGACCGCGAGTGCTCATCGGCCCGCCTCCTGGGTGGTGTTCAGGATGTTCACGTCGCGGAACAGCGCGGAGGGGCAGCCGTGCGAGACCGACGCCACCTGGCCCGGCTGGGCCTTGCCGCAGTTGAAGGCGCCGCCCAGGACGTACGTCTGCGGGCCGCCGACCTTCTCCATGGAGCCCCAGAAATCGGTGGTGGTGGCCTGGTAGGCGACGTCGCGCAGCTGGCCGGCCAGGCGGCCGTTCTCGATCCGGAAGAAGCGCTGCCCGGTGAACTGGAAGTTGTAGCGCTGCATGTCGATCGACCAGGAGCGGTCGCCGACCACGTAGATCCCGCGCTCCACCCCGCCGATCAGGTCCTCGGTGGACAGCCCGCCCGGATCCGGCTGGAGCGAGACGTTCGCCATGCGCTGCACGGGCACGTGCCCGGGGGAGTCGGCGAAGGCGCAGCCGTTGGACCTGCCGAGGCCGGTCAGCCGCGCGATGCGCCGGTCCAGCTGGTAGCCGACCAGCGTGCCGTCCTTGACCAGGTCCCAGCTCTGCGCCTCGACGCCCTCGTCGTCGTAGCCGATGGTGGCGAGTCCGTGCTCGGCGGTGCGGTCACCGGTCACGTTCATGATCGGGGAGCCGTACTTCAGGGTGCCCAGCTGGTCGAGGGTGGCGAAGGAGGTCCCCGCGTACGCCGCCTCGTAGCCCAGCGCCCGGTCCAGCTCGGTGGCGTGGCCGATGGACTCGTGGATGGTGAGCCACAGGTTGGACGGGTCCACGACCAGGTCGTACCGGCCGGACTCGACGCTCGGCGCCCGCATCTTCTCGGCGAGCAGGGAGGGGATCTCCTCCAGTTCTGCGTTCCAGTCCCAGCCGGTGCCGGTCAGGTACTCCCAGCCGCGGCCGGCGGGCGGGGCGATGGTGCGCATGGAGTCGAACTCGCCGGTGGTGCTGTTCACGGCGACGGCGGTGAGCTGCGGGTGGATGCGCACCCGCTGCTGCGTGGTCATGGTGCCGGCGGTGTCGGCGTAGAACTTGTTCTCGTGCACGGCGAGCAGTGAGGCGTCGACGTGCGCGACCCCGTCGGCGGCGAGCAGCCGCTCGCTCCAGTCGGCGAGCAGGGCCGCCTTGTCCGCGTCCGGCACGTCGAACGGGTTCACGTCGTAGGCGGAGATCCACGTCTTGTCGGCGTGCACGGGCTCGTCGGCGAGCTCCACCCTCCCCCAGTCACCGCCGGGGGTGCCCGCAGCGGCGCCCGCGGCCTTGATGACCTGGGCCGACAGCTTGGCCATGGCCACCGCCTGCGAGGCCACGCGGGCGGCGCCGTCCATGGTCAGGTCCACGCCGGAGGCGAAGCCCCAGGCACCCCCGTGCACCACCCGGACCGCGTACCCGAGGTCGGTGGTGTCGGACCCGCCCGATGGCTTGGCGTCCCGCAGCCGCCAGGAGGCGCTGCGGATCCGCTCCAGCCGGAAGTCGGCATGCTCGGAGCCCAGCGCGCGGGCCCGGGCGAGCGCCGCGTCGGCGAGCGCCCGCAAGGGCAGCGCGGTGAAGGCCGCGTCGATGGAATGGGGCACGGAAGTCCTCCCGTGGGTCGGAGCCGGTCCCCCCGATCATGGCGCGCCCGGGCCGCTCGTGCCTACCACTTTCTGTAGGGATTCGACAGAGCCCGTCCCGCGGCCCTGTGGGAGACCGATTCTGCGCGCGGCAGGCGCGGCCTATAGGTTTCTGGTACTCAGACCGCTAGTCGAAAGGGTGATCCGTTGAGCCGCTCGGTTCTCGTCACCGGAGGAAACCGGGGCATCGGCCTCGCCATCGCCCGAGCCTTCGCGCAGGCCGGCGACAAGGTCGCGATCACGTACCGTTCGGGCGAGCCGCCGCAGGAGCTCACCGCGCTCGGCGTCCTGGCGGTCCGCTGCGACATCACCGACTCCGAGCAGGTGGAGCAGGCCTACAAGGAGATCGAGGAAGCGCACGGCGCGGTCGAGGTGCTGGTGGCCAACGCCGGCATCACCAAGGACACGCTGCTGATGCGCATGTCCGAGGACGACTTCACCTCCGTCCTCGACACCAACCTCACCGGCGCCTTCCGCGTGGTCAAGCGCGCCAACCGCGGCATGCTGCGCGCCAAGAAGGGCCGCGTCATCCTGATCTCCTCGGTCGTCGGCCTCCTGGGCTCGGCCGGCCAGGCCAACTACGCCGCCTCCAAGGCCGCGCTGGTCGGCTTGGCCCGCTCCCTCGCCCGTGAGCTGGGCTCGCGGAACATCACCTTCAACGTCGTCGCGCCCGGCTTCGTCGACACCGACATGACGAAGGTGCTCACCGACGAGCAGCGTGCGGCCATCGTGGCGAACGTGCCGCTCGCGCGCTACGCGCAGCCCGAGGAGATCGCGGCCGCCGTCAGCTTCCTGGCGTCCGACGACGCCGCGTACATCACCGGAGCCGTCATTCCCGTTGACGGCGGATTGGGCATGGGTCACTGATCACCATGAGCGGAATTCTCGACGGCAAGCGCATCCTGATCACGGGTGTGCTGATGGAGTCCTCCATCGCCTTCCACGCCGCCAAGCTGGCCCAGGAGCAGGGCGCCGAGGTCATCCTGACCGCGTTCCCGCGTCCGACGCTGACCGAGCGCATCGCGAAGAAGCTGCCCAAGCCGGCCAAGGTCATCGAGCTCGACGTCACCAATGAGGAGCACCTGGCCCGCCTGGAGCAGCTGGTCCGCGACGAGCTCGGCGGCCTCGACGGCGTCGTCCACTCGATCGGCTTCGCCCCGCAGGACGCCCTCGGCGGCAACTTCCTGAACACCCCGTTCGAGTCGGTCGCCACCGCCATGCACGTCTCGGCGTTCTCGCTGAAGTCGCTGACCATGGCCTGCAAGCCGCTGTTCCCGGCGGAGGGCGCGGCCGTCGTCGGCCTCACCTTCGACGCGCAGTTCGCCTGGCCGCAGTACGACTGGATGGGCCCGGCCAAGGCCGCCCTGGAGGCGACCAGCCGCTACCTCGCCCGCGACCTGGGCAAGGAGAACATCCGCTGCAACCTGGTCTCGGCCGGTCCGATCGGCTCGATGGCCGCGAAGTCCATCCCGGGCTTCTCCGACCTGGCGGAGGTCTGGAACTCCCGGTCCATGCTGGAGTGGGACATGAGCGACCCGGAGCCCACGGGCCGCGCCATCGTCGCCCTGCTGTCGGACTGGTTCCCGAAGACCACCGGCGAGATCGTCCACGTGGACGGCGGTCTGCACGCGATGGGTGCCTGAGCGGCACGCGTACGGCGTACGGGGGGGGGGGGGGGGGGGGGGGGGGGGGGGGGGGGGGGGGGGGGGGGGGGGGGGGGGGGGGGGGGGGGGGGGGGGGGGGGGGGGGGGGGTGGGG
>NZ_JBWKDK010000021.1:0-139359 GCF_056436005.1 Streptomyces sp. NPDC043854
CACCCACCCCGGCCAGATCCGGAAGAGACGACGCCACCATCACCACCCCCGATGACGTCATCCCACCGATCCAGACCTATGTCAACAGCATTGCGGTTAGCCCACGGTTAGCCCCCGGTCAGGCCATGGTGAGGCCCACCCGTCAAACCCCGCCCGTCAAGCTCCGCCCGTCAGGCCCCGACCGGTTGGAGGACGCCCCCGGGGTCCGGATCCCGGGACTCCGCGTTCCTGGACTCCGCGGTTCCGTCCTGCGCCCGGCGGGCCAGCAGGCGGCGTATCGCGCGGACCGCCGCGCCGCCCGCCCGGTTGGCCCCGATCGTCGATGCCGACGGGCCGTATCCGACTAGGTGGATCCGCTCGTCGCGGACCGCGCGGGTGCCGTCGAGGCGGATCCCGCCGCCCGGTTCCCGCAGCCGCAGCGGGGCCAGGTGGTCGATGGCCGCCCGGAAGCCCGTCGCCCACAGGATCACGTCGGCCTCCACCCGTTGCCCGTCCGCCCAGGCCACACCCGTCGGCGTGATCCGTTCGAACACGGGCCGGGGTTCCAGCACACCCGAGGCGATCCCGTCCCGCACGGCCTCGTTCAGCGGCAGTCCGGTCACGCTGACCACGCTCTGCGGCGGCAGCCCCTGCCGCACCCGCGCGTCGACCAGGGCCACGGCCGCCCGGCCCTCCGCCTCTCCGAAGGTCCCGTCGCGGAACAGCGGGGGCCGGCGCGTCACCCAGGTCGTCCCGGCCGCCACCTGCGCGATCTCCAGCAGGTGCTGCACCGCCGAGGTGCCGCCGCCCACCACGACCACCCGGGCCCCGGCGAACGCCTCCGGTCCCGGATAGTCCGCCGTGTGCAGCTGCCGCCCCCGGAAGGACTCCTGGCCCGGGTAGCGCGGCCAGAACGGCCGGTCCCAGGTGCCGGTGGCGTTGATCAGCGCCCGCGCCGACCAGACGCCCGCCGAGGACTCCACCCCCAGCCGTCCGCCGGCCCCCTCCCGGACTGCGGTCACGTGCACGGGGCGGCGCACGTCCAGGCCGAACCGCTGCTCGTACGCGGTGAAGTACTCGCCGATCACCGCCGACGACGGCGCAGCGGGTCGGCGTCCACGAGCTCCATGCCGGGCAGCGCGTGCATGCCGTGCACCTTGCCGTACGTCAGCGAGGGCCAGCGGAACTGCCAGGCGCCGCCCGGGTGGGGCGCGTGGTCCAGGACCACGTGCCCGATGCCCGCCCGCGCCAGGTGGTAGGCGCTCGACAGGCCCGCCTGCCCGGCGCCCACGACCACCACCTCGACCTCGGCGCCGGGGGCCCCGGCGGCGGCTGCGGCCCTCGTCGTCTCCCGCGTCAGTTCGTTCACGGTTCTACCAACTCGGGCGGGTGCCGGGATCTTCCCCGTCGGCCGGAGCCCTGCCGGAGCCCCCTCCGGACCCGGTCAGGGCCGCCGCAGCGTCGCCGGCACCGGCCCGGCCGGCTGAAGCGTCAGCCCCGGGAAGACCCCGACCGGCTCGGGACCGGTGTCCAGGTGGAAGCGCCGGCCCAGCACCGCCAGCAGCAGCACGGCCTCCACCAGGGCGAACCGGGCTCCCAGGCAGGCCCGCGGCCCGCCGCCGAAGGGGATCCAGGCCTGCTCCACCGCCAAGTGCCCGGCATCCGCGTCCCACCGCTCCGGGCGGAAGGCCCCCGGGTCCGGGAACCAGCGCCCGTCACGGTGCATCGACCAGGGGCTGGTCCACACCGCCGTCCCCGCGGGCACGCTCCGCCCGCCGATCGCCGCCCCTTCCCCGGCCAGCGCCGAGATCAGCCAGACCGGCGGGTACATCCGCAGCGCCTCCTTGACCACCTGCCGGGTCCAGGCCAGCCGCTCGTAGTCCTCGTACGCGGGCAGCCGTCCGCCGAGCACCCGGTCCAGCTCCTCCGTCAGCCGGGCCCGCGCCCCGGGGGCAGCCGCCAGCAGCTGCCAGGCCCAGGTCAAGGTGGTCGAGGTGGTCTCGTGCCCGCCGATGTAGAGCGTGATCGACTCGTCCCGCAGCTCCTTGCGGGACAGCGGGCCGCCGTGCTCGTCACGAGCGGCCAGCAGCCGGCTCAGCAGGTCGTCCCGCTCCGCCCCGCCGGCCGAGGCCGCCTCGTGCTCCCGGATGACGTGCGCGATCTCCCGGTCCAGGACGGCCACGGCCCGGCGCATCCGTCGCCGCCCAGGAGTCCGGATCCAGGGCGGCAGGAACAGCGTCAGACCGCGGAACTCGGCGCCCAGTTCCCGCTGGGCCGTGGCCATGGCCGCGCTGATCCGGGCCTCCCGGCCGGCGGCATCGCTTCCGAACAGGGTCCGCACCGCTATCCGCTGGGTGAGCCCGGCCATCTCCCGGTGCACGTCGATCCGCCCGCCCTCGGCCCAGCCGCGGGCCAGCGCGTCGGCGCACTCCACCATCGTGGCGGCGTACGAGCGCACCTGCCGCGGGCGGACGGCAGGCTGCACCAGCGCCCGCTTGCGCCGCCATTCCGCCCCGGTGGCGACGACCACGCCGTCCCCGAGCAGCTGGTGGAAGGCCCAGCCCAGCTCCATGGGCCGGAAGGTCTTCTCCACGGAGCCCAGCAGCTCACCGGCGTGCTCGGGCCGGGAGACCAGGACGTTGCGCTGCGGGCCGAGGGCCCACGGCACCCAGTCGCCGTACCCGTCGCGCAGGGACTCGAAGAAGGCCAGGGGATCGCGGGCGAAGGCCGGCAGGTTCCCGACGAGGGGCCACCGGCGCGGTCCGCGCTCGGTGCCCGGGGGCAGCAGGGTGGCGGTCACGCCACGCATGGTCGCAGCGCCCCGCCCGCCCCGCCAGGCCCCGTGCCGCACGGACAGCACGGACAGCGCGGAACGGAGGGGGCCAGGCCGTCAGGGCCTGCGGGCCGCCCGCCCCACGGCCTCGACCAGCGGCAGCAGCCGGTGCGCCACCCGCTCCCGCAGCGCCACCTCGGTACGGGTCCGGACCACGCCCGGGAGCCGGATCAGCCGCTGGATCACGTCCTCCAGATGGGCGTTGTC
This sequence comes from Streptomyces sp. NPDC043854, assembly GCF_056436005.1. Classification (NCBI taxonomy): domain Bacteria; kingdom Bacillati; phylum Actinomycetota; class Actinomycetes; order Kitasatosporales; family Streptomycetaceae; genus Streptomyces; species Streptomyces sp. NPDC043854. Next base: position 3,020 of record NZ_JBWKDK010000021.1, read on the forward strand.
GCGGGCCGCCACCCGGGTCAGCAGATCCCCGCCGCCCGTGATCGAGAACGCCTCGATGATCTCGGGGACCTCCGCCAGCGCCTCGCCGACCTCGTCGAGGCGCCCTTGGGTCACCTCGATGTGCACGAAGGCCAGCACCGGATGGCCGAGCGCCGCGGGGGAGAGCACGGGACCCGTTCCGGTGATCACACCGGTGCGCTCCAGCCGGTCGAGCCGGGCCTGGAGGGTCCCCCTGGCGACCCCGAGGATGCGGGCGTACTCGCGGACGCTCGTGCGCGGCTGTTCGATCAGCAGGCGCAGAATCCGGGTGTCGAGTTCGTCCACCGCCATGCCGCGACTGTACCAACGGCCCGGTGCCGGCGGCCGTGCCGTCCGCGGCCGCGGTGCATCCGGACACGCCGGCCCGCCGAATCCCCGTACGGGCGTGTCCCCGTTCCGCGCCGTGGTCTTCGGCGGCTCGGCCCGCAGCATCGCCCGCGCCGGACCGGCCTGCGGCGGCCCGACCGGCTATCGTCCGGAGGGTGAGTGACCTGCTGCTGGTGAGGCACGGCGAGACCGAGTGGAGCGCCACCGGCCGGCACACCGGGCGCACCGACGTCCCGCTGACCGCCGACGGCGCCGACCAGGCCGTCTCCCTGGCCCCGTACTTCCTCGTCCGGCAGCCGGCGCTGGTGCTGACCAGCCCGCTGCGCCGGGCCGTCGCCACCGCCCGCCTCGCCGGGCTGACCACCGACGCCACCGACCCCGACCTGTGCGAATGGGACTACGGCGGCTACGAGGGCGTCACCACCGCGGAGATCCGTCGGACCCGGCCGGACTGGTCCCTGTGGAAGGACGGGGTCCCGCCCGGCGACGCCGAACACCCCGGCGAGAACGCGGCCCAGGTCGGCGCCCGCGCGGACCGCGCCCTGGCCCGGGTGGCCCCCGTCCTCGCCGAGGACCGCGGCAACGCCGTCCTCGTCGCGCACGGCCACTTGCTGCGCGTCCTGACCGCCCGCTACCTGGGGCTGCCGCCCGAGGACGGCCGGCTCTTCCTGCTGGGCACGGGCACCGTCAGCGTGCTGTCCACCGAACACGGACTCCCGGTGATCTCCGGCTGGAACACCCGCCCCTGAGCGGCGCGTTCACCGACAATGCAGGGAGTTCCCGGAAGAGAGAAGCCCCTTGATGTCCTCGTACGCCTATGTCCCCGCCGATGACCCGCTGTTCGGCGCGATCACCGTCGAACTCGACCACGAAACGGGACGGCTCCTCGTGGACGGCGACGGGATCCCCCGGGCGGACCTGCGGCGGGCGGCCGCGACCCCGGTGGACGCCCAGGTCCCCATCGGCACCCGGGACCCCGACGCCCTGGCCCTCGAGGTCGGCGGCACGCCCGTCGCCCTGCGGCCCGCCAAGGGGTTCCTGACCCGCCGGTCCTACCGGGTGGACGCCGGCGAGGGCGAGGCGGGGTACGCGTACCGGCTGGTGCCCGTCTCGCTCGGCACCAGCCGGCTGCTCCGCGGCGGTCTGCCCCTCGGCGAGTTCACCTCGACCGGGGACGGCCTGGTGACCGCCGAGTGGACCGAGGACGGCGCGGGCGGGCGGCCGGAGGCGTACGACGCGTCCGTCGGGTACGCCCTCGCGGCCGCGTTCGGCACCGGCGCCGAGCCGATGTGGAAGCTCACCCTGGAGGCGGTGCTCGCCCTGTGGCCCTGAGCCCGGGTCACGGCGGCACCCGGGTCACTGCGGCAGCGGGCGGGAGCAGGTCGAGCGGGAGACGAACGCGAGCCCGTCGTAGTCCCCGGCCGGTACGAGCGGGGCCGCGTGGAAGCGGTAGGTCCAGCGGGGCACACTGGCGCCGAAACTGCGCTGGATGTGCGGCTGCCGCAGCCACTGCGCCGCCTCGGAGGACGGGTCGGCGGCCCGCAGGTCCACGTAGAAGTCCCCGGGAACGGCGGCCGCGAACCGGGACTCGACGAACCGCAGCCCGGAGCCGACCCGGTGCCGGACACCGGGCCCCTGGGCGGTGGTGCCGCGCCGCGCCCGGAAGGAGCCCTTCCCGAAGAGCAGGCCGAGGGCGTAGTAGGCGTCGCCGTAGCGCTCGCGCAGGTGGCTGCCGAGGGCCGGCACACCGCCGTTGTACACCTCCTTCGCGATGTGGCCGTTGTGCGCCCAGACCGCCACCCGCACCCCTCCGCCACTGCCACTGCCACTGCCACCGTCTCCGCGTCCGCCGCCGTCTCCGCATCCGTCTCCGGCTCCGTCGACGAGCCGTGCGACGGCCTCGGCCATGTACCGGTCGCGCACGGCGAACATGCCGTCCTGCGGAGACCGCGGATCCGGGGCCCGGGTCACCACGTCGGCGGCCCGGCTGATCATGCGGGCGTGCTCGACGGCCGCTGCCGCGGCCTCCGGCGTGGTGCGCGCCGCGAACTCCGCCCGGTGCCCCTCGAGGAAGCCGGTGAGGGACTGGGCGAGCCGCAGCAGGAGCCGGTCCGGGTCGGGACGGGTGCCGGGCCGGGCGTGCGCCAGCACCTCCAGCTCTCCCAGGTCCGCGGCGCGCTCCGGTGCCACCCGTGCGAGGAACGAGGCGACCGCCTCGACCGAGTCGCCGCACAGCTGCGGGTCGATGCCCGCGAACCGCACCTGCCGGTCCGGCGGCACGCCCCGGTTGTGGGCGCGCATCCACTCGACGACGTCGAGCATCTCCTCGGTGCGCCAGGTCCAGAAGCCCAGCCGGGCGATGAGCCGCGCCGGATCCCCGGCGCCGTGCCGCACGTACGCGTCCAGGGCGAGGGCGGCGGACTCGCTGGCCTCCATGGCGAGGGTGGTGCACCCCATCTCCCGCACCAGGAACTCGAGGACGCGGTGCTTGAGCCGGAAGAACTCCCGGGTGCCGTGGGTGGATTCGCCCAGGCCCACGACCCGCACGTCCCGCAGTACGCCGCGCAGCGGCTCGAGGTCCTCGTACGGGGCGCCGGGATCCAGGGTGTCCAGGGTCCGGGCGTGTGCGGTCAGCCAGTGTGTGATGCCGTCGGGCACGGCGGTGCCCCCTCCCTCGCGTGCGCGGCTGCGCGGTCCGTCAGCGTTCCCGCTCCTGCCGCCGGAGCGGGACGTGCCCCTGCCACGCCGTGAGGATCTCCTGGAGGTCCCGTACGGCGTCCGGGTGTCCGTGCTCGGCATACACGCCCGTGATGTTGAGGACAACTTCGTCGACGCCGGCCCGGCCGTATTCGGCCAACCGGCCGGCGACCTCGTCGGGCGAGCCGTACACGAAGGTGCCCGAGTCGACCAGGGCGCGGGCGCCGAGCTGCGGCATGGTGGGATGGACGCGCAGGCCGGCCCGCCGCAGCATGTCGCTGTAGTGCTGCCCGCCGAGGTGGACGCGGGCCGCGGAGAAGGCGAGGCGGTACGGGTCCCGGTGCGGCCGGTCGACGGCGGCGTGCACGACGGTGACCATGCGCGGGACCGGTCGGCCCGCCTCGGCGGCCCCCTCCGCCATGGCCGGCAGCAGCGTGTCGCGCACGTAGCCGGGCGGGGTCATCCAGCTGATCGCGGCGTCCGCCGCCCGTCCCGCGGCGCGTGCCAGGACCGGCCGGAGCACGCCGAGCCCGGTCTCCACACCCGGGTGGGACATGCCGGGCAGGGTCACGGCGGTGTCCGCGGGGCCGCCGGCCGGGGCCGGCGGGTTCCCGCCGGCGAGCAGGCGTCGCACCTCCCCGAGGTAGGCGAGGCACTGGTCGCGGGGGCTGTCATACGGCTTTCCGTGCAGCCCGGTGACGAAGTCGGGGGTCGCCGGCCCGAGGCCGAGGACCATGCGGTGTCCGGTGAGCCGGGCCAGCGACCGGGCCTGGATCGCCGCGTCCATGGCGTGCCGCAGCGGCATCAGCACGACACTGGTCCCGGTGGGGATGCGGAAGCCCATGCCGGCCAGGTAGGCGAAGGCCTGGTGGGTCTCCACGCTCAGGGACTGCCCCTGCCACAGGCGGGCGGCCTGCCCGTCCCGGACCAGCTCGGCGAAGGGCACCATGTCCCTCGGGTCCGTCGGCATGGCGGGGAACAGGACGGATACGCGCATTCCTCGGCCCCTATCGGGATCCGGCTTCGGTCAGGTAGCCCGAAGCCTGCAGGTGGAAGAGACGGGCGTAGACACCGCCGGCGGTCACCAGGTCCTCGTGCGCGCCCTGTTCGGTCACCTTCCCGTTCTCGAGGACGATGATCCGGTCGGCGATGCGCACGGTGGAGAAGCGGTGGGCGATGACGAGGGAGGTGGCGCCGCGGGCGATGTCCCGCAGGCGGGCGAACAGATCGGCCTCCGCCTCGGCGTCGATCGCGGCCGTCGGCTCGTCCAGGACGACGACCGGAGCCTTCCGCATGAAGGCCCGGCTCAGGGCGATCTTCTGCCACTGGCCGCCGGAGAGCTGGTGCCCGTCTTCGAAGTGGCGTCCGAGGACGGTGTCGTACCCCTGCGGCAGTTCCTCGACGAGCCCGGCGGCGCCGCCCGCCGCGGCCGCCTCGGCGACGCGGTCCGCGTCGTGGCGCTCGTCGACCCGGCCGAAGCCGATGTTGTCGCGGACGGGCAGCTCGTAGCGGATGAAGTCCTGGAAGATGACGCCCATGTGGCGCTGGAGGTCCTCGAGGTCGTACTCCTCGATGGGCACGTCGTCGATGAGGATCCGCCCGCTGGTCGGCTCGTACAGCCGGGTGAGCAGCTTGACCAGCGTCGTCTTCCCCGCGCCGTTCTGCCCGACGAGGGCGACGCACTCGCCCGCGGGGATGCGGAAGCTGACGCCGTCGAGGACGACGCGGTCCGTGCCGGGGTACACGAAGCGGACGTCGCGGAACTCGATGCCCGTGCGGAGCTCCTTCGGGAAACGCCGTGTGCCGCCCTTGATCTGCTGCTCGGGCAACGCGAGGAAGGTGAAGAGGTTGCCGAGGAAGAGGCCGTCCTTGTAGAGCGAGGCGAGGCCGAGGAGCAGGGCGTGGGCGGAGACCTGGATCGAGCCGACGGCCTGGAGGTACCCGGCCAGCTGTCCGACCTCCCCGCCGCGGATCGTCGCGTGGACGGCCCACAGCACGGCTCCGGAGGACGCGACCACGCTGATCAGCCCTAGGGTGCCGCCGAGCAGGGACTGGCGGCGGGCCAGGCGCCGGTCGACGCGGAAGAAGGTGCGCACCAGGCGGGTGTAGAGGTCCAGGAGGTGGGGGCCGAGCTGGAAGAGCCGGATCTCCTTGAACGAATGGTCGGTGGTGGTCAGGTGCTGGTAGTAGTACAGGCGGCGCCGGTCCGCGGCCCGCTCGTACTCGATCTCGAACGCCTTGTGGCTGTACACCATGTACGAGATCACCGACGGGACGGGGGCGAGCAGGATCGCCAGCCCGATCCAGGGGCTCCAGGAGAACAGCACCACGCTCACGGTGACGAGGGTGAGCGACTCCCGGACGGTGTCCAGGAGTTGGGTGAAGACCTGGTAGACGCGGCCGCCGCTGCTCTCCTGGAAGGCCCGCTGAAGGGTGTCGTACGTGGCGGCGTCCTCGTACTGCCGCAGGTCGAGCAGGGTGCTCTTGCGCATCACGGACTCGCCGATCTTCGCGGTGAGTTCGAGGCGCAGGAGGCTGTCGAGGTACTGGAGGCAGGTGCCCAGCAGGTGGTTGGCCAGTGCCACGGCCAGCAGGGCGGACCCGGCGAGGAAGGCGGACCGCTCGGCCTGCCCGTCACCGCCGATGGCGTCGGCCACGTGCTGCACGGCTGCGGCGACGAGCCCGATCTGGACGGCGGGGACGAGGGCGAGCAGCACCGTCACGGCGGTGAAGCCGGATACCCGGGCGGGGCTGAGCCGCCAGAACAGTCCGGCGACCCGGAGCCAGATCATCGTGCCTCCCCTTCGGCGGTGGTGGCCAGGCGTCCGCGGACCGCGCGCAGCACCTGCCGCCACAGGGCGTGGCTGCGGGCCTCGCGCTCCAGGTCGATGGGCAGCAGCCGGTTGATCTGCATGTGGGCGAGGCTCGCCAGCACCTGCTCCTCGGAGCCGACCAGGAGGCCGCTCTCGGCGGCCCGGCGCACGGCGGCCGCGGTCTGCGCCACGGCCGGCGCCTGGGCGGCGAAGACGTCCGCGAGCTGCCGGCGGTGGGCGCTGCCCTCCGCGTGGACGGCCCGGGGCCAAGGGCTGAGCAGTTCGCACAGGTAGTCGCGGTGCGCCCGGAACAGGGTGCGGGCCTCCCGCGCCGGGGCGTCCTCGGGGCCGTCGGCCGGGAACAGCCGCCGGGCGAGCGGGATGCCCCATTGGGCGTGCAGGGTGTCCAGGGCGGCGACGGCGAGGAACTCCGGCTTGATGCCGGGGCCCATGCCGGGCAGAGCGGCCAGTACCCCGGCCGTGGTCTCGCTGTTGGCCTGGAACAGCCGCTCCACGGCGTCGAACGCCTCGGGGCCGCCGTAGCGGGCGATCTCCGGGGCGTAGCTCGCCAGCGCGGTGTCCTGGGCGAGCCCTCCGTCGACCAGGTCCCGGCCCCACGCCGTCAGCAGGGCGAGGGCCCGCGCGGAATCGGTGTTGCGGACCCGCAGCCGCAGGTGGGGCAAGGGGTCGGCGTAGCGCATGTAGAACCAGCGGTCCAGCAGGCCCTGGTCGCGCAGGGCGGCGACGACCTCGCGCAGCGGCCCGGTGATGATCTCGTCGTGGCGTTCGGGGGCCGCGTACACCTTGAGGAAGGTCCAGTCGCTGCCCGGCAGATGGCGTTCGACGGGCACCTCGCGGCGCCGCGGGACGGGCCGCCGGGAGACGCGCGCGGCGTCGCGGGCGATGACCGGAACCACGATCTCGGCCGCGTACCGCTCGCCCTCCGCGTCCGCCAGCCACATCCCGTCGAAGGACGGCAGCATCTCGTGCAGGACGAGCGCGGACTGCTTGCGGAGTTCACCCGCGAGCTCCTCCCGGCCCTGCGGGTGGTCGAGGTCGAGGAGCAGCCGCTGGTCGGCATGGGCCAGGTAGACGTGGCGGGGCACGAGCCGGCGCGCGCGCCAGGCGGCGAGGTCGTCGGCGTCGCGGGCGGTGAGCCTCCACTGGGCGGGACGCAGCACGATCCGTCCGCGGGTCACCCGGGGCAGGAACGGGGCGGACTCGGCCGGACCCCAGTGGAACCCGCCGGGCTGGACGTACCCGTCCTGCGAGGCCTCGATGAGGAAGCGCGCCACGTTCGGGGCCAGGGTGGGGCTGAGCATGTGGTGCTGGGCGATGACGATCTCCCGGTCGAGGCGCCGGGACCACAGGTGGAAGCGGCCGCCGCTGACGCCGACGAGGATGTCGTCCAGCGCGATGACCCGGTCCGGGTCCACGGACGGCGCCGTGTTGACGGGGATCTCGTACCGCCGGACGGCGGGACGCAGGGTGACGTTCGAGGCCCGGCCGTAGGGCGGCAGGAACGCCAGCTCGGCGTGGGCGACGTCCGGCAGGAGCGCCTCCTCCTCGCGGGCGTACGCGCGCAGCCGCGCCACGGCGTCCTCGCCGAGCAGGTCGGCGAAGCGGCCGAACGTGCGGCCCCCGTAGGCGAGGCTGTCGGCGCGCAGGACGGCACGCCATTCGCCGCGGTCGACGGCGTCCCGGTCGGCGGCGTCGAGCTGGAGGTACACGTCCATGACCGGCGGGACGTCCTGGCGCGGCCCCGCCGGGGCGAGCCGGTCCAGCCAGGCGTCGGTCAGCTCGACCTCGGTGGCCCGGTTCCACCAGGCCTCCTGGGCGAACTCGACGAGGAGGGCGTCGGTGCGGGCGGTGTCGGCCGGCGGCCCGGCCGGGAGCTCGATGCTGCGGGCCGGGTTGGTGTACGTGGGGGGCGCGTCGAGCCCGGTGTCGGGGCTGAGCAGGCTGAGGACCGGCACCCGGGTGTCCATGCCGTAGCGCTCGGTGAACTCCTCGCGGTACCGGGTGAGGTGGTTGTGGCTGCCGTAGGCGGCGCTGAGCCGCACCAGGACGCCGACCGCGTCCGCCGCCGCCTCCGCGACCGCCTCGTGGATGACGGGGGAGCGCAGGTCCACCGCCGTGTCGGCCTGGTACGTCTGCCCCGTGTGCCCGGGCACCAGGGCCCGCTGGGCCGCACTCAGCCGGCGCAGCGACGCGGCGTCACCGGCCCGGTCCGCCAGCTCGGCGGCGGCGCGTAGCCCCTCCACCGCGGCCGGGGCGGCGCCCGGTAGCCCCGTGAGCTTCTTGAGGACGTGGTGCTCGGGCCGGGCGGCGGTCTGCGGCGGCCGCAGGTCGCTGGTCAGGAAGCCCAGGTCCCACATCTGCCGGAGCAGGCCGTCGACCGCGTCCGGGGCGGCGTCCGGGAACGCGGCGGACACCTCGGCGGCGAGCTGCTCGTACGGTACGGGCAGGGCGGCCGCCCGCATCACGACGTCGACGGCGGCCGTGGCGCGGATCCGTACGCTCCGCTCGTCGTGCTGGCCGTACTTGTCGGCCTGGGGGAGGACGACGCGGTCGCCCGCGACATGGGCCATCGGATTGAGGACGAGGCGGAGCCGGCGCAGCAGGGCGGGGTCCTCCTCGATGCCCTTGACCAGGGACAGGAGCCAGCCCATGTCCGCCCGGAACCGGGTGCGGTGGCTGCCCGCGGGGCCGAGCTCCGCAAGGGTCCGGGGACCGAACCCGCCCATGGCCACGCCGGAGAACGCGCCGAACGGGGTGGGCCGGGTCGCCATGCGGGTCACGTACCGCAGCAGCCGCGAGTGCAGGCGGCGGGTGCGCTTGCCGCTGAGCCGGTCGAGGCGGCCGAGGGTGTCGGCGAGGTCCTCGCTCGCGATGAGCAGGGCGCGTTCGACGTCGGGGCGGCGGGCGAGGCCGAGCAGGGCCGCGGGGGTGTGCTCGGGGTCCGCGGTGACGTCGAGGAAGGTGCGGACGGGCAGGGCGGGGGTGCGCAGCAGGAAGAAGCCCGCGGGCTCGTAGGGGGACATGGGCATCACCGGGCGAGGAAGGCGCGGAACCAGTGGGGACGCTCGCCGCCGAGGGCGGCGAGCAGGACGAGGGCGACGCCGGTGGCCCCCGTGAGCAGCCCGGGGTTGTCCACCGGCTTCCCGGGCTCCTCCAGGTCGGCGAAGCCCAGCGGCAGGGCCGGGTCGTAGCGGTCGAGCAGCTGCCGGAGCAGGTCCGGGAGGCGGCGGCGGGCGGCCTCGCTCCAGGGCGCGAACTCCAGGGCCAGCATGACCAGTCCGGCCTGCCCGTGGCACAGCGTGGGCGACAGCGGCCGGACGTGCTCGGCCCGGGCGAGGGCGCCCTCGAAGGCGGCCACGGCGGCCGCGCGCAGGGCCTCGTCGCCGGTGGCCGAGGCGACGCCGAGCAGGGCGCCGGCCACGCCCGGGGTGCCGTAGCACCAGGCGATCCGGTCGTGCGCGTGCGCGTGCCCGTGCCCGGGTGGGGCGAGGACCTCGCGGCCGTGCTCGTCGACCGGTGTGCCGTCGGCCCAGACGGGGCCGTGGGCGTCGGAGCCGGCCCGGTCCCGGATCCAGCCGGTGAGCGTGCCGACGGCCTCCAGGTGCCCGGGACGGCGGTGCCCTGCCTCCCAGGCCGTCGCCAGGGCGGCGGCCACGCCCGGCATGCCGTGCGAGAGGCCCAGGTTCAGGTAGCCGTACGGGTACCGCTGCCGGTAGCTGTCGACCGGCGGGTAGAAGCCGGGGGTGATGAGCCAGCGGTGCGGCGTGCCCGGGGTCTCGGCCGGCCCGGAGAGCCACACGAGGTAGTCGACGAGGGCCGCGGCGGCCTCGGCGGCCTGCTCATCGGGGTCGGACAGGGAACTGAGCTGGACGAGGACGCCGGCGGCGCCGGTGATGAGGTCGTAGTCCAGGTCGCTGATGCCGCGTTCGGTCCGGGCCGGCGGCCTGGCGAGGACCTGGGCGGCGAGCCGCCCGTGCAGCCGGTCCAGACTCGGCCGGAACCGGGGTTCGTCGCGGGCCGCGTCGGCCAGGACGAGGGCGAGACCGCTGGTGCCCGCGAACAGGCCGTGGTGCTCCAGGGGTTCGACCTGCGTCGAGCGGACGGCGTCCCGCAGGTGGCCGAAGGCGGTGGCGTGCTCGCCGAGCCCGGCCCGGGCCGCGTACAGGTGCAGCAGGGCCGTGCCCGCCTGCCCGTGCGCCAGGCTGGGCGGGTACCAGCCGCCCGCGGTGTCGCTCTGTTCCGCGGCGGTCAGCGCGAGGTCGTTCACCCGGGGGGTCGTGGCGGTCCGCTCGACGATGTGCCGGACGGCCGTCGTTGCGTCCCGGACCAGTCCGGCGTCTTCTGCACGGACCCAGGGATCGGTACCGTTGTGGACGAGTTGCATGGTGAGTCCTGTCTGTCGGCGTACGGCCCGCGCGGACCGGGGACGGGTGCTGCCGTGTCAGCAGCACGGCAGCACCCGTCGGGCGTTCACCCGGTGGTCACTTGCCGCCGTGGCACAGGCTCGTGCACAGCGAGGTGCAGGCGCAGGTCTTGGTCACCTGGCAGCCGACCCTGGTGCAGATCGTGCGGGTCGCGATCGTCGAGATGGACGGCGGCGGGGCCTGCTCGCCGGCGGGGCCGGCGGGGGCCGAGATACGGGCGTCCAGGTCGAATACGTCGGACATCTTCACATTCCCTTCGGATGGTTCGTCCCGGCGCGAATGCCCCGGGGCTCCGGGTGAATTCCCCGGCGCTGGGAAAATCCTGCCGATTGCGGCAACCCGTCTCCATTGGCGTCGGCGACAGTATTTCCCCGGGCTTCAGTTCCGGGCGTGCGCAGCGGAATCCGGGAGGGCGGCGGGCAGGATTTCCGTACCGAAAACGTAGGACGCCAGGCACGCGGAAAGGCGGGAGTCGAGTTCCAGTTTCTCCATGACGGCGGAGACGTGTGCGCGCACGGTTCGCTCCGTGACGTGCAGACGTTGCGCCATGCCGTCGTTGGACAGTCCTTCGGCGAGCAGCAGGAAGGTCTCCCGCTCGCGCGGCGTCAGCCGGCCCACCCGTTTCAGGGCGGGCTTCCAGGACGGCTCGCGCACGCCGCGGGGGACACCGGGCGGGCTGGTACTCACGGCGCCCCCGGTGATGTGATCACGCCCCGGTCGTCGTCCGGGGTCCGCGCGAGGTCGACGGCGGCCAGCCGGCGGTAGAAGGGATCCGCGGTGAACAGCTCCTCGTGCGTGCCCGTGGCGCTGACCCGGCCGCCGTCGAGCACCACGATCCGGTCGGCGGCGCGCACCGTCGACATCCGGTGGGCGACGACGAGCAGCGCGCGCTCCCGGGCGATGCCGCGCAGGACGTCCGTGAGCTGCCGCTCGTTGATCGAGTCGAGCTGTGAGGTCGGCTCGTCGAGCAGCAGCAGGTCCGGGTCGGCGAGCAGGGCCCGGGCGATGGCGACGCGCTGGCGCTCGCCGCCGGACAGGTTGAACCCGCGTTCGCCCACGTCGGTTTCCAGGCCGTCCGGCAGGCGTTCGACGAGTTCGCCGAGATTCACCATGGCGAGCACCTCGCGCATGTGCTCCTCGTCCGTTTCCGGGGCGGCGTACACGAGGTTGTCGCGCAGTGTTCCGTGGAGCAGCGGGGCGTGCTGTTCCACGAGCCCGATCCGGCCGCGATGCTCCCGCGGATCCATTCCGGCGATGTCCGCGCCCGCGAACAGCACCTGTCCTCCGTCGGGTTCGTGGAATTTCTCGAGCAGCGACAGGACGGTGGACTTTCCCGCCCCGGACCTGCCCACGACCGCGACCAGTCCGGTGGTGGGGACGGTGAAGGAGACCCCGCGCAGCACCGGCCGCCCGTCGTACGAGAACCACACGTTCCGTACGTCGACCAGGGCGGACGGGGGCACGGCGGGCGGGTCCGCCGGAAGGCCCGCGCCCTCCTCCACGGGCAGGCGGAGCACGTCCCCGATGCGGCCCAGGGAGCCCATGCCGCGCTGGATGAGGCTGAGCGCGTTGAACAGCCCGGCCAGCGGCATGACGAGGTACGTGGCGAACAGCAGGAACGCGACGAGTTCGCTGACGGACATGGAGCCGCCGGACACCCGGACCGCGCCGACGAGCAGGACCAGCAGGAAGGAGCCGTTGACCGCGATCTCCATGGCCGGTCCGACCACGGAGCCCAGCCGGGCGGAGCGGACCCCGGCGGCGTACGCCGCGTCGGCGTCCGCGCCGATGCGCTCCGCCTCCCGGTGTTCGGCGCGGCTCGCGCGGACGGTCCTGATGCCGCTCAGGGCCCGCTCCAGGTCGGCGGTCATCGCGCCGACGGCCGCGAGGGCCTGCTCGGTGCTGCTGCGGATGCCGGCCAACACCCCGGCGACGAGGAGCGCGGCGACCACCAGCGTCCCCGCGACGACGAGGAACATCATCGGGTCGATCCACAGCATGAGCCCGACGGCGCCGACCCCCGTGAACGTGACGGTGACCAGCTGGACGAAGCTGCCGGCCACCATGTCCCGCAGCACGGTGGTGTCGGTGCCGGCGCGCGAGAGGAGGTCGCCGACGCGCTGCCGGTCGAACTCGCGGACCCGGACGAACAACAGCCGGCCGATCAGCCGGTGCCGCAGCCGCCGCACCACGCTCTCCCCGGTCACGTCCAGCAGGAACTGGCCGCCGGCCTCCAGGGCCGCCTGGCCGAGGAAGAGGGCGGCGAGCACGGCCACCAGCGAGGCGATGGCGCCGCCGTCCCCGACCCGGTCGATCAGACGCATCGTCAGAAGGGGCTGGAGGAGGCCGAGAACGGTGCCGGCGGTGGTCAGGGCGAGCGCCCAGCCCACCGTGCGCCCGCTGCCGTGCAGCAGGCGCATGAGGTCGCCGAAGCGCACGCCGGGGCGCCCGGCGTCCGCGGCGTTCGTGGCGTTCGCGGCGTCCGACGCGGCGGGCTCGGCGGGCTCGGCCGGCTCGGCGGGCCCACCGGGTGCGGCGGGGGTCTTGACCGGGTCGCTCACCGGCGATTCCTCTCCTCTGCCGTGGGGCCGACGCTCATCAGCACCCGGAAGTAGTCCTGGGGCAGGTCCTCGCCCACGAGCCGGCCCTCCGCCTCGACCCAGGCGTGGGCGCCGAACGGGGGCGCCGCCCGCACGCCGACGCACCAGGTGGGCCACAGGCCCTGGGCCCGGCACAGCAGTGCGGTGGCCACCGACCGCGGAAGGCAGCCCTCCCGCCCGGCACACACCGCGCTCACGGTCGTGACGGCCCGGCGGGCCGCGAGCACCCGGGCGTGGTCGGCCGGCCGGGCCCCGCGCGCCATGCGGCCGAGCAGCCGGTGCAGCCGGGCCGGCGGCAGCAGGACGAGCGGCCGCGCCGCGGCGACGGCGAGGCGGGCGCCCAGGCGGTGCACCGGCGAGGTCCCGGCGCGGGCCTCGGGAACGGGGTGGAAGCTCACGGGCGTACCAGGCGGGCGTCGCGCAGGGCGGACAGCAGGGCCGTCACGTCGGCCGCGGCCCGCTCCTCGTCCACCTGGAACTCGGCGACGAGGGTGCCGGCGATGTCGGCCGGCGCGCGGCCCTCCAGGAGGCCGGCCAGCACGAGCCCGCCGGTCGGGTTGAGCTCCCAGTACTCGCCGGTGCTGCCGTTCAGCAGGACCTTGCCGTAGTCCGTGTCCACCAGGGAGACGTCCTCGGTCAGTCGCATGGAGATGTCCCTTTCAGATGGTGCGGAGCCAGATTTCGCAGGCGAGCGTGGCGTCCAGCCCGCCGTGCCGCAGTTCGGGCGAGGACGGCCGGAGCGTGGTGTCCACGAGCCGTTCGGCGTCCACCAGGCCGAGCTTGGCCAGGTGCGAGTCCTGCCACAGCTCGACCAGCCGGCCGCGGTTCTCCCGCAGGCCGTTGGCCGCGTCGGCCGACGCCTCCCCCTTGGTGGAGCGGCGCAGCAGGGCGTCCGGGACGACCCCGCGCATCGCCGCCTTGAGGAGCGGTTTGAACTCCCACGGGGTGCTGCGCTCCTCCGACCGTACGGACCAGCAGGCCTCCACCACCCGGTCGTCGAAGAACGGGCTGGCCAGGGGCAGTCCGCTGTGCTCCGCGACCTGGTGCAGGATGCGGGTGGCGCGGGTGCCGTGGTGGAGGGTGTGCAGCTCGTTGTGCAGGGCGCGGGTCCCGCCACGCGGTTCGGCCGTCCGTGCGGCCTCCCGCAGGCTCCGGCGCACGGAGGCGGCGGCGTCCGGGGTCACCCAGCCGGGCAGCCGCGGCGGCAGGTCCCAGGCGAGGACGTCCGGGCTGTGCGGGGCGGGCCGGGGGTGTGTGACCTGGTCGGCGACGTCCGCCAGCCACTGCCCGTACGGGCGCCGGTCGGCGAGGACCGACAGGGTCTCCCGGAGCGTCCAGCGGTTCTGCGCCCGGTAGCCGCGAATGCTGCGCAGGGCGGCGAACGGGCGCCTGGACAGCAGGTCGCGGTGGTGGGCGGGGTGGCCCCAGAGCACGTGGTCCCCGCCCATCCCCGTGAGGTGGAGCCGGGACCCGCCGGCCCGCAGGGCGTCGTGTCCGGCGAGCTGGCGGGGCTGGTCGAGCAGGGTGGGCAGGGGCTCGTCGACGGGCCCGGTCACCTCCAGCAGGCCGCTGTAGAACAGGGGGATCTCCTCGATGCCGAGCACGGTGTGCTCCAGGCCGGGGATCTGCGCCGAGGCCAGCCGGGCCCAGTGCAGGTCGTCGTCGCCGGGGTCGCGGCTGGGCATGGTCAGGGCCGGGACGGCAGCGGTGCTCGCCCGGGCCGCCAGGGCGGCGACGCTGGTGGAGTCCAGGCCGCCGGACAAGTCGCAGCTGATGCTCCCGGCGGCCTCCACGCGGGTGCGGACGGCCTCGTCGAGCGCGTGGCGCAGGGCCTGCGCGCCCTCGGCGAGCGGCACCGCGGTGCGCGGCGGCTCCCACCAGCGGGCGGTACGGGTCCCCCGGGCGCCGAACCGGAGCCGGTGGCCGGGCAGGACCGCGTGGACGCCGCGCCACAGCGGGGCGTCGCCGAGCGGGTGGGGGACGGAGTCCAGCAGCCGCAGGGCGAGGACGTCCTCGTCCAGCGGAGCCGCGATCAGCCGGGCCGGCACGTCGCTGCGGTTGGCCGCCACGGTCATGCCGTCGACGCAGGCGTGGAAGAGGCGGCGCAGTCCCGACGCGGTGCCCTGGGCGCGGACCTCGCCGTCCGCGGCGCCGACGAGGTGGAAGTCGCCGGGCAGGCGCGGCGCGAGGCGGTCGAGGGCGTCGAGGTCGCGCAATCCGGCGATGTGGGCTTCGAGTTCCCCGGTGGTGACCGGGGTCCGGCCGATCAGGGACACGGACAGGCCGTGTCCGTTGCGGGCGTGGACGGACGTGCTCCAGTCGCCCACGACGAACGGGTTTCCGGACGGATGGGTGACGGTCCTGGGGGCGTTCGGTCCGATCCGGGAGGCCACGGCGAGGGCGGCCCCACAGTCCGGGAAGAGGACGAACCATCCCTCGCCGTGGCCTGTCATCGGACTACCAGCCCAGCGGCAGGCGGACCTTGGGCTCGTGCGGCCCGCGCTTCAGGAATCCGGTGTCCTTGCGGAAATCACCGGCCTTGAAAAGCGCCGGCACCTCGTAGATCTTCCTGGCCATGTCGTTCTCCTCGAGTTGTTCTCACCTTTGTTCTCTTCGGGCCGGAGCAGAATTGCGATGTGCGGAAATCCGCGGCCGCTCCGGGAGAAATCGTCGTCCGCGCGGCCTCCGCGGATCAAGGTGCGCCCGGCCCGAACACGGTGCGTGGCCCCTGGCCCGGGGCCCGCCCGGCCGGCCGCCCGACGGGCCCCCACCTGCGCGGACGCTGCCGGACCCGGTGCCCGCCGGCCCCGCTCCGAGCCGCCCCGGCGCGGTGAACCGGCGTGGTTCCCCTGGATATTTGCTCACTCTCCGCATGAGCTCCATTGGCACCAGGCCGCGCGGTCCCTCAGAGCCGGCTGCGGTCGGCCGGCTGCCCTCAGGGACGGCTGGTCCGGTACGGCCCGCGAGGGCCCCGGGCCGGCCGGGCGGTCCGGGGCATGTGCTCGATCGCGGAGATGATGGCCGCCCGGGAAATCCCGGACGAGTCGGCGAGTTTGACCACCTGCTGGAGCTGGGCGGAGAGATCGGCCAGTTCCACGCGGTGCGCGGAATGGAGCACCACGGCTCCGCGCCCGCGTCCGAAATCGATGATTCCCTCGCTGCGGAGCATCCGCAGGGCCCGCAGAATGGTGTTCTTGTTGGCTCCGTACTTCTTCCCGAGCCGGTCGGCTGCGGGAAGGTGGTCACCCTGGGCGTACACCCCGGCCGCGATGTCCATCTTGATCCTCGCCCGGATCCGGGCGTAGAGCGGGGTGGCGGAACCCCCGTCCCCCTGGCGGAAACCGGTCGAACCCGGCGCAAGCGTCATTGCTCTGTTCCCCCTTCTGGCTCACGTGCCGCCCAAGCTCTCGCGCCGTGGCGCCGGCGCGGCGGTGCGGGCATCGGAGGATGCATCCCGCGGTGCGGATCCGGGACGGTCGTGGCGGGACCGGACTCCGCGTCGCCCCGTGCCCCGGTCGGGCATCGACCCATGTCGATGCCCGTGCGGCAGGAGCCTTCACCTCAGTCGAAACCTTGGGCGGGCCCCACCGTAACCCCGGGGCTTGACGCTCTTCAACCAGCGTGGAGAGACTGTCGGTTGAAGCTTTTCACGTGAGTGGAAGCGTGATGCACGAGGCCGGACATGGGGTGGACGTCATGCCAGACGACGAAGGCCGCAGCCTCGCCGACAAGCTCAACCGGCTGTTCGCGACCGTCAGGCCGGACCCCGCGCACGAGTACAGCAACGAGCAGGTCGCCACGGCCATCAGGGGGGCCGGCGTGTCGATCTCGCAGAGCTACATCTGGCAGCTGCGCAAGGGCAAGAAGACCAATCCCACCCTCAAGCACCTCCAGGCGCTGGCCCAGTTCTTCGGCGTCCCCGCCGCGTACTTCGTGGATGATGCGGCGACGGCGCGCATCGAGGAGCAGCTCGCCGCCCTCGCGCAGGAGCAGGCGCGGCTCAAGGAGGCCTCCCAGGGCAGCGACGTGAAGCTGATGGCCATGCGGGCCGGGCAGCTCTCGCAGGAGCACCGCAAGCAGGTGATGGACCTCCTGGACATCGTCTACCGCCTGGAGCAGGCCGAGCGGGAGAACACCTCACCGCAGGACGAATGACCGAAAACCGTTCTGGATCGTCTTCTTCAGGGCGCGTTGGATGGAACCGGACACGGGTCGGCACCTTCCGGCCTCCGACAGCCGCGGGAGACCATCCTTGAACGAGCGCAAACTGCGCAAGCACTGCCGGAACATCCTGCGCATGCTCGGTGTCAGCCCGCCCCTGCGAGTGCCGGAGCTGTGCCGGCTCCTCGGCGAACACCGGGGCCGCCCGATCCGGCTGATCCCCTACTCGCTCCCCGTCCCGGGCCCGTTCGGCCTGTGGATCGCCACGGACAGGGCGGACTACATCTTCTACCAGAAGGAAACCAGCCAAGCCCACCAGGACCACATCATCCTGCACGAAGTGGGCCACATCCTCGCGGACCATGCCAGCGACGCATCGGACGGCGAGGTCTGGCACGAGCTGCTTCCGGACATCTCCCTCGACGCCGTCAACCGGGCACTGCGCCGCACCTCCTACGACGAGGAGCGCGAGCGCGAGGCCGAACTGGTCGCGACGATCATCCTGGAGTGGGCCTCCGTGCTGGACCGGGTCACCCCGCGCGCACCGCAGAACGCATCCGCACGCCGGGTGCACACCGCGCTGAGCGACCGTCAGGGGTGGCTCTGAGGATGCTCTCCGTGATCCTCGGCACCGTGCTGTACGGGGCACTGCTCTGGAAGGGCCGCCAGGTCCTGCGGGACCCCGCCGACCGGCCGCTCCGCGCGGTCTTCCTGTGCCTGCTCTGCGCGGCGCTCTCCTTCCCGCTGGGCGTCCCCGCGGGCATCCGCGCCGCCGACGGCCTGGTCGGCGACGGCACCGCGAAACTCCTGCAGAACCTGTGCCTGGTCGGCGCGGTCTACTTCCTGGCCTGCTTCTTCATCCACTCGGCCGCCGACCCCGCATCCGCCCGCGCCCGCACCCGCAGGCAGGCGGTCCCGCTGGCCGCGACCGCCGGCGTCGCCACCCTGGCGATGGTGCTGACGCCGAAGGCCGAGCGCAGCCACACCTACGCCACGGCCGACATGCAGGCCACCGGAGTCGCGGTCTTCTACCTGACGGCCGGGCTCTACCTCGCCTACGCCCTGGCCATGGCCCTGTTCTGGACCGTCCGCTACGCCCGGCTCGCGGGCCGTCCGCTGGCCATCGGCCTGTGGACGATGGCCGGGTCCCTGGCCGCCATGCTGCTCGCGTCGGCCACCCGCGAGGCGCTCACCCTGATGCGCTGGCTGGGCGGGGACGTGCCCCGGCCGGTGATCCTCGGGGTGAAGCTGCTGCTGGACCTGGCGATCCCGCTCTTCGTGGCCGGGGTGGTCTTCCCCGCCCTGGCGACCCGGTGGGCGAGCCTCCGCCTCTGGTGGCACCACCGCAGGGTGTACCGGCGGCTCGGCCCGCTGTGGACGGAACTGCACGCGGCCTTCCCCGAGGACGCGCTCCAGCGGACCCGACCCGGCCGCTGGTGGGAGGTGCTGAGCCCGCGAGGGGTACACCGCAGGTACTACCGGAGGGTGATCGAGTGCCGGGACGGCCTGGTGCGCATCAGTCCCCACCTGGCCCTGCTGGAACCGGCCGGCCCGGACGGAACGCTGCCGCCCGAGGCGGCCGCCCGCCACCTGCGGACCGCGCTGCGGGCCCACGCCGCCGGACAGCCCGCCCCGCCCCGGGCCGTACCGGTGGCCCTGCCGCCCGGCGGCAGCCTCGAGGGCGACGTACGCCAGCTCACCCGACTCTCCGACGCTCTGGCGTCGCACGCGTGACAGGAGGAACCCCATGGAAGCCCTCGTCTCGGCCGCGACCGTGCTCACCGGCCCGCACGGCCGGCGGCTCACCGACGGCGCGGTGCTCGTCCGGAACGGAGTGATCGCGGACGTCGGGCCGCGCCGCGAGGTCGAGGCCCGCACGCCGCCCGGCGCCGCCCGGTACCACCACCCGGACGGCACCCTCCTGCCCGGCCTGATCGACGCACACGTCCACCTCGCCCTGGACGCCGGACCCGACCCGGTCGCCGCGCTGCGCGGCGCGGACGACGAGGCGGTGGCCGCGGGCATGGCCGAGCGCGCCCGCCGCCTGCTCGCCGGCGGCGTCACCACCGTGCGCGACCTCGGCGACCGCAACGGGCTGGCGCTGCGGCTGCGCGACCGCATCGCTGCGGGGCGGCTGCCCGGCCCCCGCGTCCTGGCCGCCGGCACACCGCTGACGGGGCCCGGCGGCCACTGCTGGTTCCTCGGCGGCGAGGTGGCGCGGGCGGACGACATCCGGCGGATGGTCCGGCACAACGCCGAGGCCGGCGCCGACCTCATCAAGGTGATGGCGACCGGCGGCGGCATCACCAAGGACGGCCCCCCGGTCTGGGCCGCGCAGTTCACCGCGGACCAGCTCCGCCTCATCGTCGACGAGGCCGCCCGTGCGGGCCTGCCCGTCGCCGCCCACGCGCACGGCACCGACGGCATCGAGGCCGCGGTGGCGGCCGGCGTCCGCACCGTCGAGCACTGCACCTGGATCGCCCCGGACGGGTTCCGCGTCCTCGACGACGTCGTGGCGGCCATGGCGGACCGGGACATCCGGGTCTGCCCCGCGGCGAGTCCCGACTGGCGCGGCTTCGCGCAGCGGTTCGGCCCCGAGCGGGCCGAGGAGATGTTCGGCGGGCTGCGCCGGATGCGCGAGCGCGGCGTGAAGCTGATCGCCGGCACGGACGCCGGAGTGAGCCGGGCGGTCTTCGACGACTTCGTCTCCAGCCTGGAATTCTTCGCGCACATCGGCTGCACCCCGGCCGAGATCGTGGACCTTGCCACCCGGGAGGCGGCCGAGGCGCTGGGCATCGGGCACGAGACGGGCCGGATCGCCCCCGGCTACCGGGCGGACCTCCTCGTCGTACGGGGCCGGCCGCTGGACGACCTCCAGGCGCTGCGCCGGGTCCGCCTGGTGATGGCGGGCGGCCGCCCGTACGCCCCGGAACGCCCCTGAGCCCGCCGCAGCCCCAATGGCCCCCACACGGCCGACGATATGCCGCCCTGACTGGGCCAATGGCCCAGTGATCCCGAGCTCGTTTGAGCCGCCGGGCCGGAAGGTGCTTATCTGTGTCCTATCCATGTACTTTCGGCGCCGCGCAGCGCCGGGCGGCAACGAGGCCGGTCCGGGGCGCGGTGCCTTCGCTGTGCCCGCGCACCCGCCCACCACCCCCGGGCGGACGCCGGGCCGGCGCGCACCACCTTGAGGGGGGCGGCACACCGCCGTGAAGAGGATGTTCGTGGCTCCGGATCCGGGGCTCCTGAGACTGCGGAACTCGCTGCGGGCCGTGATCGGCGTCAGCCTCGCCGTGGCGGTGGCCGAACTGTGCGGCCTCTCCCTCACGGCGTCCATCACCGGCGGCCTCGCCGCCCTGCTCGCGCTCTTCACCGTGCTCGACGCCGACGTGCGCGCCCAGCGCGTGACGACCGCGCTGCTGCCCGTCGCCGGGTTCCCCGTCCTGGCCGTGGCCACCACCCTGCACGGCATGCCGTACGTCCGCGACGCCGCTTTCCTCGCCGTCGTGTTCGCCGGGGTCTACGCCCGCCGCTTCGGGCCGCGCGGGCAGGCCCTCGGGATCTTCGGCTTCATGATGTTCTTCGTCACGCAGTTCCTGCACGCCGTGCCGGCCCAGCTGCCCGAGCTGTACGCCGCCGTCGGCCTCGCCCTGCTCGCCTCCGCCGCGGCGCGGTTCGTGCTGTGGCCCATCGAGCGGCGCACGCCGCCCCCTCCCGCGCCGCCCGCCCTGCCCGGCACCGGCCTGGCCCGGCCGACCACCCGGCAGGCCTTCCAGACCACCGCCGCCTGCGCCTTCGCCCTCGCCGTCGGCCAGGCGCTCTCCGAGGACCGCTGGTACTGGGCCGTCGGCACCGCCTGGTGGATCTTCGTCAACACCGCCTCCCGCGGCGAGACCCTGGTCCGCGGCTTCCGCCGGGTCCTGGGCACCGTCCTCGGCATCGCCGCCGGACTGCTGATCGCCGTACCGCTGCACGGCGCCCCCGCGCCCACCGCCGCGCTGGTCGCCGTGTGCGTCTTCGGCATCTTCTACACCGCCGCCCCCTCGTACTCCTGGATGATGTTCTTCGTCACCGTCATGGCGGGCCTGCTGTACGGGCTCCTCGGGGTCCTGCACCCCGGGCTGCTGCTCCTGCGCTTCCAGGAGACCGCGGTCGGCGCGCTGGGCGCCGGGCTCGCCGTGGCCCTGATCCTCCCGGTGACCACGCACGCCGCCAACGACGCCTGGATCCAGCGGGCCCTGTGCTGCGTCCGCGCCGCCACCTCGGCCGCCCTCGACCGGCTCGCCGGCGACCCCGACGCCGACCCCGCCCCGCACGCTGCCGAACTCGAGCTGATCCTGGGCCGCGCCCGCGCGGCCCTCGCCCCGCTCGTCCACCCGCTCAGCCCGCTGCGCGCCCGCAAGGCCCGCGCCCGGCAGGTCCTCGGGCTGCTCGACGACTGCGCCCGCGAGGTGCGCGGCCTCGTGGCCGTCGCAGCAGACCCGCAGGCCTCGCACGACGCCCGGCTGGCCGCCGCCTGCTGGCGGGTGGAGGCGGCGGTGGAGGCGCTGACCACCCCCGACGGAACGACCGAGCCCAACCCGCCCGCCGTCCCGCGGCCCGCCGCCGCGGAGCCGGCCCTCGTCCACCTGCACGGCCTGGAGCACGCCCTGGCGGCCCTGCACGCCCCGCTGCGCACCGATCCGCGGGCCCCGCTCGTCATCTCGGCCTGACCGCCAGGGATCCTACGCCGCGTCAGTTCCACCCCGCAGTCCGTTCGCCGGAGGATCACCCGGTGGTGTGTTTCGGCCACTCGTGCCGTCACCCGGTTGACCTGCGGCATGTACAACGGGTGATTGTTCACCGCACATTCATGCGGCATGTACAGGGTGGATCTGTCCGGACAGGGGGTAACGGCCCGGGATGGAAATACTTCGGGAACGCTCGACCACCGACCAGGTGCGGCAAGCGGCAGAGGAGTTCGTCCTGCTCTTCCATCGGGAGAATCCGCAGGCGGGGGACCCGCGCCGACGGCTCGCAGACGTGCGGGCCGAACTCGCGGACACCGGAACCTACCGGCACACCGCGCAGGAGCTGGCCCACGGGGCCCGGGTCGCCTGGCGCAACAGCAACCGCTGCATAGGCCGGCTCTACTGGAACTCGCTGCGGGTCCGCGACCGCCGCGAGCTGACCGACGCCGACGCGATCGCCGCCGAATGCTTCCAGCACCTGCGCGAGGCCACCAACGGCGGCAGGGTCAGACCCACCATCACGGTCTTCGCCCCGGACGCCCCGGACCGTCCCGGCCCGCTGATCTGGAGCGAGCAGCTGATCCGGTACGCCGGCTACGGCGACCACCCGTCGGTCACCGTCGGCGACGCCCGCAACGCCCCGCTCACCAGCGCCCTCCTCGCCCTCGGCTGGAGCAGCGGCGCTGGCACCCCCTTCGACCTGCTGCCGCTGGTCGTCCAGGGGGTCGACGACAAGCCCCGCTGGTTCGACACCCCCGCCGACGCCGTGACGGAGGTGCCGATCGAGCACCCGGACGACCCCGGCTGGGCGGACTGGGGGCTGCGCTGGCACGCCGTTCCGGCCATTTCCAACATGTGCCTGGAGATCGGCGGGATCCACTACCCGGCCGCGCCGTTCAACGGCTGGTACATGGGCACCGAGATCGGCGCGCGCAACCTCGCGGACACCGACCGGTACAACCTCCTCCCGGCCGTCGGCCGCCGGCTGGGCCTCGACACCTCCAGCGACCGCTCCCTGTGGAAGGACCGCGCCCTGGTCGAGCTCAACCGGGCCGTGCTGCACTCCTTCGACCGGGCGGGGGTCACCATCGCCGACCACCACAGCGAGTCCCGGCGGTTCCTCGCCCACATGGCGCGCGAGGAGCGCAAGGGGCGGGACGTGGGGGCGGACTGGTCCTGGATCGTGCCGCCGATCTCGGGCGCCGCGACCCCGGTCTTCCACCGCACGTACGAGGACCGGCCCAGCGCGACGACGTACGTGCACCACGTCGGTGCCGTGGAACGCGCCCAAGGCCGGGATTTGGTCTAGACCTTCTGCTACGGTCGCTCC
This sequence comes from Streptomyces sp. NPDC043854, assembly GCF_056436005.1. Taxonomy (NCBI): domain Bacteria; kingdom Bacillati; phylum Actinomycetota; class Actinomycetes; order Kitasatosporales; family Streptomycetaceae; genus Streptomyces; species Streptomyces sp. NPDC043854. The sequence goes on from NZ_JBWKDK010000021.1 coordinate 26,162, forward strand.
GGACGGATCAGGAACGGCGGAGAGGGGCACCCCGTGAGCGGCGCGGACGGCGCTCAGGGCACGCACGGTGCGCAGGGCGCGCACGGTGCTGCACGGTCCGGCGGCCGCGCACTGCGCGTCCATATCGGCTCGTTCACCTCGGGAGGCGGCCGCGGCATCACCACCGCGGCCGTCGACCCGCACACCGGAGCACTGACCCTCCTCTCCGCCACCGACGAGCTCGCCGACCCCTCCTACCTGGCCTTCGACCACGGCACCGGCCTGCTGTACGCCGTGAGCGAGACCCGGCAGGGCGCGGTCGGCGCCTTCCGGCCCACCGGCGGGGGCCTCACCGCCCTCGGCCCCGCCGTCCCGGTCGATGGCTGCGGCCCCACCCACCTCAGCGTCGCCGGGCGCCGGCTGCTGACCGCCAACTACACCTCCGGCAGCGTCAGCAGCCTCCCCATCGCCGCCGACGGCAGCCTGGGCGGACCCGCCCGGGTCCTCGTCCACCGGGGCAGCGGGCCCGACGCGAGCCGCCAGGAACGGCCGCACGCCCACCAGGTCCTGCCCGACCCCGCCGGCCGCTGGGTACTGAGCGTCGACCTCGGCACCGACTCGGTGCGGGTCTGCGCAGCGGACGAGGCCGACGGGGCGCTCCGGCTGCACGCCGAGACCGCCCTGCGGCCCGGGTCGGGGCCGCGCCACCTCGCCTTCCACCCGGACGGCAGGACGGTCTACGTGCTGCACGAGCTGGAGCCGCAGCTGACCGTCTGCCGCTGGGATCCGGGGTCCGGTCGGCTGGAGCCGGTCACCGAGGTCCCGCTCGCCTCCACGGGCCTTCCGGAGGGCGTACGGGCCCACCCCTCGGCCGTGGTGGCCTCGCCCGACGGGTCCACCGTCTGGGCCGCGGTGCGCGGCACCGACACCATCGCCACCCTCTCGCTCGCCGACGGGGCCGAGGGGCCCCGGCTCACCGGCAGCGTGCCCTGCGGCGGCAGCCGGCCGCGCGATCTGGCCGCCGACCCCTCGGGGCGCCGGCTGTACGCGGCCAATGAGCACTCCGGGGACGTCACCTGGTTCGAGGTGGACCGGCGGACCGGCCACCCCCGCCGGGCCGGTTCGGTGGCCGTCCCGGCGGCCGCCTGCGTGGTCTTCGGCTGACCGGGACGCGTGCCGCCGTGCCGCCGGGGCGCCGGCCGCGGCCCGGAAGACGCGAGGGCCCGCCCCCGGAGTGCGGGAGCGGGCCCTGGTACGGAACGGGTGGAACCGGGTCAGTGGGCGCCGGGTGTGCCCTGGTTGATCCCGACGGCCGCGGCGTACTGGGTCACGACGAGCTTGCCCAGCGCGCCGTACGCGCCCAGCACCTCGGCGGCCGCGCAGTCGGCCTCCTTGGCCGCCGTGTCCAGCAGCCCCTCGGCGGCCTCCGGGCCGATCAGGTACGGCGCCAGCGCGAGCTGCGTCGAACCCTCGCTGCGCAGCTGCTCGGCGACCGCGGCCACCGAGCCCTCCTGGTCCAGCGCGGCGGCCTTGACCGGCACCGCGAGGCGGGCGGCCAGCAGCATGCCGGTCACCCCGGCGACCTGCACGGCCTCCTCGCCGCCGGTGGTGGCCACGATGATGCCGTCGGCGGCGGTGGTCACGGTGAACAGGCGCGCCCGGTCGGCACGGGCCAGGCCGGCCTCCGACAGGCGCACGTGCAGGCCTTCGGCGAGCAGCGGGTGCGGGCCGAGCACCTCGGCCAGCTCCACGGCGGCCGAGGAGTCCATCACGGCCTGGCGGATCCGGCGCAGCAGGTCGGCGTCCGGGCCGGCCAGCAGCGGCACCACCACGGCGTCCGGGCCGGTCGGCTCGGGCACCTCGTGCCCGGCGGAGCGGGCGAACTCGGCGCGCGCGACCCGCTCGGCCGCGACCGCGCTCAGCACGGTCGACAGCGACGGGAACTCGGCGGCCTCGTCGCCCTCACCCTCGAGGAAGCCGATACGGGCCTCCAGACCGGGCAGCTCGGAGCGGCCGATGCTGATGATCTCTTCCGCGAGACCGCGCGACGCGGCCGAAGGAGCGCCGGGCACGGCGAGCACCAGTGCGGGTGCTCCCTCGGGGGCCACCGCGGGCTCGGGCCGGCGGTGGCGTCCGGTCTGGCGGGGTCGCGGCATTCGTACGGGCAGGCCATTTGCGGGCCCAGTGGGGGAGCTCATGGCGCCGCATGCTACTGGCTTATCGGAACAAGGTGTTCGGTCAGGGTCCACCCGGGCGGCATCTGTCCGTATTTATCCGATGAATGTCGTATACGGTTCAACCGAACATCAACCGGCGGAGGGAAGTCCCCAGTCCACCGGCTGCGCCCCCTGGCCGACCAGGAGGTCGTTGGTCCTGCTGAACGGCCTGGAGCCGAAGAACCCGTTGTCGGCGGACATGGGGGAGGGGTGGACCGACTCCACGGCCGGCAACTCGCCCAGCAGCGGCCGCAGATTGCGCGCGGGGCGGCCCCACAGGATCGACACCAGCGGCTTGCCGCGCGCCGCGAGCGCCCGGATCGCCTGCTCGGTGACCGCCTCCCAGCCCTTGCCCTGGTGGGCGTTGGTCTTACGCGGGGCCGTGGTGAGCGAGCGGTTGAGCAGCAGCACGCCCTGGCGGGCCCACGGGGTCAGGTCGCCGTTGGCGGGGCGCGGCACGCCGAGGTCGGTGTGGAGCTCCCGGAAGATGTTCTCCAGGCTCGGCGGCAGCGGGCGCACGTCGGGCGCCACCGAGAAGGACAGGCCCATCGCGTGCCCCGGGGTGGGGTACGGGTCCTGCCCGACGATCAGCACCTTCACCTCGTCGAAGGGCTGCTGGAACGCGCGCAGGACGTTCGCCCCGGACGGGAGGTAGGTTCTGCCCGCCGCGATCTCGGCGCGCAGGAAGTCGCCCATCACGGCGATCTGCGCCGCCACCGGCTCCAGAGCACGGGCCCAGCCCGGCTCGACGATCTCGTTCAACGGTCGTGCTGCCACGGGGAGTCACTCTACTGGCCGAATCGGCGGCCCGGCACCGCCGCCCCGGCCGCACGCCCCGTCTCAACCGGCCGCGCCGCCTTGGCCGTCCAGCACCGCCGCCCGTACGCACAGCACGTCCGGCAGGTGCTCGGCGAGCAGCCGCCAGCTCTCCCCGTCGTCGTCGCTGGCGTACAGCTCGCCGTTGCGGTTGCCGAAGTAGATGCCGGCCGGGTCGGCGTCGTCCGTGCACAGGGCGTCGCGCAGCACGGTGCCGTAGTGGTCGCCGTCCGGGAGCCCGCGGGTGAGCGGCTGCCAGGTGGCGCCCGCGTCCCGGGTGCGGAAGACCCGGCACCGGTGCTCGGCGGGGACCCGGTCGGAGTCGGCGTTGAGCGGGAAGACGTACGCGGTGCCGGGGCGGTGCGGGTGCGCGGCCACGGCGAAGCCGAAGTCGGACGGCAGACCGCCGCCGATGTCGGTCCACTGCCCGCCGGCGTCGTCGCTGCGGTACACCCCCCAGTGGTTCTGGAGGTACAGCCGGCTCCGGTCCCCGGCGTCCTGGACGACCTTGTGCACGCACTGGCCGAATTCCGGATGCCGGTCCGGCAGGAACACCGCCGAGACACCGTGGTTGGCCGGGGCCCAGCTGGCACCGCCGTCCAGGGTGCGGAACACCCCCGCCGTGGACACCGCCACCGTCACCGCGTCCGGGTCCGCCGGGTCGGTGAGCACCGTGTGCAGCCCCTCGCCCCCGCCGCCCGGCATCCAGCTCCTGCGGGTCGGGTGCTCCCACAGTGCGCGGACCAGCTCGAAGGACCTGCCGCGGTCCCTCGAGCGGAACAGGGCGGCGGGCTCGGTGCCCGCGTACACCACGTCCGGCGCCTCGGGCCCGGCCGGGTGCAGCTGCCAGACCCGCTCCAGCGAGGCCCCGGTGTCCCGGGGGAAGCGCACCGCGGGCTCGGCCGGCTCCTGCCAGCTCGCCCCCAGGTCGTCCGAGGTGAACACCGACGGCCCCCAGTGCGAGCTGTCCCCGGCGACGAGCAGCCGGGGCACCGGGCCGCGCCGGTCGATCGCGGCCGCGTACACCGCCTGGGCGTTGAAGTGCGGCCCGTCGAGCCGCCACGGACCGCCGGCCTCCCGGCGGCCGATGAAGAGCCCCTTGCGCGTCCCCGCGAGGAGCAGCACCTCTGCCATCGCCGACACCTCCGACTTCTCCGACCGCCGTCCCGGTCGTCGTGCCGATCGTCTTCCGGACAGTCTGCACCCGCCCGCCGACAACGGCCCGGCGGCCGCACCGCGGCCCTGTCCGGCTGATCGGCATCGACCGGCAGGTGCGTGAAAAGTGTGGCTACTTGATCGCAGGAGGGCGAAAGGGGTTGACTTCCAGCCTCAGCCACTGCTCGCGAGAGGCACTACGTGGTCACAGAGCACCTTTCCCCGCTCGACCTCGCCTTCTGGCGGATCGAATCCGCCGACCACCCCATGCATCTGGGCGCCCTCGCGGTCTTCGAGGCCGCCGCGCAGGACTCCGGGCCCGGCCCCCGACCGGGCTCCGGCCGGGGCCGGGGCCGGGGCCGGGGCCCCGGCTCCGGGAAGGACCCCGAACCCGACGCGGCGACCCGTGCCGCCGCGCTCCTCACCACCCGCTGCACGCGCGTGCCCGGCCTGCGCCGCCGGATCCACGACGTGCTGCTGCCGGTCGGGGCGGCCGCCTGGGCGCCCGACGCGGACTTCGACCCGGCCCGGCACGTGTTCCTCGTCCGCACCACGGACCCGCGGGCCGCGGCCGGACCGCTGATGGCCCGGCCGCTCGACCGGGACCGGCCGCCCTGGGAGGCGCACGTCCTGGCCGGGCCCGACCCGCGCTCCTTCGCCGTCCTGTTCAAGTTCCACCACGCCCTCGCCGACGGGCTGGCGGCCCTCGCCCTCGCGGCCACCCTCTTCGACGAGGGCCCGACCGTACGCGGGCCCGCGCGCCCGCAGCCCGAACCACCGGCTCCCCGCCCAGCCCTGCGCGAACTCCCCGGCCTCCTGGCCGCCCGCATCCAGGGCGTCGGGCAGGCCCTGGAGATCGGCGCGGCCATGGCCCGCTCCGGCCTTCCCCTCGCCGTCCCGGCCGCCCTGACCGCGGGCGCCGGCGGGACCGGCACGCGCGCCGTCGCCGGCCTCGCCCTCGCGCTGGACGACGTCAACCGCATCCGCAAGGTCGCCGGCGGCACCGTCAACGACGTACTGATCACCCTGGTCGCGGGCGGTCTGCGGCGCTGGCTCACCGACCGCGGCGACACCGTGCCCGAGGGGCCCGGCCCGCGCGCCCTGCTACCGGTGTCCCGCCGCAGGCCCGGCGCCGACGCGCGGTACGGCAACCGGCTCTCCGGCTACCTGCTGCGGCTCCCGATCGAGGAGCCGGACCCGCTGCGCCGACTGGAGCGGGTACGGACCGGAATGGACCGCAACAAGGAGGCCGGGTCCGCGCGGGGCGCCGGGGCCGTCGCCCTGCTCGCCGACCACGTCCACCCGCTCGGCCACCGGCTGGGCGGTCCGCTGGTCGCCCAGGCGGCCCGGCTGCTCTTCGACATCCTGGTCACCAGCGTCCCGCTGCCCGGCTTCACCTTCACCCTCGGCGGCAGCCGGGTCCGGGAGGTCTACCCGCTGGCCCCGCTGGCCCGCGGACACGCCCTCGCCGTTGCCGTGTCCACGTACAAGGACACGGTCCACTACGGGCTGGTCGCCGACGCGGCCGCCGTACCGGACCTGGCCGCCCTCGCGGAGGCCCTTCAGGAGGAGCTCGACGTGCTCGTCCGGGAGGTCTCGTAGCCGGCCGGCCCCGCGCACGGCCCGCCCCGGGACGGACCGTCCCGGGCCCGGCCCGCCGCGCGCTGTGCGGGCCGGCCGCAGGACGTGAGCCGTCGGCTTCGGCAGGTCAGCCGGCGGCGCCCGCACCGGCGCCGGCCGCGCCCAGCAGCCCGGCCCAGTCCGGGATCTTCACCGAGTGCCGGCCCAGCGAATGCCCCAGCTCGGCCTCGGCCGCCTCGATCGCCAGCCAGCCCGGCCACTCCACCGGACGCAGCCCGGCCGCCCGCAGCTGCTCCAGCGGGTCGTCCGGCAGGTCCCGCCGGGCCAGCGCGCCTGCGTCCTGGAGCAGGGAGGAGGCCGTCTCCTTCGCGCAGGGCCGGTTGGTGCCGATCACGCCGGTCGGGCCGCGTTTGATCCAGCCCGCCACGTACTCGCCGACCGAGGCCCGGCCCGCGCGCACCACCCGGCCCGCCGCGTGCGGGACGGTGGCGGTCGCCGGGTCGAAGGGCAGGCCGGGCAGCGGAACGCCCTGGTAGCCCACCGAGCGCAGCACCAGCTGCGCCTCGACGTCCTCGTACACGCCGGTTCCGGTCACCCCGCCGCGGCCGTCCGGGGCCGTCCGCTCGAAGCGCACCGCGGCGACCCGGCCGTCGGGGCCGCCGAGCACCTCGAACGGGCGCAGGTAGAAGCGGAGCGCGATCCGCCGCCCCGCGTCATCCGCGGGACCGGTGTCCTGCTCCGCCCAGCCCCGCAGCACCTCCAGGTTGCGCCGAGCCACCGCGGGCAGAGCGGCGGCAGCGGCCGGACCGCCCGCGTACGCGGGGTCGATCGCCAGCTCGGCCCGGTCCACCCGGACGGCCACCCCGGGCAGCGTGCCCAGCTCCCGCAGCTCCTTGGTGGTGAACTTGCCCTGCGAGGGGCCGCGCCGGGCCACCATCGCCACCGAGCGCACGCCGCTGTCCGCGAGCACGCCGAGCGCCGGCTGCGGCATGTCGGTGGGCGCGAGCTCCGGCTCGCCGCGGGCCAGCATCCGCGTCACGTCCACGGCCACGTTGCCCGCCCCGACGACCACCGCCGAGCGGACCCCGGACAGGTCGAAGCCCTCGCCCGCCGCGTCCGGGTGCCCGCTGTACCAGGCCACGAAGGCCGTCGCGGAACGCACCCCGGCCAGCTCCTCGCCGGGGATGCCGAGCAGCCGGTCGCGCGCGGCGCCCACGCAGTACACCACCGCGTGGTACAGCTCCAGCATCCGCTCGGTGGGCAGCTGCGCCCCGCCGACCTCGACGTTGCCGAGGAAGCGGATCCGCTCGTCCTCCAGGACCGTGCGCAGGTTCCCCTGAAGCGATTTGATCTTCTCGTGGTCGGGGGCCACCCCGTACCGCACGAGCCCGTACGGCGCCGGCAGCCGGTCCAGTACGTCGACGCGTACGCCCGGCACCTCGCGCTGCTGGACCAGGGTCTGGGCGGCGTAGACCCCGCTCGGGCCCGAACCGACGACGGCGACACGAAGCACTGCGGAACTCCCTCCCGCGGGAACTCCAGCATGGCACCGGGCGGGGCGGGGCGTCAGCCCATCGCGCGCATTCGGTGGATCTCGGCGCTCTGGGTGGCCACGACCTCGTTGGCCATCTCCTCCACGACCGTGTTGTTGCCGCCGGACAGGACCTCGCCGGCCATCTTCAGGGCGCCTTCGTGGTGGGCGGTCATCAGGGTGAGGAAGAGCCGGTCGAAGTCGGCGCCCCGGGCGTTGGCCAGGTCCTTCATCTGCTGCTCGGTCGCCATGCCGGGCATGCCGGGCATGGCGGCGTTGCCGTTGCCGTTGCCGTTGCCGTTGCCGTTGCCGTGGCTGTGGTCGTGGCCGCCCGCGGTCGGGGTCGGGGCGGGCGCGGGGTGCCGGGCCAGCCAGGCCTGCATGACGGCGATCTCGGGCTGCTGGGCGGCCGCGATGCGCTCGGCGAGCCGTTTGACCCCGTCGGCGGAGGCGCGGGTCGGGGCGAGGGCGGTCATGTCGAGGGCCTGCCGGTGGTGTTCGACCATGCGCCGGACGTAGGAGCGGTCGGCCGCGTTGGGGCTGTCGTCCGGCCGGCTGCGGGCGGCTTCGCCGGGGGAGAGGGTGCGGGCCGCCTCGCCCGGCCGGCCGGGGGCGATGACCGGGGGCCCGTCGGCCGCGCCGCCCTCGCCGGGGCCGCCCCGGCAGCCGGCGAGGGCGAGCAGGACTCCCGCGGCGGCGACAGCCCGGATGATTCGACCGGGTAACCCCTTTGCCATGTCCATGGTAAGGACCATACTGCGTGAGTCCTCATTCCGTTCCCGCCCGGAGCGGAATCGACCGGACCTCATGGGAGGCCACAGTGACCTCGCAACACACCAGCGGGCTGCCCCGCAGAAGGCCCGCCGGCCGGCGGGCCCCGGGGGTGCTCGCCGTCGCGGCCGGACTGCTCGCGGCGTTCCTGTCCGCCGGGCCCGCGTCCGCCACCCCCGACCCGGGCGAGTTACTGCCCGGGGGCGACTTCCCGCGCAGCTCGTCCCCCGCCACCGGCCGCGAACCGGCCCCCGGCGACATCCCGGGCCAGGACCAGGTCGTCCACAGCGGCAACATCAAGCCGCTGACCAACATCCCCAGTTCGTTCCCGGACACCGTCAACTCCGACCTGGCCTTCCAGGGCCGGTACGCCTACGCCGGCAACTACAACGGCTTCACGATCTACGACATCGCCGACCCCAAGGCCCCGAAGACCGTCAGCACGGTGCTCTGCCCCGGCGGCCAGAACGACGTCTCGGTCCACGGCGACCTGCTCTTCCTCTCCACCGACTCCTCCCGCAGCGACGACTCCTGCACCAGCGTGTCGCAGCCCGCCACGGAGAAGTCCTCGTGGGAGGGCGTCAAGATTTTCGACATCAAGGACAAGAAGCACCCGAAATACATCAAGTCCGTCGAGACCGCCTGCGGTTCGCACACCCACACGCTGGTGCCGAGCGGCCCCGACATCTACGTCTACGTCGCCTCGTACTCGCCGAACGAGGCCTTCCCGGACTGCCGGCCCCCGCACGACGGCATCTCCGTGATCAAGGTCCCGCGCAAGGCCCCGACCCAAGCGGCCGTCGTCGCCTTCCCCATCCTCTTCCCGGACGGCGGCAACCCGGGCGCGCCCACCAACCCCGGCGTCTCCAAGACCACGGGCTGCCACGACATCACCGTGCTGCCCTCGAGGAAACTGGCCGCGGGCGCCTGTATGGGCGACGGCATCCTCTTCGACATCGCCGACCCCGAGCAGCCGCGGGTCATCGACCGGGTGCAGGACAACGTGAACTTCGCCTTCTGGCACTCGGCGACCTTCAACCAGCGGGCCGACAAGGTGGTGTTCACCGACGAGCTCGGCGGCGGTGGCGGCGCCACCTGCAACGAGGCCACCGGCCCCAACCGGGGAGCCGACGGCATCTACGACATCACCGGCAGCGGCGACCAGCGCAAGCTCGTCTTCCGCAGCTACTTCAAGATCCCGCGCCACCAGGCCGACACCGAGAACTGCGTCGCCCACAACGGCTCCCTGGTCCCGGCACTCGGCCGCGACATCATGGTCCAGGCCTGGTACCAGGGCGGCGTCTCGGTCTGGGACTTCACCGACTCGTCCCGGCCCAAGGAGATCGGCTACTTCGAACGCGGCCCGCTCGCCCCCGGCTCCCTGTCGATCGGCGGCTCCTGGTCGGCGTACTACTACAACGGGCACATCTACTCGAACGACATCGCCAAGGGACTCGACGTGCTCCGGATCGACGACTGGCGCACCGAGAGCGCGAAGTGGGTACGGCTGGACCGGCTCAACGTGCAGACCCAGCCCGAATACCGCTGACCCGGACGGCGTGACGAGCGCTGTCCGGCTTCCGCCTCCAACCGGCTGACACCGGGGCGGGTCGAGGGACCCGTCCCGGTGGGTCGAGGGCAGGATGCGGCCATGGAATCCAACGCCGGAGTCCCCAGGAGTGCGGCGAAGCCGGGGGTCGTACTGCTGACCTTCGCCTCGGGACAGTTCCTGATGGCGCTGGACAGCTCGGTCATGAACGTCTCGATCGCGTCCGTGGCCGAGGACGTGGGCACCACGGTGACCGGGATCCAGGGGGCGATCACCGCCTACACCCTCGTCATGGCGATGTGCATGATCCCCGGAGGCAAGGTCGGCGTGATCATCGGCCGCAAGCGCGCCTTCATGCTCGGCTGCGCCGTCTACGGCTGCGGCTCCCTGACGACCTCGCTCGCCCCCAACCTCACCGTGCTCCTGCTGGGGTGGTCGTTCCTCGAAGGCGTCGGAGCCGCGCTGATCCTGCCCGCGATCGTGGCGCTCGTCGCGGGCAACTTCGCCGCGGAGCGCCGGGCCGCCGCCTACGGACTCGTCGCGGCCGCCGGCGCCGTCGCGATCGCCGTCGGGCCGCTCATCGGCGGACTCGCGACCACCTACTTCTCCTGGCGGTGGGTCTTCGCCGGCGAGGTCGTCCTCGTGCTCGTCATCCTCTTCTTCGCCCGCCGGTTCGCCGACGCCCCGCCCGAGGCCCGGGCCCGCATCGACTTCGCCGGCGCGGCACTGTCCGCGCTCGGCCTCGGCGCCTTCGTGTACGGAATCCTGCGGTCCAGCGAATGGGGCTGGTTCGTCCCCAAGCCCGGCGGGCCCTCCTGGCTCGGCATCTCGCCCACCGTCTGGCTCGTGCTGGCCGGCCTGCTCATCATCCGGATCTTCCTCCACTGGGAGGCCCGCCTCGTCGAACGCCGCCGCGAACCGCTCCTCGACCCCGCCCTGCTCGAGAACCGGCAGCTCACCGGGGGCCTGACCATGTTCTTCTTCCAGTACCTGGTGCAGATGGGCGTGTTCTTCGTCGTACCGCTCTACCTGTCCGTCGCCCTCGGCTTGTCCGCCCTGGCGACCGGCGCCCGGCTCCTGCCGCTGTCGCTGTCCCTGCTCGGCGCCGCGGTGCTCATCCCCAAGCTGCTCCCGCACGCCTCACCGCGGCGGGTGGTCCGCCTCGGCGTGCTGGCCCTGCTCGCCGGCGCCGTGGTGCTCCTCGTCGCGCTCGACGAGGACGCGGGCGCGGAAGTCGTGACCGTGCCGCTCCTGCTGATCGGGCTCGGCGTGGGGGCGCTGGCCTCGCAGCTCGGCGCGGTCACCGTCTCCGCGGTGCTGGACGAGAAGACCGCGGAGGTCGGCGGCGTGCAGAACGCCGTCACCAACCTCGGCTCCTCCATCGGGACGGCACTCGCCGGATCGATCCTCATCGCCGCGCTCACCACCTCGTTCCTGACCGCCGTCCAGGAGAACCCGGCAGTACCCGACGAGGTCGCCGCCCAGGCGGTCGTCCGGCTCGAGAGCGGCGCGCCCTTCCTGTCCGACGCCCAGCTCGAGGACGCCCTGGCCGAAGCCGGCACCAGCCCCGACGTCGCCCAGGCCGCGATGGACGCGAACACCGAGGCGCGGCTCGACGGCCTGCGGGCCGCGCTCGCCGTCCTCGCCCTCACCTCCGTCCTGGCGCTCTTCTTCACCCGGCGGATCCCCGCGCGCCAACCCGCGGCCCCGGCCCCTGCCCCGGCGCCGTAGGAGTGACAGTGGCCGGGGTCGGGGCCAGGCGGCGGGGCCGGCTCACACCGGTGCGAGGCGGAGCGCGCCCTCAGGGGGGCCGCCCTCCGGCGGAACGCCCAGTTCCCAGTCCAGCCCGTAGCGCTGGAACAGCTCGGCCCGCAGCCGCGCCGACGGCATCGGCGCGCCCGGCAGCAGGACCGCCACCACCGCCCCCATCAGCAGCGCCCGCAGCAGCGGATAGTCGGTGTCCACGTCCGCCGAGCCGTACCGCGCCACGGTGTCCCGCAGCAGTGCCGCCAGCCGCTGCTGCTCCGGGCACTGCACGAATCCCTCGGCCTGGAGGATGCCCGCCATGTGCGTCCGCATCAACAGCGGCTCGTCCCGCGCCAGCCCCAGCACCGCGTCGATGGCGCGGGCCAGCCGCTCGCGGCCGTCGTCGGTGCGCGGCTCCCGCTCCAGGGCCGCCTCCAGGGCGCGGTGCATCAGCCGGTGCACGGCCGACTGGAGCAGCTGCCGCTTGCCCGGGAAGTAGTAGGAGACCAGGCCGCGGGCCGTGCCCGCGCGGTCGGCGATGTCGCCGAGGGTCGTGGCCTCGTAGCCCCGCTCGGCCACGAGCTCGACCGTGGCCTGGAGCAGCCGCTCCCGGGAACGTCTGCGCAATTCTTCATTGACCGATGCGCTGCGCGGGGACATGCTTACTCCTGCGTTGACTGGCTTCCAGCCAATATACTCAGCGCACGGGGAGCGCTGCTCTGCGCGACGCGGGGGATCGCGCAGGGCAGTCATGCCCGCATCTCAGGGCGCAGTGGCTTTCGGCCGATTCCGCCGCCGCGGCCAGGCGACCGCCAGAGCCGCCAGGACCACGCCCAGCAGCCAGCCCGCCAGCACGTCCGAGGGCCAGTGGACGCCCAGGTAGACCCGGGTGAAGCCGACCCCGAGCACCGAGACGGCGGCCAGCGCCCACGCCCCCCGCACCCACGCCTTCGGAGCGGACGGCGGCAGCAGCCACAGCAGCATCCCGCACACCGCCGCCGCCGTCATGGCGTGCCCGGAGGGGAAGGCCGCGTAGTGCGCCGCGTCCACCGGGTCCGGCCACAGCGGCCGGTCCCGGCCCACCGCCGCCTTCATCCCCTGCGACACCGCCGCGGCGGCCACCGTGACCGCCGCGACCCGCACGGCGCGCGGCCGGTCGCCCCGGCGCCACAGCCACACGCAGGCCGCCGCCGCGAGGGCGCGCATCGTCCAGGGATCCCAGACCCAGTCGCTGAGTACCCGCATGAGCCCGGTGACCCCGGGCCGGGCGACGGCGCTCGCGTGCAGATCCCGCGTGACGAGGGCGTCGAGGCGCAGGAGCGGCTGCCACCGGGCCGCGACCAGCGCGGCCAAGAGGGCCGCGAGCACCGCGCAGCCGATTCCCACCCGCCACACCCGCCCGCTTCGCATGCGGAAGATCCTTGCACCCCTCCGGTCCGCGGCGGCGCCGCGCCCCGGAGGCGCGCCCCGGCTCGCACCCCTTGCCGTGCCCCGGCCCGGGCTCTGCCGCGCGTTCAGGCGAGGGCGCTCAGCCCGGGTACGAACGCCACCAGCAGGGGAACCGCCGGCACCAGCGTGGCCAGCGCCGTCAGCCGCAGCCGGCGGCCCGGCGACATCCGCGGCGTCGCCGACAGCAGCCGCCGCACCCGCTCCGGGACGTGCGGCTGCGGCGCGGGGGAGGGGCCGAAGACCCCCCGGTCCTCGTTGAGCCCGACCAGCGCGAGGGCGATGGTCAGCCGCCCGTAGCGGCGCGAGGCCACGTCGTCCGCGGCCAGTTCGACGAGCCGGGCGATCTCCGCCTCGAACGCCGCGAACACCGGCACCTGCGGGAAGCCGCCGGCCAGTGCCCGCGAGCAGTGCAGCAGCCAGTCGTGGCGGGCCGCCGCGTGCCCCTGCTCGTGCGCCAGCACGGCGTCCAGCTGGCTGCCCTTCAGCCGGCCGAGCGCGGCCGTGGTCACCACCAGCTGCGGGGCCGCACCCGGCAGCCACCACGCCTCGGGCCGCGGCCCCTCCAGGACCACCAGCCGCGCCCCGGCCGGATCCTCCCCGGGCAGCAGCGGTGCCCGCACCAGCAGTTCGGCGCCCCGCGCCCGCCGCCCGGCCCGGGCCCGCAGCACCTCGCGAGCCAGCCGGAACCCGGTCCACAGCCCGCCGCCCGCCAGCAGCAGTGCGGTGCCGACGGCCCACGGGCCGCCGGTCGGACCCAGGGCGTACGCGTCGACCACCCCGTGCGGGGCGGCCGCGAAGAGCCGGCCCCGAACGGCGTGCCAGGCGGCGGCCGCACTGAGCAGCATCGACAGGGCGAAGCACAGCAGGACCGCACCCACCACGCACTGCCACACCCACAGGGCGACAACGGGTTCACGCTCGGGCCATTCGGCCCTGGCCAGCAGCCGGGGGGCGAGCACCGCGGTCACGGCGCCGAGCAAGAGGAGAACGGCGGGGACCATCATGGCCGCCAGCCTATGAGCGTCGCGCTACCTGCGGGTATGGACTCGGGCGATTGGTGACGCAGGACACGTTTCCCGGCTCCGCACAGGGTGCCGACGGCCCCTGCCCGGAGCATTCCGGCGGCCGGTCACATCCCGAGCAGCATCGCCAACATCCCCATCCCCATGGCGAGTCGGCAGGCCCGTGCCAGCTCCGCCGACCCCGCCGCGCCCCCGTCCGCGCCTGCCGCCGCCCTGTCCGCGACGCCGGCCGGCGGGGCCGCCGGACCAGCCGCCACCAGCCGTGCCCCGCCCAGCAGGACGTATCCCGCGAAGTAGACGAGGAGCACCGCGGTGACGAGCGGCCGGCCCGCCCAGGACTCCGACCAGGCTGCTGCCGAGGCCCCCGCCCCGTTCCCGTGGCCCGAGGCCATCGTCAGCGCCATGTACGCCATCGCCAGCGAACCGACCAGGTGGTGGGTGTGGTGCAGGCCGTCCCGCAACAGCCACAGCGCGTGCAGCGCGGCCCCGCAGAAGACCACCAGCAGGACCTCCGGCCCCCACGGCCCGATGCCCGGCGGCGCGGCCATCACCGCCATCCCGAGGCCCATCAGCGCCTCGCCCGCCGCCGCGCCGCGCGCCCGTCCGCCCGCTCTGCGCACGCGCCCCAGGCAGTACGCGCCGCTCACCGCGCACAGCAGGACGAGCAGCCAGGCGGGGAGGGCGGCAGGAGCAGACCATGAGGACATCGCGGGACCGTGCACGGCGAGAACCCCCGGTTCGACGGCGTCACGGTGAACAGATGCCCCGGCCCACGGGCCCGCACGCGGCGCCGCGTTAGGCTGTCCGGGCAGCACCGGGCATGTCATATGCCGCTGAGCACACAGCAGAACGGAGCCCCGATGTCGACCGCCGCCCAGCCCGCCGCACTGGAATTCCGCAACGCCGTCGAGGCGGACGTGCCGGCCCTCGTGGAGCTCGTCGAGTCGGCGTACCGCGGGGACGCCAGCCGGGCAGGCTGGACCACCGAGGCGGACTTCCTGGAGGGGCAGCGCACCGACCCCGAAGGGGTGCGCGCCGTCATCGAGACCCCCGACGGCACCCTGCTCGTCGTGCAGCGCGGGGGCGAGCTCGTCGCCTGCTGCCAGCTCGAACACCGCGGCGACCACGTGTACTTCGGAATGTTCGCCGTCCGCCCCGGGCTCCAGGGCGCCGGCCTCGGCAAGGAGGTCCTCGCCGAGGCGGAGCGCCGGGCCCGGGAAACCTGGGGCGCCCGGGAGATGCGGATGACGGTGGTGCACATCCGGGAGGAGCTCATCGCCTACTACGAGCGGCGCGGCTACCGCCGCACCGGCGAGCTGAGCCCCTTCCCCTACGGCGACGACCGCTTCGGCGTCCCGCTCCGCGACGACCTGGCCTTCGAACTCCTGGTCAAGGCGCTGTAGGAGCGGTCCACCGACCGGGGACGCCCGGGCCCGGACGCCTCGGCCCCCGGCGCCCCGGCCCGGAACCGTCCGGCCCGGAACCGTCAGGCCGTGAACCGGCCCGTGCTGCGGATCTCGGGCAAGTCGGTGGCCACCCCGTCCAGTTCGAGCGCCCGCGCCAGCCGCAGGTGCTCCAGGGAGTTGGCCGTCCAGCCCGTCACCCGCAGCCCGGCGCGGTGTGCCCGGTCCACCGTCTCCAGGGTGAGCCGCCGCAGGTTCAGGGCGAGCGCCCGCGCCCCCGCGGCGAGGGCCCGGTCCACGATGTCCTCGGCCGCGTCCCCGCCGAGGTCCGAGTGGAGGACGGTCCGCACGCCCGGCGCCAGCCGGGCCGCCTCGGCGAGCACGGCGTCGTGGAACGAGGCCACCTCCACCCGCGCGGTCAGGTCGCGGCCCGCCACCAGCTCCGCCAGCGCCGCGGCGGCGGCCCGGTCCTGGACCGACACCTGCAAGGGGGTCCGTACGGCGTCCAGGACCTCCTCGAAGACCGGGACGCGCTCGCCCTGCCCGGCGTCCAGCCCGCGCAGCTCGTCCAGGGTCAGATCGGCGACGGCGCCCGAGCCGTCGGTGGTCCGGTCGACCTCGGCGTCGTGCAGGACGACGAGCACCCCGTCCTTGCTCAGGCGCAGGTCCAGTGAGATGGCGTCCATGCCGGTACGTTCCGCGCGGACGAACGACCGCAGGGTGTTCTCCGGCTCGACACCCATGACCCCGCGATGACCGATGGTGAGGAAAGTCAAGGTTCTCTCGCTTCCGTCGACGGCGGCTCCCCGCGCGGTCGCGGCGTCCCCGACCCGGCCGCGCGCGGTGAGGACGCATGCTAGTGCGCCCCGGTCGCGATGAGACCGCCCGTGCAGAGCCCCGGATCCGCCCGGTGGCCGGTTCCCGCCGGGGCCCGGTGCCCCGCCCCCCGGCCCGCGACCCGTGCCGCGTCACCCGTGCGTGGGCGCGCCTCCCGGACCTTGACAGGACGGCGAAGCGCTCGCCCGAACGGTGGGCGGCGGGAAGAATTGCGGTTTCGGTGGGGGTACAGCCGAATAATTTCCTGGGCAACCTCTTGAGCGGGACAGCCTCACATGCATACGCTGTCTTTACGTGAGGTTCTCCTGTGGAGGAAGTGACATGACGGAAACTCTTGTGCCGGGTACCGGCGGGGCCGTGATAACCGCCGATGCGCGGGTGGTCGACCACCCGGCGTGGCCCGAGCTCAAGGCCGCCGTGGAGGAGATCCGCCCCTGGCAGTCCAAAGACGGTTCGATCGACTTCGAGGCCGAGGGTGCGCCCTCCGCCGGGCAGGCCGAGGCCGCCGTCGAGCGCGTGGTCGCCGCCGTCGAGCAGCTCTCGCCGCTCCTGCCGCACGCCACCGCCTACCACAAGGCGCTCGTTGCCGACCTGCGCAAGTGGGTCGCGGAGGGCTTCCGCGTGCCGGACTTCCTCGACTCGCTGATGGCCTTCCACCCGGCCGCCGAGCGTGCCGACGGGCTCCAGCACCTCGTCGTCTTCCCCATGTACACGCAAAACGGCAACCCCGACCGCAACTTCGAGGCCGTCGTCCTGAAGATGGTGTGGCCCGAGTGGCTCTCCGAGCTGGAGCGCACCCGGTACGACAACCCGCTGTTCCTCGGCATCACCTTCGAGGACTTCACCCCGGGCTACGACACCCACTCCGCCGTCCTCTTCCCGGAGACCATCGCCGTCCGCGAGGCCCCCGAGCGCTTCACCTGGGGCGGCATCTTCTGCGACCGTGAGGCCGCCCGCTACCGCAAGGTGACCGAGGCCGCCGTCGACATCCTCGGCATCGAGCTGCCCGAGGACATCGCCCGCATGGTCGAGGACCAGGAGCGCTGCGAGAAGGCCTTCGTCCTGTGGGACATGGTCCACGACCGCACGCACAGCCACGGCGACCTGCCGTTCGACCCCTTCATGATCAAGCAGCGCCAGCCGTTCTGGATGTACGGCCTGGAGGAGCTGCGCTGCGACCTCACCGCCTTCAAGGAGGCCGTGAAGCTGGAGGCGGAGGGCAACGAGCACGGCCGTGACGTGCAGTACGCCGTCCTCTTCGACCGGATGTTCCGCTTCCCGGTGTCGGGCGACCGCAACCGCAACTACGACGGTCTCGGCGGCCAGCTGCTCTTCGCGTACCTCCACAAGCACGACGTCGTGCGCTGGACGGACAACAAGCTGAAGATCGACTGGGTGCGCGCCCCGCAGGTCACCAACCAGCTGTGCGCCGAGATCGAGGACCTCTACCGGGCCGGCATCGACCGCCCGAAGCTCGTGCACTGGTTCAAGGCCTACGAGCTGGTCTCCACCTACCTCGCCCCGCACCCGGGCTCCAAGTGGGCGAAGGGCCCCGACGCCCTGGACCTGACGCAGCCTCCGCGCAAGCTCGTGGACGACGTGCTTGCGGACGAGTTTCCGCTCAGCATGTTCTATGAGGCGCTCGCCAAGAAGCTCAAGACCGTGATCGCCTCCTGCAAGGGCATCACCGCCCAGAACTCCGACACGGCCGAGCGGGCCGCCGCGTGAGCACTCGCCCACTGGAGGCTGCACAGATGAACAGCGGAAACGAGACCGGGAACGCCAACGGCAGCCTGAAGGGAGCCGTCGTCGCCGTGGCCGGCGCCGGCGGCCCCGCCGGGCGCGCAGCCCTGCTGCACCTCGCCGAGGCCGGTGCCGTGGTCGTGGCGTCCGACGCCGACCCGGCCCGTCTGGCCGAGGCCGTGGACGCGGCACGCTACGCCCACGGCGGTGCCACCGTCACCGGTGACACGGTGGACCTGCTCGACCTCGACGCCACCAAGGAGTGGGCCGCGCGGACCGAGAAGGAGTTCGGCCGCGTGGACGGCCTCGTCCACCTCGTCGGCGGCTGGCGCGGCAGCGCCTCCTTCACCGACACCGACCTCGGCGACTGGGACTTCCTGGAGAAGCTCCTGATCCGCACCGTCCAGCACACGTCGATCGCCTTCCACGACGCCCTGCTGCGCAGCGACCGGGGCCGCTACGTCCTGGTCAGCCAGTCCGGCGCGCACAAGCCCGTCGCGACCAACGCCGCGTACAACGCCGGCAAGGCGGCCGCCGAGGCGTGGACGCTCGCCATGGCCGACTCCTTCCGCAAGGCGGGGGGCGAGGAGGGCCCGGGCGCCGCAGCTGCGATCCTGGTGATCAAGGCACTGGTGCACGACGCCATGCGCGCGGAGCGCCCCAATGCGAAGTTCGCGGGCTTCACCGACGTCAAGGAGCTGGCCGAGGCCATCGCCGGCGTCTGGGAGCGGCCCGCCATCGATGTGAACGGACAGCGTCTGTGGCTCACTCCGCAACCGTGAAGACCGATGCCCGCCGCCACCACGATCCGGCGGTACGCGGTTTCGCGAGCGACAACTACGCAGGGGTCCACCCGGAGATCCTGGAGGCCCTTGCCCTGGCCAACGGCGGCCACCAGGTGGCCTACGGCGAGGACGAGTACACCGAGCACCTGCAGAAGATCATCCGCAGCCACTTCGGTCCCTACGCGGAGGCCTTCCCGGTCTTCAACGGCACCGGCGCGAACGTCACGGCCCTCCAGGCCATGACCGACCGCTGGGGCGCGGTGATCTGCGCCAAGTCCGCCCACATCAACGTGGACGAGGGCGGCGCACCCGAGCGGATGGCCGGCCTGAAGCTGCTGGCCGTCCCGACCCCGGACGGCAAGCTCACCCCCGAGCTCATCGACCAGGAGGCCTGGGGCTTCGAGGACGAGCACCGGGCGATGCCGCAGGTCGTGTCGATCACCCAGAACACCGAGCTCGGCACGGTCTACACCCCGGACGAGATCCGGGCGATCTGCGAGCACGCCCACTCGCTCGGCATGAAGGTCCACCTCGACGGCGCCCGCATAGCCAACGCCGCGGCCTCGCTCGACGTGCCGATGCGCACGTTCACCAACGCGGTGGGCGTCGACGTGCTCTCGTACGGCGGCACCAAGAACGGCATGATGTTCGGCGAGGCCGTGGTCGTGGTCAACCCGGACGCGGTCCGGCAGATGAAGCACATCCGCAAGATGTCGATGCAGCTCGCATCGAAGATGCGCTTCGTCTCCGTCCAGCTCGAGGCGCTGCTCGCCAAGGACCTGTGGCTGCGCAACGCCCGGCACGCCAACGAGATGGCGCGGCGGCTCGCCGCAGGGGTGCGCGCGACCGACGGCGTGGAGATCCTCTACCCGGTGCAGGCGAACGCGGTGTTCGCGAAGCTGCCGCACGAGGTGTCGCGGCGGCTCCAGCAGCGCTACCGCTTCTACTTCTGGGACGAGGCCGCCGGCCACGTCCGCTGGATGTGCGGCTTCGACACCACGGAGGAGGACGTCGACGGCTTCCTCCAGGCGCTGAAGGAGGAGCTGGCCCACTAGCCGGCCCAGCCAACCCCCGACCTGAATAGATATACCCCCGACCGCAAATTCATTGATTTGCGGTCGGGGGTATGCCTATGCTCCGGATCATGCAGCCGATCCCGAACGACCCGGATCCCGACGCCTATTTGGCGGCGGACGAGGTCATCGACCATGAACACCCGCTCGTCCAGGAAACCGCCGACGCCCTCTGGGCCGCCACCGGCAACGCATACTCATACGCCGCCGTGGCCTACGAGTTCGTCCGCGACACCATCCCGCACTCCGCCGACTCCGGCGACCTGCGCGTCTCCTGGCGCGCCTCGGATGTGCTCGCCACCCGCAACGGCATCTGCCACGCCAAAGCCCACGCCCTCGTCGCCCTGCTGCGCGCCCGTGCCATCCCGGCCGGCCTGTGCTACCAGCGCCTCACCGAGGACGACGGTTCCGAGCCCCTGGTCCACGGCCTGATCGCCCTCCGGCTGCCCGGCACCGCAGCCTGGGCCCGCCAGGACCCGCGCGGCAACAGACCGGGCATCGACGCCCGCTTCTCGCTGGGCGCCGAACGGCTCGCCTTCCCCGTGCGCCCGGAGCTCGGCGAGGCCGACTACCCCGAGCTGTACGCCGCCCCGCACCCGGCGGTGCTCACGGCGCTCCGGGAGTCCGCCGATCGGCCGCAGCTGTGGCGGAACCTGCCGGAAGCCCTGTAACGGCGGCCGCGCCCGCCCCGGCGCCGCGCGGCGACACCAGCAGGTGCAGCAGGGCCGACGCGAGGACCAGTACGGCGACCCCGCACAGCAGCAGCTGCGGCGGCGCGTCGGCCGCCAGCCCCACGAGGGCGGCGCCGGCCGAGGCCGCGGTCATCTTGAGCCCCGCCCCCACGGTGAACACCTGCGTCCGCACCGCGCCCGGCGCGTGGTCCGCCCGGATCCGCAGCGTGGCCGTCAGCAGCGGCCCGTCGCACACCCCGGCCGCCGCGAACAGCACCGCCCCGACGGCCACGGACGGGGAGAACGCGGCCGCGCCCAGCGCCACCCCGGTGCCCGCCATCGCCCAGCGTGCCAGCCGCCCCGGGTCCACCCCCGTGAGCCGGCCCAGCGTCAGCGAGCCCGTCAGCGCACCCACCGCGAACGCCGTCATCAGCACGCCCCCGGCGCCCGGACTGCCGAGCCGCCCGGCCAGCAGCACCGAGGTGGTGGTGAGGGATCCCAGCCCGACGAAGGCCAGCGTGGTCGCCGAGGTGATCGCCCGCAGTTCCCGGATCCGCCACAGCGCCGCCAGCCCGCCCCCCAGCCCCGCCCGGGCCCGCTCGGCCCCGGCCGGCGCCCCCGCCGGGGCGGCCCCGCCGAACGGGAGGGTCGCGGCCAGCGCCGCCGCGAGCGCGCCGGCCAGCGCGAGCACCGCCATCGCCGGCGCCGCCGAACCGGCCGCCGTGACCAGGCCGACCGCAGCCGGAGCCGTCACCGCCGCCGCGTTGTACGTGGTCGAGTCCCAGCCGTACGCCCGGTCGCGCCGCGCCCCCGCCGGCACCAGCACGGCGACCAGGCTGGACATCCCGCCCGTCACCATCGGCCCGCAGCTGCCGCCGAGCACCGCCACCGCGAGCACCGCCGGCAGCGGCGCCCGCCCCAGCAGCACGGCCAGCACCGCCGCCGCGGACGTGAACCCGGCCAGCGCGCCGACGTGGAAGAGCCGCGGCCGCCTGGCCCGGCCCGCGGCCGCTCCGGCCAGCGGGGCCGCCGCCACGTGCGGGGCCAGCCATGCCGTCAGGACGAACGCCCCGTACGCGGCGCTCCCGGTGCGCTCCAGCGCGAGCAGGACCACCGCCAGACTCATGCCCTCCGAGGCGAAGCGCGCGGCCAGCGCCGCCGCCAGGTACCGCCCGAACCCGCCCATTCCGGACCCTCCCCCAGTCGGGTAACGTGATGACCGCGCAAGACGTTACGTGATGTGGATGCACGGCGAAAGGAACGAGGGCATGACCGACTCCGCACAGGGCTTCTCGGCCGCCCGGCGGCTCGTCGACCTCGCCGAGGCGGCCCGCTCCGACCCCGGCCTCACGCGGGCCGGCCTCGCCGCGCTGCTCGCCCGGCACGGGGAGAACCCCGCCGACCTCACAGCCGAGGCCTTCACCGAGGCGGCCGCCGCCGACCTGCGCGCCGCCGCCCGGCGGATGGCGGACGTCCTCGCCGAGCCGGACGAGGACCGCGCGGCAGAGGCCCTCAACGCCCTCTTCGCGCAGTACGCCTCCCGGCCCCGCCTGACACGGCACGACGGCCACCCCTGGCACCTGCACGTGGACCGGGGCCACGAGGCAGGCTGGGGCGAGTGGTTCCTGGCCTCCGGTGCCCTGGCCCTCGCCCAACTGCTCACCGAGCACGGCGGGATCGTCTGGGGCGCCTGCGCAGCCGCCCGCTGCGGCCGGCTCTTCCTCGGCGGCGGCCCCGGCAGTGCCCGCCGCTACTGCTCCGGCACCTGCGCCACCCGCGAACGCGTCGCCGCCCACCGCCGCCGCAAGCGCGCCGAGGCGGCAGGGGCAGTGGGGGCGGCAGAGGCGGCAGACGCGGCGGAGGCAGCGGGGGTGGCAGGGGCAGTGAAGGCGGGGGAGGCGGGGGAGGCTGTGGGTTCGGCGGAGGCGTCCGACGCCGCGCGGTAGCGGCCGCCGGACGGCATGCGAAAGCCCGTGCGGTCCCGCCACGGGGGCGGGGCCGCACGGGCCCGAGATTTCACCCGACCCGGTGGTACCGGATCAGCCCGCTTCCTTGACCTGGGCCGGCGTCGGCGCCGAGCCGCCCAGGTGCGCCGGCTGCCACCAGGCGCCCTCGGCGTCCTTCCCGTCCACCGGGTAGGCGCGCTGCGCGGCCTCCAGCAGCTCCTGCACGCGCTCCCGCAGCCGCCGCGTGATCGCCCCGGCGTACTGGTCGGCCGGCGCCTCGATCGGCTCGCCGACCCGCAGCGTCACCGGGACGTGGCTGCGCTTCAGGTCGCGCGGCCTGCCCTTGGTCCACAGCCGCTGCGTACCCCACAGGGCCACCGGGATCAGCGGGACCCCCGCCTCCTGCGCCATCCGCGCGGCACCCGACTTGAAGCTCTTGAGCGTGAAGGACTGGGAGATCGTCGCCTCCGGGAACACCCCGATGATCTCGCCGGAACGCAGCGAGTCGAGCGCGTGCCGGTAGGCGGTCTCACCCTGGGCCCGGTCCACCGGGATGTGCTTCATGGCGCGCATCAGCGGTCCCGACACCTTGTGGCGGAACACCGACTCCTTCGCCATGAACCGCACCAGGCGCTTCTGCGGCCGCGCCGTCAGCCCGGTGAAGATGAAGTCCAGGTAGCCGATGTGGTTCGACACCAGGACCGCTCCGCCCTTGCGCGGGATGTTCTCGGCACCCTTCATGTCGATCCGGATGTCCAGCGCCCGGAACAGCGCGTGCGCGGCGCCGATCACCGGGGGGTAGACGAGCTCAGCCATGAGGGGGAGACCCCGCTTTCTGCCCGGGGAGGTTCTCCCGGCCGTAAGTTACGGCTGCGTAGGTACGCGGCCACTGGGGATCGTGCCGTATTCCAGGGCTGCTGGCCAGCCCAGACGCCCGTCCCCGGGGAGATTCTCGTCACGCGGGGAATCGCCCGGGGAATGCGGGGCATGCCACGGGCGCTCGGATCGCCGTACGAACGTACTTCAATGATGCGGGACGCGGTGTCCGCCGGTGACGGCGGGCGGACGCCCGGACAGACGGAAGTACGTGGACGCGGACGTGGACGCGGACTCGGACACGGACGCGGTGACGGTGGTGGGAGTGGGAGTGGGAGTGGGAGTGGGAGCGGGAGTGCACGGAGACGCGGCGGGGCAGGGGGCGGGCGCCGGGCGGCTGGACGCCGCACGGCTGGGTGCGGAGCCGGGGGAGCGGGCGAGCCTGGTGCAGTTCTCCAGCGCCTTCTGCCAGCCCTGCCGGGCGACCCGACGGATCCTGGCGGAGGTGGCTGCCATGGTCGACGGCGTCGCGCACATCGAGATCGACGCCGAGCGGAACCTGGACCTGGTCCGCGCCCTGGGCATCGAGAAGACCCCGACCGTACTCGTCCTGGACGCGGGCGGCCGGATCGTCCGGCGCGCCGCGGGTATGCCGCGCAAGGCCGATGTGATCGCCGCTCTGGGCGCCGCGGTGTGACGGGCGCGCCGGTACGTGCGCCCGCACACAGCGTGACGCGCCTCGCATCTGCCCGCCGCCGCTTGACTGTGTACAGCGGAGATCGCCAGGCTGGCGGCATGCGGTACGAACTCCTTCTGTACGGGCGCGTCCATGTGGACCTCGTCCGTCATGCGAGTGCGCGCTGTCGGGATCACTGAACGACCCCGCCCTGACCCGATGACCGACGCGCTCGCGCCCGCCGCCCTGCGGCAGAACAGAAGGAAGGCCCCCCGATGACGGCCTCCACGGCCTCCACGGCCCAGTCCGCCCCGCCCACCCGGTCCGCGGCCTCCCTGCGGCCCGGCCCGCCCCCGCCGCCCGCTGTGCCCGCACAGCCCGGCCCGGCCGACGCGGCCGCCCGGCGCGGGCCGGCTGAACCTGCCGGACCTGCCGGACCTGCCGGACCTGCCGGACCGGTCGGCCCGTTCGCCTCGGCCCGGCCCGGCTCGCCCGAGCTGCTGCGCTCGGTCTTCAGGCAGCACGCCGCGGGCGTCGCCGTGATCACTTCCGTGGACGGCGACCGGCCGGTCGGGTTCACCGCGACCTCGCTCAACTCGGTCTCCGCCGATCCGCCGCTGCTGTCGTTCACCACCGGTACCGGCTCCTCCACCTGGCCCGCCCTGCGCGACTGCGACCATCTCGGCGTGCACATACTCGGCGAGCACCAGCAGGAGCTGGCGGGGCTGTTCGCCCGTAGCGGAGCGGACCGGTTCGGTCCGGGCACCGGCTGGTCGCGGGGCCCGCACGGGGTTCCGCTGCTGGACGGCGTGCTGGCGTGGCTGGTGTGCCGGGTGGTGGCACGGGTGCCGGCCGGCGAGCACCGGGTGATCATCGCGGAGGCCGTGGTCGGGGACCCGACGGGGCAGGGTCGTCCGCTGCTGTACCACCAGGGGCGATTCAACGCGTTGCGTGACTGAATCGTCCCTGCTGGGGCGGGTTGGGGCGGCGTTGGACAGATCACAGTTCAGCGGCCTTGCCTCCGGGGGAGACCCGCGGTGTACTGGCGAGTAACATTCTGATCGGAGCGCGGGCCGCCCCGACCGGGATCCGCCCGACAAGGCGCCTATGCTGCCTGCATAAGGCGGTATCAGAAACAAGACGATGCGGTAGGAGAGCCGGCGTGAGCCTGAGGATCGTTGTCTGTGTGAAGTACGTGCCCGACGCCACTGGCGACCGGCACTTCGCCGATGACCTGACGGTGGACCGCGACGACGTCGACGGTCTGCTGTCGGAGCTCGACGAGTACGCCGTCGAGCAGGCGCTGCAGATCGCCGAGGACGCCGACGACGCCGAGATCACCGTCCTGACGGTGGGCCCGGAGGACGCCAAGGACGCCCTGCGCAAGGCGCTGTCCATGGGTGCCGACAAGGCCATCCACGTCGAGGACGACGACCTGCACGGCACCGACGTCATCGGCACCTCCCTGGTGCTGGCCAAGGCCGTCGAGAAGGCCGGTTACGACCTGGTCATCACGGGCATGGCGTCGACCGACGGCACCATGGGTGTCCTCCCGGCGATCCTGGCCGAGCGCCTGGGCGTCCCGCAGGTCACCCTGCTCTCCGAGGTCAAGGTCGAGGACGGCACCGTGACGGGCCGCCGCGACGGCGACACCGCGAGCGAGCAGCTCGAGGCCTCCCTCCCGGCGGTCGTCTCCGTGACGGACCAGTCGGGCGAGGCCCGCTACCCGTCCTTCAAGGGCATCATGGCCGCCAAGAAGAAGCCGGTGGAGTCCTGGAACCTGTCCGACCTCGAGATCGAGGCGGAGGAGGTCGGCCTGGAGGGCGCCTGGACCGCGGTGGACTCCGCGGCGCAGCGTCCGGCGCGCACCGCCGGCACGATCGTCAAGGACGAGGGCGAGGGCGGCAAGCAGCTGGCCGAGTTCCTGGCCGGCCAGAAGTTCATCTAAGAGCTTCAGCCAGCACCTTCCACATCGCCCCCTGACTACTTCGCATTCGCAGGAGCATCCCCATGGCTGAAGTCCTCGTCTACGTCGACCACGTGGACGGCGCCGTCCGCAAGCCCACCCTCGAGCTGCTGACCCTGGCCCGCCGCATCGGCGAGCCCGTCGCCGTCGCCCTCGGCGCCGGTGCCGAGAACACCGCCGCCG
This sequence comes from Streptomyces sp. NPDC043854, assembly GCF_056436005.1. NCBI lineage: Bacteria > Bacillati > Actinomycetota > Actinomycetes > Kitasatosporales > Streptomycetaceae > Streptomyces > Streptomyces sp. NPDC043854. The sequence continues at coordinate 52,076 of NZ_JBWKDK010000021.1, forward strand.
CGCTCGCCGAGCACGGCGCGGTCAAGGTCCTCACCGCCGACGCCCCCGAGTTCGCCGAGTACCTCGTCGTACCGAAGGTGGACGCGCTGCAGGCCGCCTACGACGCGGTCTCCCCGGCCGCCGTGCTCGTCCCGTCCTCCGCCGAGGGCAAGGAGATCGCGGCCCGCCTCGCCGTCCGCATCGGTTCCGGCATCATCACCGACGCCGTCGACCTGGAGGCCGGTGACGAGGGTCCGGTCGCGACGCAGTCCGCGTTCGCCGCGTCCTTCACCACCAAGTCCCGTGTTTCCAAGGGCACCCCGGTCATCACCGTCAAGCCGAACTCGGCTCCGGTCGAGGCCGCCCCGGCCGCCGGCACCGTCGAGGCGCTCGCCGTCACCTTCGGCGCCCTGGCCACCGGCACCAAGGTCACCTCGCGCACCCCGCGCGAGTCGACCGGCCGCCCCGAGCTGACCGAGGCCGCGATCGTGGTCTCCGGCGGCCGCGGCGTCAACGGCGCCGAGAACTTCGCGATCATCGAGGCGCTGGCCGACTCCCTCGGTGCCGCCGTCGGCGCCTCCCGCGCCGCCGTCGACGCCGGCTGGTACCCGCACACCAACCAGGTCGGCCAGACCGGCAAGTCGGTCTCCCCGCAGCTGTACATCGCCACCGGCATCTCCGGCGCGATCCAGCACCGGGCCGGCATGCAGACCTCGAAGACCATCGTGGCCATCAACAAGGACGCCGAGGCCCCGATCTTCGAGCTCGTCGACTACGGCGTCGTCGGCGACCTCTTCGAGGTCGTCCCGCAGCTGACCCAGGAGATCCAGGCGCGCAAGGGCTGACCTGCGCTTCTCTCCGTCACGGGGCCGTGTGGTGTGTTCACCGCACGGCCCCGAGTCGTTTCCGCAGCCGGCCGGCGGGACCATTGACGGAGCGGAACCCCGTGACTAAATTCTGCTATGCGGATCTATGATTCCGTGAAGCGGAAAGAGGAGAGTGTGGGTATGGGTCAGCAGGAGAAGGTGGCGACGAGCCTCGCAGGCGCGGTCAGCGAGGGCATCAGCGCCTCCCTCGCCCCGGTGGACGCGGAACTCGCGCGCCACTACCCGGGCGACCCCGGCACCCGCCAGCCCGTCCACACCGTCTACGTACCCGGCGACGTCTTCGCCGCGGACACCATCCGCTCCTGGGGCGATCAGGCCCTCGCCGCCCTCGACGAGCACGCCCCGGACGCAGCCACCTTCGCCAAGGTCCTCGGCATCGGCGACGAGCTCGCCGGCCCCGTCTACGAGCGGGTACGCGCCAAGCTCCGGCGCGAGCCCGTCGAGGACCTCCGCGTCGACTTCGAGGACGGCTTCGGGGTCCGCTCCGACGAGGAGGAGGACCAGGCCGCCGCCCGCGCCGCCCGGCTCGTCTCCGAAGCCTTCTCCAACGGCACCAACGCCCCGTACATGGGCATCCGCATGAAGTGCATGGAGTCCAACGTCCGCGACCGCGGCATCCGCACCACCGACGTCTTCCTCTCCGGGCTCCTGGAGCACGGCGGCCTCCCCGAGGGCCTCGTCCTCACCCTCCCGAAGGTCACGTACGCCGAGCAGGTCAGCGCCTTCGTCAAGCTGCTCGAGGCCTTCGAGTCCACCCGCGGCCTGCGCCCGGGCCGGATCGGCTTCGAGATCCAGATCGAGACCAGCCAGGCCATCCTCGCCTCCGACGGCACCGCCACCGTGGCCCGGATGATCGAGGCCGCCAAGGGCCGCGCCACGGGCCTGCACTACGGCACCTTCGACTACAGCGCCTGCGTCGGGGTGTCCGCCGCCTACCAGTCCAGCGACCACCCGGCGGCCGACCACGCCAAGGCGATCATGCAGGTCGCCGCCGCGGGCACCGGCGTACGCGTGTCCGACGGCTCGACCAACGTCAAGCCGGTCGGCACCACCGAGCAGGTCCACGAGGCCTGGAAGCTGCACTACGGCCTTACCCGACGGGCCCTGGCCCGCGCCTACTACCAGGGCTGGGACATGCACCCGGGCCACCTGCCGACCCGCTACGCGGCCGTGTTCGCCTTCTACCGGGAGGGCCTCGAAGCGGCGGCCGCGCGGCTCAAGGCGTACGTCGCCAAGATCGAGGGTGATGTGATGGACGAGCCCGCCACCGCGAAAGCCCTGGCCGGGTACCTCGTCCGCGGCCTGGACTGCGGGGCCGTCGGCACCGACGAGGTCACCGCCCTGACCGGCCTGACCCGCGCCGAGCTGGACGCCTTCGCGATCCCGCGCCGGTCGGCGACGCTGACGGCCGGCGCCTGAGGGAGGCCACGCGCCGACGGGGCGTTGGGCGACGCCGCCGCGGGCGTCGGCGGGCGCACAGCGCCGGCGTCGGCGCCAACTCCCGCTCCCGGTCAGGGTCCTCGGTGCTGGATCCGTTGACGAGCAGCGCCCCGTGTGCCCGGGCCGCCGCCTCCTCTGAGGACAGGCACTGCGCCGGTGCGCGGGTTTCCGTGGCAGGGTGGTCTGGGCAAGCCACAGGGGGCTTCGGACGAGCCCTGGGGAGAGGGATAGACGTGATTGTCTGGATCAACGGCACATTCAGCGCCGGGAAGACCAGCACGGCCCGCGAACTGACCGGCATCCTGCCGGACAGCACCCTGTACGACCCTGAACTCGTCGGCGACGCACTGCGCAGGCTGCTGCCGCGCAAACGCCTCGCGGAGGTGAGCGACTACCAGGACCTGCCGAGCTGGCGCCGCCTGGTGGTGGACACGGCCGCCGCGATGCTCGCCGAGGTGGGCGGGGTGCTCGTCGTACCGATGACGCTGCTGCGGCAGGAGTACCGGGACGAGATATTCGGCGGGCTGGCGGCGCGGCGGATCCCGGTGCGGCACGTGCTGCTGGCGCCGGCGGAAACGATCCTGCGGCAGCGGATCGCGTCCCGTCAGGAGCCCGGGGAGCCGCACGAGGTGGACCTGCGGGTGCGACAGTGGTCGTACGACCACATCCCGGCCTACCGGCAGGCGCTGGGCTGGCTCACGGCCGACGCGCACGTCGTCGACAACGGCGGGCTGAGCGTACGGGAGACGGCGGAGCGGATCGCCGAGGCCGTGCGCACGGAGGCGGCCGGGGTCTGCGACATCGTGCAGACCCCGGAGCCGACACGGGAGACGGTGGCGGCCGGGGTGCTGCTGTTCGACGACGAGGACCGGGTGTTGTTGGTCGACCCGACGTACAAGGCGGGCTGGGAGTTCCCGGGCGGGGTCGTCGAGGCGGGCGAGGCGCCGGCACGGGCGGGGGTCCGGGAAGTCGCCGAGGAACTCGGCATCGAGATGGATGGTTTGCCCGGGCTGCTGGTGGTGGACTGGGAGCCGCCGGTGCGACCGGCGTACGGCGGGCTCCGGCTGCTCTTCGACGGGGGCCGCCTCGACGCCGAGGCGGCGGCCCGACTGCGGCTCCCGGGGCCGGAGTTGCGGGCCTGGCGGTTCGTGACGGAGGCGGAGGCGGCGGAGCTGCTGCCGCCGGTGCGGTACGAGCGGCTGCGGTGGGCGTTGCGGGCGCGGGAGCGGGGGCGGGCGTTGTATCTGGAGGCGGGGCGGCCTGTGGGGTAGCTGCGGGGGGTCGGGCTGGGTCTTGGTTCAGGGGGTCGGGCTGGGTCTTGGTTCAGGGGGTCGGGTTGGTCTTGGTTCAGGGGGGCCGGTTGGGTCTTGGTTCGGGGGTGGTTGCTAGTGGTTCGGGGGGTGGGCTGAGTCTTGGTTCGGGGGGTGGGCTGAGTCTTGGTTCGCAGGCTGGTTCCGCCTTGGTTCGGCGGCTGGTTCCGCCTCGGTTCGGGGGCGGGGCTGGGCGGCGGCGGATGGGAGCTGGGTTTCCCGGCCGCCCATTGTCCTTCCGGGGCGGGCCGGTCCCTCAAGGGCGCTCCCTCCGGTCGCGTCGCTTGCGCGATGGCCTTCGGCCACCCTTGACCGACCGACCCGCCCCGGAACGCCAACAGACAGCCGGGAAGCCCCGGAGGAACGGTCAGGGGGACCGGTTCGGGGGCGGGGTCATCAGAGATGCAGGGGCGTGCTGCGGCCGGCAGGGGCGCTGCGTACGCAGGACCACCAGCGCCTGCCCGCGGCGGGCGGCCGGGGCCGGGGGGTGTCGCCGGAGTCAGGGGAGGAGCGGCTCGGACGTGGTTGCTGCCTGGAGGACGGACGCTGTGTCCTTGGTCAGGGGGTCTCCGTGGCCGAAGCAGGCCACCGTCGGGGCCAGTGCCGCCAAGCGGCGGAAAGACGCCTGGGCCTGCTCGCGGTCCACGTTGAACACGCCGAGCATCACCTGGCCGACGCCGGCGACGCAGTCGCCCGTGAACAGCACGCCGTGGCGGGGCAGGTGGATGCCGATGCTGCCCGGTGTGTGACCGGGGGCGTGGACCACCACCGCGCCGTCGCCGAACGGGAGTACGTCGCCGTCCTCCACCTCGCGGTCGACTCGTGTCGGCGGAGCCTCGGGGACCGTGAGGCCGTGCTCGTACAGCGGGATCTCCCAGTCCAGCAGCACCGGCTCCGGAACGGGTTGTTCGCCCCGGATCACCGGGGCGTCCAGGCGGTGGGCCAGCACCTGCGCGCCCCAGCGCCCGGCGAGTTCGTCCGCTGCGCCGACGTGGTCGCGGTGGCAGTGGGTCAGGACGATCCGGACCAGTTGGTTCGGGGTGTGGCCGAGAGAGCGGATCGCCTCCTCGATCGCCGGGGCGGATGTGGTGTGGCCTGCGTCGACGAGGGTCAGGGAGTCGTCGGCGTCCCGCCACAGGTACGCCTGGCCGATCGGGAAGCGGAGCATGTGGAGTTGTTCGGTCAGCTCGATGAGGTCCATGCGCCGAACGTACGGCGGGCCCGGGCGGGTGGGGAACGGGTTTCACCGGGAGCGGAGTTCGCCCGTGGCGCAAGCGGCCCGGCCGGGGCCGGGCCGCCCGGGTGGTCAGGCGCGCTTGGAGACGGCGTAGTTGACGAGGAAGTGGGCCTCGGCGACGGCGATGCGTTCCAGCTCCTCCGGGGAGACGCTCTCGTTTACCGCGTGGATCTGTGCCTCCGGCTCGCTCAGGCCGATCAGCAGCATCTCCGCCTCGGGGTAGAGCGACGTCAGCGTGTTGCACAGGGGGATCGAGCCGCCCATGCCGCTGACCTGCATCTCCTGGCCGGGGTACGCGACCTGCATGGCAGCGGCCATGGAGGCGTATGCCGGGCTGGTCGTGTCCGCCTGGAACGGCTGGCCCTGGCCGACCACCTCGAGCTCCAGGCGGGCCTTCCACGGGGTGTGCGCCATCAGGTGCGCCTCCAGCAGCTTGATGGCCTCGGAGGTGTCCACGCCCGGCGGCACGCGCAGGCTGATCAGCGCCGACGCGCTCGCGTGCACCGACGGGGTGGCGCCGACCACCGGCGGGCAGTCGATGCCGAGCACGGTGACGGCGGGGCGGGCCCACAGGCGGTCCGCGATCGTGCCCTCGCCGATCAGCTCGACGCCGTCCAGCACCTTCGCGTCGGCACGGAAGTCCTCCTCCGGGTACTGCAGGCCCTCCCACACCGCGTCCGAGGCCAGGCCGTCCACGGTCGTCGAGCCGTCCTGCGCGCGCAGCGAGTCCAGCAGCCGGATCAGCGCGGCCAGGGCGTCGGGGGCGACGCCGCCGAACAGACCGGAGTGCAGGTTGCCGCCCAGCGTGTCGATCTTCACCTTCAGCAGGCACATGCCGCGCAGCGTGGCCGTCACCGTCGGCAGGCCCAGGCGGAAGTTGCCCGCGTCGCCGATGACGATGGTGTCCGCGGCCAGCAGCTCCGGGTTCGCCTCCGCGTACTGCTGGAGGCCGCCGGTGCCCTGCTCCTCCGAGCCCTCGACGATCACCTTCACGCTCACGGGGATGCCGCCGTTGGCCTTCAGCGCGCGCAGCGCGAGCAGGTGCATGATGAAACCGCCCTTGCAGTCCGCGGTGCCCCGGCCGTACCAGCGGCCGTCCCGCTCGGTCAGCTCGAAGGCGGGAGACGTCCAGGCGTCGTCGTCCAGCGGGGGCTGCACGTCGTAGTGCGCGTACAGCAGCACGGTCGGCGCGCCCTCCGGGCCGGGCAGGAAGCCGTACACCGACTGGGTGCCGTCGGGGGTGTCGAGCAGGGCCACGTCCTGGAAGCCCTCGGCGCGCAGCGCGTCGGCCACCCAGTTCGCCGCCCCCTCGCACTCGCTCCGGGGGAACTGCGCCCAGTCCGCCACCGACTGGAAAGCCACCAGCTCCGTCAGCTCCTGCTTGGCGCGGGGCATCAGCGAGGCGATGGTCTCGGCGATCGGATTCTGGGACATGGGCACGCTCCTCCTGGGTGCGACGTTGTGTCACGTGTACGCCTGCCGGCATCCACCTGGTGGGCGTGTGCCGGATCCGGTCCTCCGGGTTCGGCGGCCGGGCACGGCGCAGGGCAGTCCGATCCTCGCACAGCAGGGCGGGCCGGACACGCGCCGTAGGATTTCCCCGGCATCGGAGCAACCCATGATCAGGAGCAGCAGCACATCGTGAGCAGCGACGACGACGTACGCGACGCAGCAGGGCAGTCCGCTGAGGGGGCGGGGGACATGGTGGCCGGGGGGACCGGCGAAGTGTGGGACGTGGTCGTGGTCGGCGCCGGGCCGGCCGGCGCCTCGGCGGCCCATGCGGCAGCGAGCGCGGGGCGGCGGGTGCTGCTGCTCGAGAAGGCCGAGCTGCCCCGGTACAAGACGTGCGGCGGCGGGATCATCGGGCCGTCGCGTGACGCCCTGCCACCCGGCTTCCAACTGCCACTGAAGGACCGGATCCACGCGGTCACGTTCACCTTGAACGGCAAGCTGACCCGCACGCGCCGGTCGAAGCACATGCTGTTCGGGCTCATCAACCGGCCGGAGTTCGACGCCGGGCTGGTCGCTGAGGCGGAAAAGGCGGGCGCGACGGTGCGTACGGGCACGGCCGTCGCCCGCGTCGAGCAGCACGGGGCGGCAGTGCCGGACCGGCGCACGGTCGCCGTGGTGCTCGCGGACGGCGAGACGCTCCTGGCCCGGGCCGTGGTCGGCGCGGACGGCAGCGCCAGCCGGATCGGCGCGCACGTCGGCGTCGAAATGGACCAGGTGGACCTCGGCCTGGAGGCGGAGATCCCGGTTCCGCAGACGGTGGCCGAGGACTGGAAGGGCCGCATCCTCCTCGACTGGGGACCGTTGCCCGGCAGTTACGGCTGGGTCTTCCCCAAGGGCGACACGCTCACGGTCGGCGTCATCTCGGCGAAGGGCGAAGGCGCCGCCACCAAGCAGTACCTGGAGGACTTCATCGCCCGCCTGGGGCTCGCCGGCTTCGAGCCGTCCGTGTCCTCCGGGCACCTGACGCGCTGCCGCAAGCCGGATTCGCCGCTGTCGCGCGGCCGGGTGCTGGTGGCGGGCGACGCCGCCGGGCTGCTGGAGCCGTGGACCCGGGAGGGCATCTCGTACGCGCTGCGCTCGGGCCGGCTGGCCGGGGAATGGGCGGTGAAGATCGCCGAGGCGCCGGACGCGGTGGACGCGCGGCGCCAGGCCCTGAACTACGCCTTCGCCATCAAGGCCGGGCTGGGCGTGGAGATGGCCGTCGGCAAGCGGATGCTGACCGTTTTCGAGGCGAAGCCGGGGCTGATGCACGCGGCGGTCACGGGCTTCCGCCCGGCGTGGCGCGCGTTCGCCCGGATCACGCGGGGCGCGACGGCGCTGGCCGACGTGGTCCGCAGGTACCCCCTGGCCCGCAGGGCCCTCCACGCCCTGGACAACAGGCACCCCCGCCCGCCCCAGCCCCGCTGACCCCGCCTGACACTGTCGGCCGCTGACGGGCCCGGCCCGCCCCTAGCGACCGCCGGGGACTGGCCCGGTCCCGGCGGCAGTTGGGGCCTGGCCGTGGCCCGGTGGCCGCTGGGGCCGGCCCGGGCCGGGCGCCATTGCGGGCAGGCTCGGCCTTTCGGCCGCTACGGGCCCGCTCGATCGTCGGCGTGGGCCCGCTTGGGCCTCTGCGGCCCGGCCCGTAGCCGTTCGTCGGCGGCGTGCTTGTCCGCCAGATGGTGCAGCGACGGGTCATGCTGCCCTGCTCCTTGTGGCCGGGATGGCCGGCGCCGTACAGCGCGAACTAGCGCAGGGCGGTGAACCGGGCCTCGATTGCGGTTCAGCCACGAGCCGTTGGCGGGTGTGCCGGCCAGTTCGACGCTGTTCGCCGCGGCCCAGTCGCCGACCCGGGGGAAAGCGCTCTGACGCGGCCGAGTTGGCGGCTCATGGCCGGAGAGTGTCCTGCCGCAGCGACAAGCCGACGCGGCCGGCTGTGTCGGCACCCAGCGTGGCGCCGGTCGGCGTGGCCGGGGTGGTGTGCCGGGTCAGCGGGACGAGGTCAGGCGGAAGACGGGGTGGTCGGCTGAGGCTGCCTGGAGTTCGGCTTCGGGGGAGTCCGCGGTGACGCCCTTGAAGAAGGCGTTGACCTCCCAGCCCCACCGCTTCAGGTAGGCGCGCAGCACGCGGGCCTTCTCCGCCGGGTCGGTGAGTTCGGTGACCGTGAACATGCGGACCTTGCGCCCCACGCGCAGTTCGCCGCCGCCCGCCACCCGCATGTTGCGGACCCACTGGGAGTGGCCGCGCGCCGACACCAGGTACTGCTCGCCCTCGTACGGCCGCTCTGGTCGCCGCCTGGGCGCAGCTGGCCGGGCTGGTCTCCTTCGAACTGTTCGGCCAGTTCAACCGGGTCGTCGAGGAGCGCGAGGCGTTCTTCTCGCATGCGGCCGGGCAACTGGCCCACGGGGTCGGGCTGGCCGCTGCATGAACGCAGCCGCCCCCGTCGGGGGCGGCTGCGCCCGGGTCATCGGCCGTCGTTCTCCGGGCGGCGGGCGAAGCGCCACAGCAGGTGGGTGACGCGGAGTACGAACACCACCGCGGCCAGCAGCCAGCCCGCCACGGCCAGGGCCCTCTCGGCGGTGGGGGAGAGGTCGAAGGCCAGGGCGGGTCCGTACACAGCGCCCAACACCAGGGCGGCGGCGAAGCACGCGCTGACGAAGGCGTAGCCGATCTCGATGGTGATCGCGTCGCGGTCTGCCTGCGTACGCCGTCCCGTGTGCTGGTCCATACGTGCAGTGTCGTGTGGGTCGCACATCGTTACAAGGTGTCTTTTCGTCGCCGCCTCGCCGCCTCGCCGCCTCGTTGCCGTGCCGTCGGACAGGTGTGTCAGATGCCGGCCGTCTCCGCCCAGAGGCGGGCCAGCGCCTCGTCGCCCGTCACGCCGGGGCCGGTCAGCGGGAGGCGGTTCCACAGGGCCGCGTACAGCCAGGCCGCCTCGCCCGTCACCTCGCAGTCCGCCGGGCCCGCGTCGCCGAGCACCGCGCGGGGCGGCTCCTGCGACAGGTGCACGCTCCACACCGCGCCCGTGTCGGCGGCCCGGATCCGCAGCACCTGCGGCTGCTCGGTCCGCACCCGGCTGCGCGGCCGCGCGTGGAAGCCGGTCAGCAGCTCGTCCACGCCGTCCTCGGCGAACTCCGGGGCCACCGGGGCGAAGGCCGTGCCGAGCGCCGTCTCCGCGTCCATGCGGTGGACGGTCGTCTCGTGCGCCTGCCGCCGCGCCCAGAACGCCAGCGGCGACGGCGGGGCCGTCGGCAGGAACGTCCAGCACTGCACGTCGGCCGGCGCCTCGGTCAGCGTCCGGACCAGCGCCGCGTGCCCCTCCCGGAACCAGGCCAGCAGCTCGGCGCCGACGAGCTCGGGCCCGTCGGGGATCGGGGTCGGCTCCACGACCGCGTCCTGGACGAACGAGGCCGCCCACCGGTGCACCGCCCCCGTGTGCCGCAGCAGATCGGTGATGCGCCAGGTGGGGCAGCTGGGAACGATGGTGTCCATGCCGGCCCGTTCGGCCGTCTCGGCGAGCAGCTCGCCTTCCCGCTCCAGGGTCTCGACGTATTCGGTGATCTTCATGCGGGCAGTGTCCCAGCCGAGCCGGGACAATGGGGCCATGAACGGGGAACTCTTCCCGCGCGAGCGGGCCGAGATCGCCCCCGGCGCGGTGCACGTGCCCGGCTGGCTCGGCCCGGAGCGCCAGCGGGAGCTGCTGGCCGCGTGCCGGGTGTGGGCGCGCCCGCCCGCCGGCCTGCGCACGGTCCGGACGCCGGGCGGCGGGACGATGACCGCCCGCCAGGTGTGCCTGGGCCTGCACTGGTATCCGTACGGGTACGCCCGCACCGCCGTCGACGGGGACGGAGCCCCCGTCAAGCCGATGCCCGACTGGCTGGCCGAGCTGGGGCGGGAGGCGGTGCTCGCTGCGTACGGTGCCGGACGGGGTGGGCTTCCGGCGGGTGCCGCCTATGACATTGCGCTGATCAACTTCTACGGCGGGGACGCGCACATGGGCATGCACCGCGACGCCGAGGAGAAGTCCCCGGCGCCCGTCGTCTCCCTCAGCCTCGGCGACACGTGCGTCTTCCGCTTCGGCAACACGGAGTCGCGGGGCCGCCCCTACCAGGACGTACGGCTGTGCAGCGGGGACCTGTTCGTCTTCGGCGGCCCGGCCAGGACGGCCTACCACGGGGTGCCGAAGGTACTGCCCGGGACCTCCCCGCCCTGGCTCGGGCTGACCGGGAGGCTGAACATCACGCTGCGGGTCGGCGGGCTGGAGCTGCCCCCGGACTGACGGGCGGCGTACCGGGTACCGGTCGGCCTGTGGCCGGGACCGACCGGTGATCGACCGGTGATCGACCGGCGGCGCCGCGCAGCCCGCGGATCATGCGAGGATCGCTGTCATGAACGGCAACGGGGCCCCGCGGCGGGTGGGGGACGGGACGACGGCGTCCACGGCAGCCGCGGCATCGGCGAAGACCAGGCTGGAGCGCGGCCGCGGCGCCCTCGGCCCGGCACTGGAGCTCGTCCACACCGGTCGGGCCCCGACCCGAGCGGTCCTGACGGCCGAGCTCGGCGTCACCCGCGCCACCGCGGGGGCCGTCGCGGCCGAACTGGAGGCGCTCGGGCTGATCCGCGTCGACTCCAGCCCCGGCCGGGCGGGCGGCGCCCAGGGGCGTCCCTCGCACCGGCTCGCCATCGACGAGAACGGCCCCGTCGCCCTGGCCGCACAGGTGCACCCGGACGGCTTCCGGGCCGCCCTCGTCGGTCTCGGCGGCCGGATCGTGGCCACCGCCCCCGGCAAGATCACCGTGTCGGAGGATCCGGCGCAGGTGCTGGGCGCGGTCGTGGAAGCCGGCACCGCGCTGCTCGCCGAGACCGGGCGCCGCTGCATCGGCGCCGGGCTCGCGGTTCCGTCGGCCGTCGCCGAGCCGGACGGTACGGCGCTCAACCCGCTGCACCTGGCCTGGCCGGCAGGTTCTCCGGTACGGGCCATCTTCGAGCAGTGCGTGAAGGCCGCCGGCATCGACGGCCCGGCCCTGGCCGGCAACGACGTCAACCTCGCCGCGCTGGCCGAGCACCGGCACGGCGCGGGCCGCAGCGCCCAGCACCTGCTGTGCGTGGCGACCGGGCACCGCGGGGTGGGCGGGGCGCTCGTCCTGGACGGCCGTCTGCACAGCGGGAGTTCCGGCCTGGCCCTGGAGGTCGGCCACCTGACCGTCAACCCGGAGGGGCGGGCCTGCCACTGCGGCGGCCGCGGCTGCCTGGACGTGGAGGCGGACCCGCTGGCGTTCCTCACGGCGGCGGGCCGTACGCCGGGGCCGGAGGTGTCGCTGCTGCAGCAGGCCCGCGACCTGCTGCGCGAGGAGTACGCGCAGCCCGCGGTACGGGCGGCTGCGGAGGAGCTCATCGACCGGCTCGGCCTGGGCCTCGCGGGCCTGGTGAACATCCTGAACCCGGACCGGATCATCCTGGGCGGGCTGCACCGGGAGCTGCTCTACGCGGACCCGGAGCGGCTGCGGGCCGTGGTCGCCGACCGGAGCCTGTGGGGGCGCAGCGGGGGAGTGCCGATCCTGCCGTGCACGCTGGACCACAACAGCCTGGTGGGGGCGGCGGAGCTGGCCTGGCAGCCGGTGCTGGACGACCCGCTGGGGGCGCTCGGGGCCGCCGCGTAGCCGGGGCGCCAGGGCCGCCGGGCGCTGGGGCCGCCGGGGCGCCGGGGGTGCCGCGCGGCCGGGGGCGGGCCGGTGGGGGCGGGGGCGTGCTGTGCCGCCCCGAGCCCCCTGGGCCGCCGTGCCGCCGCTGCTGTCGGGCTCCCGGTCAGGGAGCAGGGCGGCGGGGGTGTCAGCCGGGCCTGATCGCGGTGGTGGCGGCCGCCGACAGGCCCACCGGTTCGGGGTCCGGGACCACGGCGAGGGACACGGCCGGGGCGGGCTCTCGTACGGGCGTGGAACGGCTGCGTACGGGGCGCGGGCGGGTCGGCGTCGCGGGGGCGGCCCGGAGCGAGAACCACACCACCTTGCCGGGGCCGTCCCCCTGGGGCCGGGCCCCCCAGGCCTCGCTGACCGCCTCGACGAGGGCGAGGCCGCGCCCGCAGGTCTCCAGGGTGTCGAGCAGGCCCGGCAGGTCAGGCAGGTGCGCCAGGTCCCGCAGGTGTGCCAGGTCGCGCCCGTTCGGGGTGTCGGGGGCGTTCTGGGCTGCGTGCCGTGCGTCCGGTGGCTCCGCGAACGCCGCCCGGCGGACGGGGAGCCGCGGATCGCTGTCGTACACCGAGACCGTGAGCCGCCCCAGCCGCAGCTCGATCTCGACCGTGCATCTCTTGTCCGGCTGCGCGTGCCGGTGGACGTTGCTGAGGAGCTCCGTCACACCGAGCGCAGCCCGGTCTATGAGCGGATCCAGTTGCCAGTGGCGCAATTGCGCGGAAACGATCCTCCGGATCTGGCCGATCCGGGACGGCAAGGCCTGCAGTTCGACTACGCAGTGCCTGCGTGAGTGACTTATCACGGCTGCGACTCCCCGACATGAGTGTTACGGGTGCTGCACCCTCGGTAATGCCCCACCAGGGTCACCCACGGTGCCCGGCGATGCAACCGAACGCGATCGAAAGCGATCCGCATAGATACTCAAAGCGACTGTTTGTGCAGGTGGGAGAGGTACATTGCGAAAGCAGGGGGCAAGGAACGCACGAAGGAGCAAGGCGCATGAGCACCACCCGTACCTCCGGTACGACGGCTACGACGATTGACGTCGACCGCAGCGACGCGGAGTACCGCTCCTGGCTGAAAGAAGCCGTCCGCAAGGTGCAGGCCGACGCGAACCGCTCCGCCGACACCCACCTGCTGCGCTTCCCGCTCCCCGAGGAATGGGGCATCGACCTCTACCTCAAGGACGAGTCCACGCACCCCACCGGCTCCCTCAAGCACCGCCTCGCGCGCTCGCTGTTCCTGTACGCCCTCTGCAACGGCTGGATCCGCCCCGGCCGCCCCGTCATCGAGGCCTCGTCCGGCTCGACGGCCGTCTCCGAGGCGTACTTCGCCAAGCTGATCGGCGTCCCGTTCATCGCGGTCATGCCGCGCACGACCAGCCGGGAGAAGTGCCGGCTGATCGAATTCCACGGCGGCGAATGCCACTTCGTGGACGACCCGATGAAGATGTACGAGGAGTCGGCGGACCTCGCAGCCCGCACCGGCGGCCACTACATGGACCAGTTCACCTACGCGGAGCGGGCGACGGACTGGCGGGGCAACAACAACATCGCGGAGTCGATATACCAGCAGCTGCGCCTGGAGCGGTATCCGGAGCCCGCGTGGATCGTGGCGACGGCCGGAACCGGCGGCACCTCGGCGACCATCGCCCGCTACGTCCACTACATGCAGTACGACACCCGCGTCTGCGTCCCGGACCCGGAGAACTCCTGCTTCTTCGACGGCTGGACCAACAACGACCCGCACGCGAGCAGCGATTGCGGCTCGCGCATCGAGGGCATCGGGCGGCCGCGGATGGAGCCGAGCTTCGTGCCGGGCGCCATAGACCGGATGATGAAGGTGCCGGACGCGGCGAGCATCGCCGCGTGCCGTGCCCTGGAGCAGGCCATCGGGCGCAAGGCGGGCGGCTCCACCGGTACGGGCGTGTGGAGCGCACTGAAGATCATCTCGGAGATGGTGGCCGAGGGGCGTACGGGCAGCGTCGTCACCCTCTTCTGCGACCCGGGCGACCGCTACCTCGACAAGTACTACTCGGACGAGTGGGTCGCCGCGCAGGGCCTGGACATCGCCCCGTACGCCGAGACCGTCGAGAGCATGCTGGCGACCGGCGTCTGGCGCGAGCCGGGCGCATGACCCCCGGCTGACGCCCGGTCCGACGCCCGGTCGTCGGGCCGTGGGTGGTCCTGCGGCCGGGTGGCGCCCGTCCGCGATCGTCAGGGCCTCGAAGGTGAGGCGGACCGGGGCGGTCTCGGTGAAGTCCAGGCCCACCGGGCGGAGTCGGCGAGCCGTGCGGGTAACTCCTGGGTGCGGGTGCGGGTGCGGGTGCGGGTGCGGGTGCGGGTGCGGCGTGCCGGAGGGTGGCGCTTGCGCCCGAAGGGTAGTTGAGGATCCGTCAGGCACCTGCGGTGCGCCCGTGCGCGGATCGCCCGTACAGGGGCTATGCGTGCGCTTCGGCGCGCGGGATGCTGGATGCAGGACCTGCGCTGATCCCGCCCCGCGAGCGGAGGCCGCCGTGCCGGACATCCCCCAGCCCCCGCACCCCCTCGCCCTCGAACTCCTCACCCCGCCGCGGCCCCCGGCCCTCGAACTCCGCGTCCACGGAGTCCACGGCGCTGCCCCCGAGGAACTGCTCGACGACCCGCGCACGGTCCGGGTCACCGGCGACGCGACCGCCGCCGTGTTCCGACGCGCCGCCGACGCCGATGCCGAAGCCCACCCCGAGCGGTACGCCGGCCGGCCCGTGGTCGAGGCCTACTGCTGGTCCCGGCTCACCTCCGGCAACGGCTCCCGCGCCCTGTGGCTGCTGCTCCTGCCCTTCATGGTGGTCAACCTCGCCCACTGGGCCCGGCCCGCCGCGCCGCCGGCTCCCGAGGGCGAGCCGCCGCCCCGCGCGGTCCGGGCGTACGGGGTGCTCGTCCGGCTCCTCGCCCTCAGCCTCACCCTGCTGCTGATCGCGGCCGCCTGCGAGGTCGCCCTCGACCTCCTCGCCTGGCAGTGCGCGGGCAACGCCGCCTGCACGGCCTCCCGCTCCTGGCTGCGGTTCGCGGAGCCCGGCGGCTGGTGGGGCCAGCCCGGGCGGCGGCTCGCGCTCGGCGCCCTGGTCCCGGCCGCGCTGACCGGGCTGCTGTGGTTCCTGTCGAACCGGACGTGGAGCGCGTACGAGTCCCAGACCCCGCCCCAGGAGGCAGCCGGAGCAGCCGCCCCGGGGCCCGACCCCGCCGCCACCGTGCCCGCCGCCCCCGACCCCGCCGCCGCGTTCGCTCCCGCGCCCGCCCTCGGCCGGCCCGGGTTCTGGTACGGGCGGCGGATCGTGGCCCGGCTGCGTGCCGCGCATACCGCCGCCGGGCTGCTCACCGTCGCCGCCGCGGTCGCCGCACCCGCCGCCCGCTACGACCGCCGCGCCGGCACCCCGGCCCTCGAAGCCCTCGGCTGGGCCCTGGAGGTGCTGCTCGCCGCCGGGGCCGCCGCCGTCGCCTGGGTCGTCTGCCGGCGCGGCCGTACCGAGGTCCGGGCCGACCACCGCCTCGACCGGGCCGCCGTCACCCTGCTGCCCGGTGCCGCCCTCGCCCTGCTCGCCGCCGTGCTGCTCCACGCCTCCTGGTCACGCCCCGGCTGGGCCTCCTCCGGCCGGCTGCCCGGCGACTTCGCGTTCGGGCTGCTCATGCTCGGCCAGGGCGTCCTCGTCCTCGCCCTCGCCGTCGTCGCCGTACGCCTGTACCGCCTCGCCCCCGACGGGGCGACCGCCCTGCGCGGACTCGGCGGGCCCGCCATCGCCATGCTCGGCTGCGCGCTCGGCGGCGTGATGTCCGGCGGGGTCGCCCAGTGGGTCGCCGGCCGGCTCGGCGGCGGAGCCACCCCGCCCGTTCCGCCCGTGCTGCTGTCCTGGCAGGCCGCCGTCCTGCCCCCGCTGCTCCTCGTACTGGCGCTGCTCGCCGCCGTGTTCGCGGTGCGCGGCGCCCGCCACCGGCGGCGTCTCGCCGCCTGGGTCGCCGCCGAGTACCCGGGGGAGACCCCGGACGCGGACCGCAGCCGCCGCATCGCCGGAGCCCGGGCCGCCGCCGCGCTCACCGACTCCGCGCCCTGGTTCGTCGCCGCCGTCTCCGGGGTCACCCTGCTGCTCGGGGCGGGCGCCCTGGCCGGGGCGTGGCTGAGCGGACGGGTTCCCGGCGAAGCCGCCCGCGGCAGCCACCCGCTCCTGGAAACCGCCGCCCGCGCGGCACAGGACGCCGGCTCCTGGCTGATCGGCTTCGGATTCCTCCTCTTCGTCACCTGGGGCCGCCGTGCCTACCGGGATCCCGCAGCCCGCCGCACCATCGGCGTGCTGTGGGACGTCGGAACCTTCTGGCCGCGCGCCGCCCACCCCTTCGCCCCGCCCTGCTACGCCGAGCGCGCCGTGCCCGACCTGACCTGGCGGATGACCGCGTGGACCGGCCGCACCGGGGGCCGCCTGGTGATCTCCGGGCATTCCCAGGGCAGTGTCCTCGCGGCGGCCGCCGTCTGGCAGCTCCCGCCGCACGCGCGCCGCCGCGTCGCCCTCCTCACGTACGGGTCCCCGCTGCGCCGACTCTACGGGTGCTGGTTCCCGGCCTACTTCGGCCCCGGCCCCCTGACGGCCCTGCACCGGCAGGTCGACTGCTGGCGCAACCTGTGGCGGGCCACCGACCCGATCGGCGGTCCGGTCATCGCCGATCCCGCCGAGGACGTGGACCGGGGCCCGCTCGCCGACCCGCTCGCCTACGGGCGCAGCGCGCGGCACCCGCTGCCCGCGCCCGTCCTGGGGCACTTCGACTACCCGTCCGACCCGGCCTTCGCGGCCGAACGCGACGCCCTCCTCGCCCGCTTGGCCGGCCCGCCCGGACCGGGCCTGCGGAAGGCCCCCGACCAGCCGGCCGCGCCGGACCGGTTGGCCGCACCCGACGAGCCGGCCACACCGGACCGGCCGAGCCTGTCGGCTGCCGCGGACACCCGGTCCGTGCCCGGCGTGCCGGCGCCCAGGGTCAGCACGGAGCCGGCAGCGCCGGCAGATCCTCCGGAAACAGCAGAGTGAGCTCGTCCGTCCCCGCGTCCGCCAGGTGCGCCACCCGCCCCGCGTGCCGCTCGACCATCGCCTCGAACGTCTGCCGCGCGGTACGGCCGTTGCCGAACGCCGGGCCCTTCGGCAGCTCCGTGAAGTACGTCAGCAGCGCCTCGGCCGTGCCCTCGCGGAGCCGGTACTCGTGCTCCTCCGCCTGCTGCTCCACGATCCGCAGCAGGTCCTGGGGCCCGTAGTCGCCGAAGGTGATGGTCCGCGAGAACCGGGAGGCCACCCCCGGGTTCACGGTGAGGAAGCGGTCCATCTCCTCCGTGTACCCGGCGACGATCACCACGACCGCGTCCCGGTGGTCCTCCATCAGCTTCACGAGCGTGTCGATCGCCTCGCGCCCGAAGTCCCGGCCCGAGTCCTCCGGCGCCAGCGCGTACGCCTCGTCGATGAACAGCACCCCGCCGCGGGCCCGTTCGAACGCCTCCTGGGTGCGGATCGCCGTCGACCCGATGTGCTCGCCGACCAGGTCCACGCGCGACACCTCGACCAGGTGGCCGCGTTCCAGGACGCCGAGCGAGGCGAGGATCTCCCCGTAGAGCCGGGCCACCGTGGTCTTGCCCGTGCCGGGGGAGCCGGTGAAGACCAGATGGCGGCGCACCGAGGCGGCCTTCAGGCCGGCCTGCTGCCGGCGCCGCCCCACCTCGATCATGTCGGTGAGCGCGCGCACCTCGCGCTTGACGCTCTCCAGGCCGACCAGCGCTTCGAGCCGTTCCAGGACCTCTCCGGACCCGCGGAGCTCCGCCGTACTCCGGTCGGCCCCGACCGCCGGGCGCGCTCCGGACGCCGCCGCTGGTGCTGCCGCGGCCGGCACGGCCGGACCCGCGTGAGCCGGCGCCGCTCCGCCGCGCTGCCCCGTGAGCGTACGGACGCTCAGCCCCTCCCCGGCGGGCGCGCCGCCGGCGCCCGGCCGGGCGGCGGGCCGGGACGCGGACTCGTCGGAGGTGCAGCCCTCGGCGACCGGGCCGTCCTCGGCGAACTCGTAACCCCCGCGCACGCAGCGCTCGGTGTGGCAGCGGGTCAGGGTGGCCCGGCAGCCGTCGAGGATGTGGAAGCCGAAGCCGGAGCTGCCGGTCACCCGGCAGGAGTCGAAGCTTCCACGGCCGCCGGCCGACACGTAGAACCCGGCCTCGGCAGGGGAGGCGACCGTGCACCGCCGGACCGAGGGATCGGCCCCCTTGGTGACGATCACCCCGGTCTGGACGGTGTCGACCGTGCAGTCGGCCAGGGTGCCGCCGCTGCCGTGGTCGCGGAACCAGGCACCGGTTCCCGCCTCCCGGATCCGGCAGTCCTCGACCTGCGCGGTCGCCCCGTCGCTCACCGACACGGCCGTGTTGCGCACCTGGAACAGGTCGCTGTCGACCACGTCCGCCCGCGAGCCCCGGTCCAGTACGAACACCGCGTCGGGCACGTCGTGCACCCGGCAGCCGTTCAGCGAGACGGTGGCCCCGTCGCTGATCCACACTGCGGGATAGTCGCCCGTGCTGTCGTGGATCTCGCAGGACTCGGCCTCGACCCGGGTGCCCGGATCCCACACCGACAGCCCGTTGCGGCCGAAGCGGTGCACGGTGGTGCGGGCGAGGGTGAGCACCGAACGGGCCCGCAGGTCCACGGCGTTCTCCGGGATGTCGTGGATGTCGCAGCCGGAGAGGTCGAGGACGGCGTCCGTGTCGAGGGTGACCCCGTCGGCCGTGGTGCGGTGCACTGCGCAGTCGGTGAGGCGGGCCGCCGCACGGGCGGCGATCTGCACACCCGTCCCCTTGATCTCGAACACCTCGCAGCCCAGCGCCTCCAGCCCCGAGCCCTCGCCGGTGACGGCGATGCCCGCGCCCGCGGCGTGGTGGATCCGGCACCGCTCCAGACGCGGATGACCGCCCCCGCGGACGGAGACCCCCGCCTGGCCGGCGGAGACGACCTCGCACTCCTCGAACACCCCGCCGCCGCCGTCCAGTACGGCGATCCCGACGCCCGTCGGGTTCTCCACCGTGCACCGGCGCACCAGCGGCCGGGCCCCGCCGCGCACCTCGATGCCGGCTGCCGAGCGCGTGCTCACCTGCAGGCCTGCCAGCTCCGGGGCGCCCGCCTCGACGAGCAGGGCGGGGGCGGCCCGGTCCTGGCCCTCCAGGTGCAGGTCCTGGACCACGGCCGAGGCGCGCAGGGTGAGCGCGACCCCGTCCGGCGGGGCGATCCGCACCGACCCCGGCGCACCCTCGGGCCCGCGCAGCGTGACGGCGTGGTGCAGCACCAGGTTCTCCCGGTAGGTGCCGGGAGCGAGGGTCAGCACGTCCCCGTCGCCCGCTGCGGCGAGCGCGGCGGCCAGCGTCGGATACTCACCCGAGCGGCGCCGCCACCGCGAAGACCCGCCGTGCGTCAGCTGGACCGTGCCCTGTGCCATGGTGCTGTCGTGCCCCCGCCCTCGTTCTCGTCCTCGCCCTGCCGAACCGGCCGAACCGGCTGAACCCGCCGGAGCCGCCCGCTGCGGCTGACGCCAACCGCTCCGGCCGCTCCACCGTAGCGCGCGGGGAGCCGATGGGAGGCCGGCTCAACTGCCTGCGCCCGCCCGGCCCCAGTCCGGTCCCGCCGCGGCCCAGGCCCGGTCCAGGAGTATGTACCGCCGGTGCACGAGCCTGCGTACGACGAGCCTGCGGGCGGTCTCCGCCAGCGCCGCGGCGCTGGCGGCGGCGGCCAGGCCCACGACCGCCGCGTGCGCGCTGGCGGAGCCTGGGTCGAGCGGACGGGTCACGAGACGCCCGCGCAGGTCGGTCCATATCCGGAACCGGTCGCCCGCCCGCGGCGGTTCCTCGGCCGCCGGCACCGTCCCCTGGTGGCTGCTGCCGTCCGGCGCGGTCCAGGACGCCACGATCTGCGTACGCTGCGGGGCCTGCCGCTGCGGAGCCGGCTCGCCGCCCGCGCCCTCGGGCGCCTCGGCGGCGGCCGGCCGGACCACCACCGCCGGGACGAGATACCGCTCCTGCCGCTGTTCGCGCGCGGCCCGCTGCAGCGTGCCGTCCACCCGCAGGCCCGTCACACAGCCGACGGCCGGGGCCACCAGCAGGACGCACACCAGCGCGGCGAACGACACCCACGCCTCGAAGAGATCAGTCGGCCGGCGCAGCGGATTGCGCCGCCAACGCCACACACCCATTGCTGTCCACACGGTCCGGCACCCCCTGCCTCCGTCTGCCTCAGGCACGTTCCGGATGATCCAACGGCCTTCTCGCGACGGTTGGTTCCAGGGATCCGCCAGAGCCCCCCGAAGGTGTCATTCCGGGAGAGTCACTCCAGGACGCGGACCTCGTCGCCGACGCGCACGGTTCCCGTCCGCACCGGCACCAGCTGCCGCCCGAACGCCAGCGACTTGCCGATCCGCCGGTGCCGGGCCAGGGTCTTCAGCGGCTCCTTGCCGCGCTCCGCCGTCCTCTGGTCGGTCGTGGTGACGATGCACCGCCCGCACTCCCGCGCCCCGCGGAAGACGGCGTCGCCGATCGCGATGCGCCGCCACCCGTCCTCCGCCCAGGCCTCGGCCCCGGCGACCACCACATTGGGACGGAACCGGTTCATCGGCAGCGGACCCTCCTCGGGATGGTCCCCCTGCGCGATCAGCGAGTTGAGCGCGTCCAGCGACGCCAATGTGGTGAGCAGCACCGGATAGCCGTCGGCGAGGCTCACCGTCTCGCCGGGCAGTGCGTAGTCGGGGTCCACCGGACGCCGTACGGCAGGGTCGTCCATGTGCACGAGCCGTACTGGAACCCCGAGGTACGTGCCGAACCAGTCGGCCGCGGCGCGCGCCGCGACCACCAGCTCGACCTTCTTGCCGAACACCGCGACGGGCTCCAGCGGCCCCGGCTCCGGGACTTCCACGACCAGCTCGGCCATGCCCGGCGCCGACAGCGCGACGCCGCCTCCCTCCAGCGGACGCGCCGAGGCCAACGCCAGGCGCGGCTGCTGGCGTTGGGTGATGACCATGCCCTCGGTGTCGACCAGAGCCCAGCGCCGGTCCGCGGACAGGCCCCAAGGCTCCACGACCACCTCGTCGGGAGCTGTCCCCGCCACCGACTTGACGGGATGGACGTGGAGCGCCTGCACATACGAGTTCGACATGGGGGCATCCTGTCAGGCGCCCCTCGGCCGCCCCAGCGGGTAATCGGCGGCCCGGGCCGGCCCGTCAGGACCGGAGCCGGGCCCTCAGGACCGGAACCGGCCCCTGAGGACCGGGGCCGTCCGCGTCCGCCCACCGGCGGGCCGGCACGCATGCCGCGCGCACAGGGTGAAGCGCTCGCACGCGTGCCGCGCGTGTGTCAGTAGCCGCGCCCCTGGTACGGGCGGCCGTACGGGTCCTCGTACGAGGGGCCCGCGGCCGGCGCCGCCACCTGCATCGGACGCGGTGCCGCCGGGCGCATCGCCTCGTAGCCGGTGCCCGCGGCGACCGGGCGGGGCGGCTGTGGCTGCGCCTGCTGCATGTACCCCGCGCGGGCCGCGACCGGCTGCTGCTGCGGGATGTACGGTGCGGGCGCGTTCTGCAGGGGCACCGGGGAGGGCGCGCCCTGGCCCGGATACGGGTACCCGTAGCCACCGGACTGCTGCGGCTGCTGCGCAGGCGTCGGGGCCGGGGGCAGCGCTGCCGGAAGCGCGGGCAGCGCAGAGGAGAGGGCCGGCAGGTACCCACCGCTCGAGTAGCCGGAGCTCGGCGAATCGTAGGGGGCCGGAACACGGATCGGGGCGATCTGCGGAGTGCCGCGTTCCGCCACGAGCGAGTCGTAGATGGGAGTGTCCGGGAAGGAGGGCGCGGAGTAGTAACCGCCGCCATAAGTGGAGCGGGGGGAGGTCATGGGACCTAAGTTAAGCCCACGGCTTCACGGGGTCCATAGCGAGGTGTGACGAATGCCGCCCTGACCTGCATATTCGCAGGTCAGCGCCACACCATTCACTTCACGTTCACGTGCACGATTCGCCACTTGCGCACCCTCTTGTCCCTACTCGTGCTTGACGGTTGGGTGTTGCACCGACTTGCCGCTGACGCAGCGTCACAACGAGGTGACCTGGGATGACATCGGACCGAGGCGGCAATTCGCCGTTTCAGGCATCGCTCGGACGGGCATAGGTGCGGCCCTTCCAGGCCGCGCCGCGCCCCCGGTAGTGCTGCACGGCCGAATCCACCGTCATCAGCAGGTACAGCAGAGCCGTGAGCGGAAGCAGTGGCGCGAGCGCCGCCGGCTGCCGGTAGTAGCGCAGCATCGGCAGGTACGTTCCGGCCATCAGCAGCCAGGCGAGGCCCCCGGCCCAGGCGGCCGCGGGGCGTCCGGCGGCGAGCCCGGCGAAGAGGGCGGCCGGGGGGACGAGGTACACCAGGACGAGCCCGGCCACCGTCCCCGCCAGCAGCAGCGGCTTGTGCCGCAGTTGGGCGTACGCGCTGCGCGAGACCATCCGCCACAGGTCCGCGAGCGCCGGGTACGGGCGCACGCTGTCCACCCGCTCCGCGAGCCCCAGCCAGATCCGGCCCCCGGAGTCCCGGACGGCGCGGGCCAGGGAGACGTCGTCGATGACGGCCTGCCGGATCGCGTCCGGTACGCCGGCCCGGACCGCCGCCTCGGTGCGCAGCAGGACGCAGCCGCCGGCCGCGGCGGCGGTCCGGCCGGTGGGGCGGTTGATCCGGCGGAAGGGGTACAACTGGGCGAAGAAGTAGACGAACGCCGGCACGACGAGCCGCTCCCAGAAGCCGGCGACCCGCAGCCGGGCCATCTGCGAGACCAGATCGAGGCGGGCGGACGTCGCGGCCGCGACCAGTTCGCGCAGGCTGTCCGGTTCGTGCGCGATGTCGGCATCGGTGAGCAGGAGGTACTCCGGCTCGGCGGCGCGGGCCGTCCGGGCGAACGCGATGCCGTGGCGCAGCGCCCACAGCTTCCCGGTCCAGCCGGGCTCCGGCTCGCCCGGGGAGACCACGGTGAGCGGCAGCCCGGGCTGCGCGCGGGCCAGGCGGCGGGCGAGCGCGGCGGTGCCGTCCGTACTGCCGTCGTCGACCAGGATGATCTCGGCCTCGCCGGGATAGTCCTGGGAGAGGAGGGAGGGGAGGCTGCACGGGAGCACCTCGGCCTCGTCCCGGGCCGGGACGACGACGGCGACGGACGGCCAGCGGGCGGGGGCGGTGCGCGGGGGGAGGCGGACGTCGGTCCGCCAGAACATGCCCTGGGCGAGCGTCAGCCAGATCCAGGCGGCGAGGGAGGCGCACGCGGCGCCGAGAAGGCCCATGCGGGCAGTCTGCCGAAGCCGAAGCCCCCTGTCCCGCACCCCGCCCGAGCCGCGCCTCCGCCCGCCCGGGTCGTGCCCCGGCGCGCCGTGCCCCGCAAGGCCCGGCCGTCGTCCCGGCCGGCGCGCCGACTGCCGGACGGGCGGGGCCGGGGCTGCTGCGGCTTCGTCGGCCTGGCCGCGCCGGTTCTTCCCCGGTCGCCGTGGTGTGGGCGTCGGGCGCCCGCGCCGCCCAGCTGTGCGGTGACGGCGTCGGCGTGGTCGAGCGGGGCCTGCCGACCTCCGCAGTGGCCGGGTGGGCGGTGTCGCGGAGCGGCTGCGGAAGATGCTGCCGGGTTCGGCGCCGCGTGGCCGGCGGGGGTGTGCCGCAGGGCACAGACGGGGACTGTCGGGGGTGGGAAAAGGGGCGCGTCGATTAAGGTGACCAGGTGAAGATCGCGCTCATGGACTCCGGAATCGGCCTCATCGCGGCTGCCGCCGCGATGAGGCGGCTGCGGCCGGACGTCGACCTGGTCCTGTCCTCCGACCCCCTCGGCATGCCCTGGGGGCCGCGTACCCCCGAGGACCTCACCGGGCGTGCGCTCGGTGTCGCCCGTGCCGCCGCCGTGCTCCGCCCGGACGCGCTGATCATCGCCTGCAACACCGCCACCGTCCACGCCCTGCCCACCGTCCGGGCGGAGCTGGAGCCCGCGGTCCCCGTGATCGGCACCGTCCCGGCGATCAAGCCCGCCGCGGCCGCCGGGGGCCGCGTGGCGATCTGGGCCACCCCCGCCACCACCGGCAGCCCCTACCAGCGCGGGCTCATCCGTGACTTCGCCTCCGGGGCGCGCGTCACCGAGGTGCCCTGCCCGGGGCTCGCCGACGCCGTCGAGGCGGCGGACGAGGCGGCCATCGCCGCCGCCGTCGCGGCCGCCGCCGAGCTGACCCCGGCCGACGTCACCGACGTCGTGCTCGGGTGCACGCACTACGAGCTCGTGGAGGCGGCCATCCGGGCCGCCCTCGCCGAGCGGACCGGCGGGGCCGAGCTGACCTACCACGGTTCCGCCGAAGCCGTCGCCCTCCAGGCGCTGCGCCGCATCGGCGCCGCCCCCGAGCCCGGGTTGCCCGCCACCGGAGCGCTGACCGTGCTGCTCAGCGGGGACGAGGGCGCGCTGCCCGCCGCCGCGCTCGGCTATGCCGAAGGCCGACTGCTGGTCGGGGAGGGTGCGGCCCTCGGGCCCGTCCACCGCTGAGACTTTTCCGCGTCCGCGTCCGCGTCCGCGCCGGCGTCACGGCCCGGCAGGGCCCGCCGCCAGCCTGCGGGCCAGCGTGCGCAGCCCGTCCGCGTCCAGTACTCGGTCCCCGAAGCCGGGCAGTGGCACGTGCAGCGGGGCCGTCCACTCCGCCGGGATCGCCGCCTGTCCGTAGCGGACGCCGGCCAGCGCGCCCGTGACCGCGGCGACGGTGTCGGTGTCCCCGCCCAGGTCCACGGCCGCCCGTACGGCCTGCGCGAAGCCGGTCGTGGTCCGCAGCGCCCACACCGCCGAGCCCAGGCAGGGCCACACCGCGCCGTTGAACTCCGTGGCCAGGCCCGGGTGCCAGCCCGGGTCGAGGACCCGGGCGTACCGCTCGCGCTGCTCCGGGTCCACCGCCGCGAGCACCTCCGGGACGCAGGCCAGCGGGTCGGCGCCGGTCAGCCCCACCCGTACGAGCTCGTGCAGGACGGCCGTGCCCTCCCAGGCCGCCGGGTCGCCGTGGGTCAGGGCCGCGATCCGCCGGGCGGCGGCCATGGTGGCCTCCCGCCCCGCGGGGGCGAAGTACACCGCGGACGTCGACGCCCGCATGAGGGAACCGTTGCCGGCTGCCCGCGCGTTCACCTGAAAGTGCAGCGCCGCGGCCAGATCCCACGGGTCGCCGCTGGTCAGCACGGCCTCGGTCTGCAGCCCGATGTCCTTCGGCCCGGCCGCGGCCCAGCAGCGGAACCGCTCGAAGACGTCGGGGGGTTCGAGGCCGCCGTGCTCCAGCAGCGACTCGCCGACGAGCACGGCCATCTGCGTGTCGTCCGTCGCCTCGCCCGGATCCCAGCCGCCGCCCCCGCGCATCTCCGCTCCGCGCGCGCTCAGTTCCCCCGCGGGCCCGAACTCGTAGGGTGCGCCCAGGGCGTCGCCCACGGCCGAGCCGAGCACGGCCCCGACGGCGCGGTCGATCCGATCAACCCGATCGATCCGCTCGATCCGATCAACCCGGTCGATCCGATCGGTGCGGCCGACGCCGTCCGCACCGCCGGTGCCGTCGATGCGGCCGTTACGGTCGATTTGGGTGAATGGGTAGGTCATGTCACCGTTCCTCCCCGGGTGGTTCGGGGCATTCGCCGGCCAGCACATCCCTCGCGAAGGCCTCCAGGTCGTCGAGCCCGGCCGCGGCCAGGGTATCCGGCGCCCCGGCCGGCAGGTGCCACACGGCCCCGTGCATGGCGAGGGTGACGGCGCGGGACTGTGCGGGCCCGTTTCGGGAGCCCGGCCGCGCCGAGCAGGCGCCGGATGCGCCACCTCCACCCGGCGCTCCCCGCCCTCACCGACGGCCGCGCACCGCCTTGGTCGGCGACGCCGCCCACGCCATGCCCCCCGACGACCTGGGCAAGGGCGCCTGCACCGCCCTGCTCGACGCCGAGGCACTCACCCGCGCGGTCGCCGCCCACGGCGGGCCGGGCTGCCCGCCGCCCTGCGCGCGTACGAAGGGGAACCCGGCCGGGCCGCCCGGCGCGTCGCCCCCGCCTCGCGGACCCCGCACCGCTTCATGACGGTGCGCCGCCCGGCCCAGCGGGACGCCATCGTCGGCCTCCTGCCCGGCTGAGGCGGGCCTGCCCCGCCGACCTGCGTTTACCCCGGGGGCAACGCGGACAGGTGCAATGCAGGGCGGCCGTCCCGACGGTCGGGCCCCTCGGGCCGGCCGCCGGCGAGAGGCGGTGGCGCACATGCGGAACGTGGGTACGCTGCTACTCATGACGGGTCACCCTCCTGGTCCGCTGTGGACGGGCCGGGCAACCAACCGCGCGCAGTGGGTCCTGGCCGCGGCCGGGGCGGCCGCCCTGGCCCTCGGCATCGAACTGGCCGTCGACTCCCCCTGG
Source organism: Streptomyces sp. NPDC043854 (assembly GCF_056436005.1). NCBI lineage: Bacteria > Bacillati > Actinomycetota > Actinomycetes > Kitasatosporales > Streptomycetaceae > Streptomyces > Streptomyces sp. NPDC043854. The sequence goes on from NZ_JBWKDK010000021.1 coordinate 78,539, forward strand.
AGCTCCGGCATCGTGCCCCTGCTGATGTCGGTGATCGGCTGCGTCGCCGTCGGCGTCCTGATCCTCTACGGCACCCTCGCCTTCGTGCAGGTCGCCGTCACCATCGACGCAAACGCCCTCGAGGTGCGCTGCGGCCACATCGGGCTGCCCCGCCGCAGGGTCCGCCTCGTGGAGGTCACCTCCGCCGAGTACCTCCCCCACATCACCCCGCAGCAGTGGGGCGGCTGGGGACACCGCTGGCGCCCCGGGAAGGGCACCGCCATCGTCGTCCGCCGCGGCGAGGGCCTCGTCCTCCACCTCGAGGGCGGCAAGCTGTTCACGGTCACCGTCGACGACGCCGAGAACGCGGTCCGTGTCATCCGCACCCACCTGCGCGCCCTGGCAGGCTGAGCCGTCCCGCCCGGGCGCGCCGTCCCGCCCGGGCCGCCGCCCCAGCCGGCCCACCGCCCCGGTGAAGCAGCCGCCCGGCCCGCGCGTGCGGGCCTGCCCGGACGGGCCACGTACACTCCGCCAGATGAGCAGCAGTGTCACCGAAGAGCCCCGCGCCACCGGAGCGGAAGCCGCCACCGGAGCCGAAGCCGCCGCAACGGGCGGCCGTCCGCCCCGGCGGCAGGCCGCCGCGGCCGTACGCGCGGCCCTCGCCGCCGCCTCCGGCGTGCTGCTCTACCTCAGCTTCCCGCCCCGCCCCCTGTGGTGGCTGGCCCCCCTCGCCCTCGCCGTCCTCGCCGGCTGCCTCCACGGCCGCCGCGCCCGCGCCGGCTTCGGCCTGGGCGTCCTGCACGGGCTGGGCTTCCTGCTGCCGCTGCTCGTGTGGACCAGCGAGGGCGTCGGCCCGGTCCCGTGGATCGCCCTCGCCGCCCTCGAAGCCCTCCTCGTCGGCCTCACCACCCTCGGCACCGCCCTCGTCAGCCGGCTCGCCGCCTGGCCGCTGTGGGGGGCCGCGGTCTGGACCGCAGGCGAGGCCCTGCGCGCCCGCGCCCCCTTCGGCGGCTTCCCGTGGGGCAAGCTCGCCTTCGGACAGGCCGACGGGCTCTTCCTCCCGCTCGCCGCCCTCGGCGGCACCCCGCTGCTCTCCTTCGGCACCGCCCTGTGCGGATTCGGCCTGTACGAGGCCCTGCGCTGCGCCCGCAACCACCCCCGCCGCAGTGCCGCCGCCCTCGCCGCCCTCGCCGTCGCCGCCCCCCTCGGCACGGCCCTGGCCGCCCGCCCGCTGGTCTCCGACGCGGCCGAGGACGGCACCGCCGTGGCCGCCGTGATCCAGGGCAACGTCCCGCGTGCCGGGTTCGACTTCAACGCCCAGCGCCGCGCCGTCCTCGACAACCACGCCAAGCGCACGATCCAGCTCGCCGACGACGTCCGGGCCGGCCGCGCCCCCCGGCCCGACTTCGTGGTCTGGCCGGAGAACTCCTCCGACATCGACCCGTTCACCCAGCCCGACGCCCACCGGGTCATCGACAACGCGGTCAAGGCCATCGGCGTGCCCGTCGCGATCGGCTCCGTACTGGCCCCCGAGACCGGCCCGCTCCGCAACACGATGATCCTGTGGGACCCGGTCAAGGGCCCCACCGACACCTACGACAAGCGCAAGATCCAGCCCTTCGGCGAGCGCATCCCGATGCGGTCCTTCGTCCGGATCTTCAGCGCCGACGTGGACCGCGTGCAGCGCGACTTCGGCCCCGGCAAGGAGCCGGGGGTGTTCGATATGGCGGGCAGCGGCATCGGCATGGTCACCTGCTACGAGGCCGCCTTCGACGACGCCGTCCGCTCGACCGTCCGCGCGGGCGCCCGGGTGATCGCCGTACCGAGCAACAACGCCACGTTCGGCCGGACCCAGATGACCTACCAGCAGCTCGCCATGGACCGGGTCCGGGCCGTCGAGCACAGCCGCACCGTCCTCGTCCCCGTCACCAGCGGCGTCAGCGCGGTCATCCGCCCCGACGGCCGGATCGTGCAGCAGACCGAGATGTTCACCGCGGACGCGCTGGTCGCCGAGATCCCGCTGCGCTCCACCGAGACCCCCGCCACCCGCCTCGGCCCGCTGCCCGAGTACGCGCTGCTCGCGCTGGCAGCCGGCGGTTTCGGCGGGGTCCTCGTACGCCGGGTCCGGGCCCGCCGCAGCGCCGCCTGAGCGGTGCGGCGGCGTCGGCCTCGTATGGTCGGGGCATGACCACACCTGAGTTCATCCGCGAGATCCGAGCCCACGCCGGGAACCGGCTGCTCCTGCTGCCCGCCGTGACCGCGATCGTCTTCGACGACCGCGGTCACGTGCTGCTCGGGCGGCGCTCCGACACCGGCCGGTGGGCCGTGGTCGGCGGGATCGCGGAGCCGGGCGAGCAGCCCGCCGACACCGCGGTGCGCGAGGTGTACGAGGAGACGGCCGTGCGCTGCGTCCCGGAGCGCGTGGTGATGGTCGAGATGCTCAGGCCCGTCACCTACCCCAACGGCGACGTCTGCCAGTTCCAGGACGTCACCTTCCGCTGCCGGGCGACCGGCGGGGAGGCGCGGGCCAACGACGAGGAGTCGCTGGAGGTGGCCTGGTTCGCGCCCGACGCGCTGCCCCCGCTGGACCGGTTCGGGCTGGAGCGCGTCCGCCGGGCCCTGCGTGACGAGCCGACCTGGTTCGCGCCCGCGGGCGGGCTCCCGGCGGAGGTCCCGGCCGGCCCGGGGCCGGAGCTCCCGGCGGACCGGCGGGGCGGGGACCGAGTCCCGGCGTGGGTGCCGGAGGGCATCCCGGAGTAGCCCGGGCGCCCCAGGGCGGCGGCCCGTACCCGGCGCCCCGTACCCGGCGCCCCGGGGCAGGGCCGACGCCGAGGCCGGGCCGGGCCCCGGCGCCCGCGGTTCCGCCCCGCGGTTCGGCCCGCAGCTCAGCCCGCGTCGGCCGCCTCGCGGTACAGCTCCACCGCATGGCCGCCCATCACCGCGCTGTACGAGACGTCCGGGTCCGTGCCCCCGCCCTCGTGGCCGCCGAGCACCCCGGCCAGGGCCCCGTCCACCAGCCACGGGCTGCCGCTCGTACCGCCGCTGAGGTCGGGGCAGTCGATGCGGCGCTGGGTCCCGGAGTACAGGGCGGTGGTGTTCGCACAGCGCAGCGGGGCGTCCTCGGTGCTCGGGTAGCCGACGATCGTCACCGCCGCCTCGGCGGGCTGGTCGGCGGCCACCGGCAACCCGCCCACGGCGTCCTCGACGTACGTGCCGTGCCCGCCGCCCACCGGAACCACCGTGGCGAAGGCCAGGTCGGCGTCCGGGTCCTGGCCGTCCGTCCAGTCCGGCGCCACGAACACGCCGGTGAGCCGCCACAGGCCGTACGGGGCCCTGCCGTCGCGGTAGCCCGGTGCGAAGACCGTGTTCTGCGGGTCGCCGCCCAGGCAGTGCGCGGCCGTGGCGATCACATCGCGGCCGTCGCTGCGGACCACGGCGGCGGTGCAGAAGTGGCCCCCGTCGAGGCCGCCCGCGAACAGCGGCCCGATCCGGTCCGCGGTCGCGTCGGGCACCGCCCGCACGGTCACGCCCGGCAGCGGAACCGCCCCGGCATCCGGCATGTTCAGGCTCAGCAGGATCGCCATCGCGGCCAGCACCGCACGCGTCCGGGAGGTCCGGCGGACGGCGGAGCGGCGGGCCGGTCGGAGAGGCATGCGCTGGATCATGCTCCGAGCCTCCCCGTCGAAACCATGAACGGAGCCCGATATTCCATATGAATCAGCTGTGAATCCCGCCCCCGGCCCGCGCCTCTGGCCCGCCCCCTGGCCCGCCCCGCCCCGCCCCGCTTCCCCGCCTCGGCCCGCTTCCCCGGCCGGGCTACCGGCGCTCGTACACCGTCACCCGGCGGCCCCGCACCTGACGGTCCTCCACCACCCTGAAGTGCTCCTTCAGCACGGCCGCCTTCGCCACGTCCCGCGCCGCCCCCGGAGGCTTGGCCACCTTCGCCGCGTCCGTGACCAGCAGCACCCGGCGCTGCCGCAGCAGGGCCGCCCTGATCCGCGCCGGCTCCGCCTCCTCCCCCTTGAGCGTCGCCGAGGCGACCGGGTCCCGCTCGAGGGCGATGTCCGCCAGCCCCGCGAAGGCGCCGGGGGAGACCAGCGCCGTGTCCCGGCGGGCCGCCGGGACGAACAGCACGGCGTCCCCCGGCCGCTTCAGCCGGGCCACCTCGCCGGCCACCGCCAGCACGTCGTCGACCCGGCTCGACGGAGCCCGCTTGGCCAGCTCCACCGGCAGCAGCGCCACCACCGCCACCGCGACCACGGCCGGCACCAGCAGCCGCGACGCCCGCGGGAACCGGGGCGCGGCGGCCCGTACGGCGGCGCCCAGCGCGGCGCCGATCAGCAGCGCGAGGCCGACCAGGCTGAACAGCACGTACCGGTCCAGGAACAGGGGCTGGACCAGCGAGATCACGATCAGCGCCAGCTGCGGGACCGCCAGCAGCGGCAGGCCCACCGCCGCGAGCGACAGCCGACCCGCCCGCGGCCGGTCCAGCCGCGCGCCCAGCCCGCCGATCGCGAGCAGGATCCCGGGGCCGATCATCATGTGCCAGGTCAGCGGCGGAATCCACGACACCTGGTCGGACTGGCTCCGGCTGAACAGGATCAGCGGCAGCGCCCCCGCCACCGCGGCCGCCGCGGCGGCCGCCCAGCGCCCGAACACCCCGCGCCCCGCGCCCGACCACCACAGCGTCGCGGCGTGCGCGGGCAGGACCAGCAGCGACAGCCAGTTCAGCAGCGCGCACACCAGCACGGTCAGCCCGTACGCCGTCCAGCGCGGCCACACCCGCCGCCCCGGCACGCCCGCACCACCCGGCTGCCCCGGCCCGTCCGCCCCGTCCGCCCCGTCCGACACCAGGGACACCAACAGCAGCGTCGACAGCCCCGCCCCGGCCGCGACCAGCGCGTACGGCCGGCCCTCCTGGAGGTAGAACTGCACGGCCGGCAGCAGCGGCAGCGCCAGCCCCCCGCCCAGCCCCGCCCAGAACCCGGCCAGCCGGCGGCCGATCAGCGCCGTGCACGCCGCGGCGCCCGCGACCGCCAGTACCGACGGCAGCCGCAGCGTCGCCGTGCTCGCCCCGAACACCTCGAAGAGGCCGTGCATCAGCAGGTAGTACAGCCCGTGCACGGCATCGACGTTGCCGAGCATCCGCCCTATCTCGCCGGCCGAGCGCCCGGCCGCCACCTGCCAGGTCGCCGCCTCGTCGCGCCACACGCTGTCCTGCCGGGACAGCCCCCACAGCCCGAGCGCCAGCGTCCACAGGACCGGTACCAGCCACACGAGGATCCGCCGTCGGCCTGTGCTTGTCTCGGAAGTCATGAAACGGATCGGATCCTCGCTGGCACCTCGGGCGGAAAACACCAGTCTATGGACGGCACGGACGGTTTCCCGGCCCCTGTCGGGCACCGCGGAGCAAGAGCGCACGCGGCGCGGATCGCGGCGCAGGTGTCCCTCGAACGGGACCCGGAGGCGGTCGGCGCGCACGGCGCGGCGGGGGACCGGGCCGGAACCACCACCGCGGACCACCTGGCGGCCGCCCGCTTCTGACGCCCCGGCCCCGACCGCTCCCTAGCGGGCGCAGTGGTACGTGAACCGGGTCGTCGCCGTGCGCCGGGTGGGGGAGAGGATCTGGATCTCGGCCGTGGCCGGGTAGGTCCCCTGGCCCCGGAAGGTCCACAGCAGGTGCAGCCGGGCCTCGTCCCGGCCCTTCGGCACCTGTTCCGTGAGTTGCTCCGAGCGGGTTCCGTCGCTGCGGGTCCACCGGTACGCGACCGTCCCCGGGCGCCCGTTGGTCCGTACGACGGCCACCACGTCGGCCGTGGCGCCGCAGCCGGGGCTCTCCCCGGTGGCGGTGCCCACCGCCAGGCCCCGCACCTCCAGCCCCGGCCCGAACCGCTGCCAGGCCAGGTAGGCCAGCACGGCGAGCAGCACGGCACCGGCGAGGGTGTAGCGGCGCCATTCGCGCCGCCGCCGCGGCGGGACCACCACGGGGAACGGGGCCGGCACGGCGGCGGTCACCCCCGGCCCGAACCGCATCACCGAGCCCTCGACCCGGTCCGGGGCGGCGTCCTGCGGCTGCGGCGGCCCGCTGATCCAGTGGCTGCCGAGGACGGTTGCGCTGTACTCGTCGTCGCTCATGCGGGAGAGCACCTCCTCAGCAGCAGGCTGTCGGTCGCCGGGCCCTCGCCGGCGGCGGGGGACGTCGTGACCCGCACCCCCCAGGCGCAGCCGCCGCCCTTGAAGGTGTGCGCCACCGGTGCGCCCGCCGCCATCGCCGCCATCGCCGCTGGTGCCCCCGGGCCCACGGTGTGGTCGTATTGCGTGGTGCCGTCCGGCTCGGAGAACGGGTTTTCGTCGTCGCCGGTGAACCACTGCACGGTGACCTTCACCTTGCCCGTGCCGGAGGCCTTGATCGTGATGTCGGCCGCCCCGGTGTCGTCGTCGGTCTGCGCCAGGCTCACCCCGACCGCGTACACGACCGGGGCGGGGGCCGGGGTGGGCGGCGAGGTCGGCGGTTTCGTCGGGGGAGTGGTTCTCGGCGGAGGCACCGTCACCGAACGGCTCGGACTCGGCCCCGGTCTCGTGGAACGCGTGGGCGAGGGCGACGCGGTGGCGGACGGCGACACCGACGGCAACGGCGAGGGCGAGAGCGAGGCGGACGGGGAGCCCGAGGCGACCGGCGCCGGGCCCGGCGAGCCGGAGGCGCTCGGCCCCGGGCCGCCGGAGCCGGAGCCGGATCCCGAGGGCGCGGGGCTCGACGTGGCGAACGAATTGACCGCGCGGGCGCCGCCGGGCTCGCCCCCCGACGCGTTCGCCGTCAGCCCGGCCACCACGCCCAGCACCAGCGCCGCGCCCGCCGCGATCGTGCCCCGCCGCCCCGGTGCCCAGCCGGAGCCCCGCCCCAGCGAGGTCGTCGCCACCGCCGTGGTCCCCGAGGCGGGGCCGCCGGCCGAGGGGAACAGCAGGGGTAACAATGCGGCCAGGGCAGCGAGTTTGCGCTGGCCGCGCTCCTCCCATTCCGGCCCGTACCCGGCCAGCGCCGCCCGCTCCAGCTCCGCGACGAACGCCTCGGCGTTCGCCGGCCGTTGCTCGGGGGCCTTGGCCATGCCCCGCCGGATCAGCGGGCGGACCGGCTCGGGGGCCTCGTCCTCCGGTACGGGCGCCTCCACGTGCTGGACGGCAAGCTCCGCGAGGTTCTGCCCGGGGAACGGCCGGTGCCCGGTCAGGCACTCGAAGAAGGTGGCCGTCGCCGCGTACACGTCGGCCGCGGGCGTGGCCGCCCGGCCCTGCCACTGCTCGGGCGCCATGTACGCCGGGGTGCCGGCGACCCCGGGTGTGGTGCCACGGCGCACCGCGATCCCGAAGTCCACCAGCTTGGACAGGCCGTCCGCCGCGACCAGCACGTTCTCCGGCTTGTAGTCGCGGTGGACGACGCCCGCCCGGTGCGCCGCCGCCAGACCCAGCAGCGACCCCTTCAGCACGACGAGGGCGGCCTCGGGACCGGCCTGCCCGGACTGCTTGAGCACGGCGCGCAGCGAGATCCCGTCGACGAGCTCCATCACGATGGCGGCGCCGCCGGGCGCCTCCACGTACTCGTACAGCCGGACCACGTACGGCGAGTCCAGCCCGCCGAGCAGCCGGGCCTCCCCGCGGAACTCGGCGACGAACGCCGGGTCCTGGCGCAGCCGGTCGCCGAGGTACTTCACCGCCACGGGCGTGCCGGTCGCCTCATGGACGGCGAGCACCACCCGTCCGCTGGCGCCGGAGCCGAGCTCCCGGACGTGCACGTAGCCGGGCACCGTCCAGCCGTTCGTCATCGTCTGCTCCCCCGTCCGTTGCGTCGCCGTGCCCCGAGGCCCGGTCGCGGCGCGATCGGCCACCCCCAGGGACACGGTTTCCGCTCGGGCCGGTTCCCAATCCGGCCAGGGCCTCAGGCTGCGGCCCGCTCCGCACGGATCATGGCGTGCAGCCGGTCGGCGGCCGCCCGCCCGAAGGCGGGGTCGTTGATGTGGGTGTCGTAGTCGTGGACGGCGGCGGCGCTGCCCTGCAGCCCCTCGCGCAGCGCCGAGAACAGGGCCCGGTCCGCGGCCGGGTCGTGGTAGGGGCCGCCCGGCGCGCCGAGCGTGGACAGGCCCTGGAGCGGGATGCAGACCTCGGTCGGGCCGCTCGCCGGCCGGAGCTTGGCCGCGACCCGGCGGCCGAGCTCCGCGCACTCCGCCTCGGTCGTGCGGATCACCGTGATGGACGGGTTGTGCACGCGGACCCGCCGGTAGCGCACCCGTTCGGGGAGTGATTCCAGCGGCCCGAACTTGACCATGTCCAGCGCCCCGAGGCTGACCACCTGGGGCACCCCGGCCCGGCCCGCCGCGGTCAGCCGGTCCGGGCCGGCCGTCAGGACGCCCCCGCACAGGTCGTCCGCGATCTCGCTGAGCGTGAGGTCGAGGACGCCCGCGAAGACGCCCTGCCCGGCGAGGGTCTCCAGGGTGCGGCCGCCGGTGCCGCTGACGTGGAAGACCAGGACCTCGTAGCCGAGCTCGGTCAGCCGTTCCCGGGCCGCGTCCACGCCGATCGTGGTCACGCCCGCCATGCTCGCCGCGACCAGCGGGCGCGAGCCGGAGCCCAGCCCGGCCGGGCGGCGCAGCTCCGGGCCGGCCCGCTCGTGGGCCCTGGCCATGCCGGCGGCCGCCGCCACGGCGTTCGCCAGGATCGGCTCCGAGATGCTGTTGAGCCCGGCGATGTCCACCACGCTGTACATCATCGTGATGTCCGAGGAGCCGACGTACGGGGCCACGTCCCCGGACGCCATGGAGGACACCATCACCTTCGGCACGCCCAGCGGCAGGGCGCGCATCGCCCGGGTGGCGATGGAGGTGCCGCCGCTGCCGCCGATGGCGAGCACCGCGTGCAGCCGGCCCTCGGTGTGCAGGCGTAACAGGGTCGCCTCCGCGCCCCGGGCCATCGTCGTCACGGCCGCGCCCCGGTCGGCGGTCGCGCGCAGCTCCGCCAGGTCCGCTCCCGCCGCCCGGGCCACCGCGGCGCGCGGCACGTCGGCGGGCACGCGGGGTTCGCCCATGACGCCCGTGTCGACCATGATCACTTCTATGCCGGCGCGCCGCAGCCCCTCGCGCAGCCAGCCGTACTCGACACCCTTGGTGTCCAGGGTTCCCACCAGCACGACGTTTGTCATACCCGCAATGTCCGCTCGGGTGGGGTTTGATGGCAAGCCGAGGTCAAGTCAACCTTCCCGTAACCCTGACAGCCGGTCCAGGAAGGTGACTTGGGAGGCGATCAGCTTGGTCCGGGCCGCCTCCGGGGTGAACCAGGCCACCCGGTCCAGCTCCGGGAACTCCTGCACCCGGCCCGAGTGGGGCGGCCACTCCATGGTGAAGGTCCCGGGCACCATCAGCGCCGGGTCGAGGTCCGCCCGCACGGCCCAGACCACCACCTGCTTCCCGCCGGGCATCCGGGCCTCGCCCAGCGGCAGGTACGGGCCCTCCGGCGGGGGCAGCCCGATCTCCTCGGTGAACTCCCGCCGGGCCGCGTCCAGCGGGGCCTCGTCCTCCTCGTACTCGCCCTTGGGGATCGCCCAGCCGCCGTCGTCCCGGTGCGCCCAGTACGGGCCGCCCATGTGCCCGAGGAGCACCTCGACCCCCGCACCGGGGGCCCGGGGGCCGGCCGCCTCGCGGAACAGGAGCAGCCCGGCGCTTCGCTTGTTCGTCATGGCCGGATGTATGCCCAGCCGGGCGGCCGGCCACGGCACGTACGTCGGTGCCCGTACGTCAGTGCCCCTGGGCCGGTGCCCGTACGTCGGCGCCCGCGGGCCGGCGCGCCCGTGGGTCGGTGCCCACCTCAGTGGTCGTGCGGGCCCTCCCGGTGCACCGGGCCGTGGGCGTCCGCGCAGTGCGGGTCCCCCGGAGCCTCGCCGGCGCGGCCGACCGTGAGCAGGGCCTCCTGCGCGTGGTCCACCTGAAGGGTGGTGTGCGTGATCGCGTACTCCTTCGCCAGCAGCCGCTCCAGGTCCCGGCGCACGGCGTGGCAGTCGCCGGCCGGCTCGACGAGCACGTGCGCCGACAGCGCCGCCTGGCCCGAGGTGATGGTCCAGATGTGCAGGTCGTGGACCTCGGTCACCGGGGGGTGCGCGACCAGCCGGTCGCCGACCGCGTCCGGGTCCATGTGCGCCGGGGCCGCCTCCAGGAAGATCCGGCCGGACTCGCGGACCAGCCCGTAGCCCGCCTTCACCATCAGCACCACCACCACGAGCGTGGCGATCGCGTCGGCCTGGACGAAACCGGTGGTCAGCACGATCAGACCGGAGACGGCGGTGCCGATGAAGGCGAACAGGTCGTTCAGGATGTGCTGGTAGGCCCCCTCGACGGCGAGCGAGGAGCGGTTCGCCTTGGAGATGCACCAGGCCGCCGCCACGTTCACGACGATGCCCGCGAGCGCCGTGACCAGGACCAGCCCGCCCGCCACCTCCGGGGGGTCGATCAGCCGCTGGACCGCCTCGTACGCCAGCCAGACCGCGAGCAGCAGCAGGGTCAGCCCGTTGGCCTGGGCGGAGAGTATCTCCGCGCGCTTGAGGCCGTAGGTGTACCCGCCGCGCGCCGGGCGGGTCGCGAGCCGCATGGCGATCAGCGCGAGGACGATCGAGACGGCGTCCGTCAGCATGTGCGCGGCGTCGGAGATCAGGGCCAGCGACTGCGCGATGATGCCGATGGCCACCTCGATCGCCATGAAGGCGCCGATCAGGCCGAGCGCGATGGCCAGCCAGCGCCGGTCGGCGTCCGCGGACACGCCGTGGCTGTGTCCGGCATGGCCGTGGTCGTGGCCGGATGCGCGGGCGTGGGCGTGGTCGCCGACGCGGCCCCGCCCCGCGTGATCGTGATCGTGATCGTGGTCGTGCACGCCCATGGCGTCCCCCGTCTGTTCGGTTCCGACGCGTGAAGTGAAGCGCACGGAGAAGTAATGGGCAAAGGCTGCAACGGGGACCGTTGTCATTACCCATAACACCCCCGCTGACCTGCGGTTATGCCGCCAGGTTCGGGCCGTGGCAAAATCGGCTCATGGTCCAGCGCCCCGGTGTGCCGACCGCGCCCGAGCTCGTTCTGGAAACCGACACGGGCTCCACCACGATGAGCCCGGGCCGGACCTACCACGTCGGCCGCGACCCGCTCTGCGACGTCTGGCTCGAGGACGCCCGCGTCTCCTGGCACCACGCCGTCCTGCGCACCGAAGGCGACCATTGGACCGTCGAGGACGAGAACAGCACCAACGGCACCTGGGCGGACGGGCACCGCATCCACGAGTGGAGCATCGGAGCCGGCAGCGAACTCCGCTTCGGCAACGTCCTCGACGGCCCCCGCGTCCGCGTCGTCGGCCGCACCCCGCCCGCGGCACCCCCGCCGCTCCCGCCCGCGGCACCCCCGCCGCTCCCGCCCGCGGCACCCCCGCCGCTCCCGCCCGCGGCACCCCCGTCCGCGGCCCGGCGGCCGGACTCCGTCTCCGAGCCGTCCCTGACCAGCACCTTCCGCGAGCCCGCCGGCGTCCACCCGCTGCCTCCGCGCGCGGTCGTACGCATCGGCCGCGACCAGGACAACGACCTCGTCATCCAGGACCTCATCGTCTCCCGCCGGCACGCCGAACTGCGCGCCCTCGCCGACGGCACCCACGAGATCGCCGACCTCGGCAGCCACAACGGCACCTACCTCAACGGCGCCCGCGTCACCGCCGCCCCCGTCGCCGAGGGCGACATCATCGGCATCGGCCACACCGCGCTCTGCCTCGTCGGCGACCGGCTCCAGGAGTACGTCGACACCGGCGAGGTATCCCTCGACGTCCAGGACCTCGCCGTCGCCGTCGACCGCGGCCGCAAGACCCTCCTCGACCAGGTCTCCTTCCCCGTCGGCGCCCGATGCCTGCTCGCCGTCGTCGGACCCAGCGGCGCCGGCAAGTCCACCCTCCTCGGCGCCCTCACCGGGCTGCGCCCCGCCGACCGGGGCACCGTCCTCTACGACGGCCGCGACCTCTACCGCGACTACGCCGAACTGCGCAGCCGCATCGGCCTCGTCCCCCAGGACGACATCCTGCACACCCAGCTCACCGTCCGCCGCGCCCTCACCTACGCCGCCGGACTGCGCTTCCCGCAGGACACCGCCCCGGCCGAACGCCAGGCCCGCGTCGACGAGGTCATCGGCGAACTCGGCCTGCAACAGCGCGCCGACCAGCCCATCCACAGCCTCTCCGGCGGCCAGCGCAAACGCGTCTCCGTCGCCCTGGAACTGCTGACCAAGCCCTCGCTGCTGTTCCTCGACGAACCCACCTCCGGCCTCGACCCCGGCATGGACCGCTCCGTGATGCACATGCTGCGCGGGCTCGCCGACGACGGCCGCACCGTCATCGTCGTCACGCACAGCGTGCTCAGCCTCGACGTCTGCGACCGGCTGCTCGTCCTCGCCCCCGGCGGACGCATCGCCTACTACGGGCCCCCGCAGGAAACCCTCGCCTTCTTCGGTTGCGACCAGTGGCCCGAGGCCTTCGAGGCGTTCGAGACGCAGCACGGCCGGGACTGGGCGGGCGAGTACCGCGCCTCCGCCCACCACCACCGCTACGTGCAGAGCCCCGCCCACCGGCCCGGCGCCGACGGACACCGCGCCGCCGAGCCGCCGGCCGGCTTCGCCGCCGCCCCGCCCAAGGCCCAGACCTGGGGCGCCCAGCTGTCGATCCTGATGCGCCGCTACGCCGCCGCGCTCAGCGCCGACCGCACCTTCCTCGTCATCATGATCGCCCTGCCGTTCGTGATGGGCGCCATGGCCCGCGCCCTGGCCGGCAGCTCCCTCACCCGGGAGACCGCGATCAACGCCCTGCTGATCCTCTGCGTCGGCGGGGTCCTCACCGGCGCCGCCAACGCCGTACGCGAACTCGTCAAGGAGCGCGTCATCTACCAGCGCGAACGGGCCGTCGGCCTGTCCAGATCCGCCTACCTGATGTCCAAGGTGCTGGTCCTCGGCGCCGTCACCGCCGCCCAGGCCGTGGTCCTCACCCTCGTCGGGCTGTACGGCGTCGACACCAACGCCCCGGGCGGCCGAGGGGTGCTGCTGCCGCCGCTCGCCGAGATCACCCTGGCCGTCGCCCTGCTGTCCTTCACCGCGATGATGCTCGGCCTGCTGGTCTCCGCCCTGGTCAGGAAGGAGGAGGTCACCATGCCCCTGCTGGTCCTCCTCGCCATCGTCCAGGTCGTCTTCTGCGGAGCCCTGCTCCAGCTCGACGGCGTTCCCGTGATCGGCCAACTCGCCTGGCTGGTCCCCTCGCGCTGGGCCCTCGGCGCCATGGCCGGCACCATCGACCTCGGCGCACTCGTCCCCGGCGACCTCACCGACGACCCGCTCTTCGCACACAGCACCGGCGTGTGGCTGCTCGACCTCGGCATGCTGGCTGCCCTGTCCGTGCTGTTCGGCGTCCTGGTCGCGCGGCTGCTGCGCCGCCACGAGCCCGCCATCATGCGGAAGTAGCGGCAGGCGCGCCATGAGCAGCCCCATCCCCGAGGACTACGCCGCCGTCGCCGGCTTCCGGCCCACCCATGTCGTGCCCCAGGAGGGGCTGCCCGCCTGGGAGACGCCCGACGTCTCCCGGCCCACCGCGTCCCTGGACGCCTTCCTCCCCGTACAACTGCTCTCCCGGCGCGGCGAGTGGGGGGAGGTCCTCTGCGCCAACGGGTGGTCCGCCTGGGTGGACGGCCGGCTGCTGGTCGCCGTACCGCAGCCGCCGCCGGCCGGCGGGCCGCCGACGGCCCGTACCGACGACCCGCGCCCGCTGGTCGCGCGCAATGCGGGCGTCCTGGACCGCTACCGGCGCGCGGTCGAGGAGCTGGCCGCGGGGCGGCTGGACGGCGAGGGGTTCCGCAGCGGCACCAAGGGGCTGCGGGCCGGGGTGGTGGTCGACGGGGAGTCCGTCTGGCTGTACGACGAGTCCACCGGGCACTGGATGTACGGCGACGGGACCCGCCTGTCGACGTACGCGGCCACCGGCGAACCGGACGCCGACGCGCACCCGGACGCGGAGGGGGCGGCTGCCGCTGCCGGCCGGGGCGGGGGCGGGGACGGTGCCGTACGGGCCGAGGCCGCGGGCGGGACCCCCCGTGACCCCGACCTCGACCCGACGCGGGTCATCCCCCCGGCGGACGACGCGGGCTGACGGCCGCGGTGCTGCGGGGCGGGGGCGGGGTTCACGGGCAGCGGGCGGCCGCCGCGGGCCCGGGGCCGTGCGAGGCCCGGCTCCGCATGGTGCCCTCCGCATGGTGCCGGGCGCGCCGACGGCTGCCGCGCCCGCATCGCCGGAGGCGGAGGCGGAGCGGAGCCGTTCGAGGGCCGGCCCGGAGGGCGGTTCGGTTCGGCGGTCAGCGGCCAGTGGCGGCCGAAGGCGGGGATGCGACGAGGCCGCGGCGGTGCACCGGGCGGGCCAGCAGACCGCCGAGGAACCCCGCGAGCGCCCCCCAGAGCAGCGCGAGGCCGACCGTACGCCACAGCACCGCGTGCAGCTCCACCGTGCCGCCGAGCCCGGACACGTCGCCGAGGCCCAGCAGGGACAGGCCGAGCCGGGCCTCCACCGAGACCAGCAGACACACCGCCAGGACGGCGAGCCCCAAGGCGGCACCCAGGTGCAGGGCGTGCTGCCAGGGGCGGACGTGGGCGGGGGAGCGCACGGCGGTGAGGAACCCCGTACCGAGCAGCAGGACGGCGGTGACCGGCACCAGCCACCACACCCACGCCTGGTGCTCGGCGAGCGCGGCCACGTCGGCCGAGGACGTGTCCGCGGAGGCTTCGGACCCGGACGCGCGCAGCACCGCGTCCAGCACCTGCGGCACGGGCAGGCCGAACGGCCCCTCGACCCTGCCGTCCCAGGCCCCGCCGAAGCCGAGCGTGAGCGCGAGCCAGGCGAGGTTCGGCAGGCCGAGCAGCATCACGGCGAGGGTCCGGTCGGCGTGGCCGCGGGTGGCGGCCACGACCAGCCCCACCACGGCGGCCAGGGCCACGCACGCGAGGAGCAGGGCCACGGTGGCGAAGGCAGCGGGCCGCACCGCGGTGTGGAAGCGGACGAGCCCGGCCGGGAGCGGCGCCCGGCGCGAGACCAGCAGGGCGACCAGCAGCAGCCCCAGGATCCACAGCAGTCCGAAGAAGAGCGTCGCGGGCACGGCGGCCCGGAAGCCGACCGTCGGGGCGGAGTCGAGGATATCGGCGAGGTCCCCGATGGGGGAGTCGCCGGTCGAGATGCCGAAGGACTGCCGGGCCAGGAGCGCGGTGGCGGTCAGCGCGAGCAGCCAGAGCAGGACCAGCGGGACGGCGTGGGCGAGGAGTTCGCGCGGCCGGGCCACCGCCCGGTTGTGCAGGGGGTGCAGGAAGAGCGAGCCGGCCGTGAGCGCCCCGGCCAGGCTCACCGAGAGGGGGAGCACGGACAGGCTCGCGTCGGCGTCGGCCAGGAAGCCGGCCCCGCCCGTCACCTCGACGGAGCCGCCGGCCGCCAGCACCACAACGGCCGCCACCACGTGCGGGAACGCGCCCCCGGGCAGCTCCGCGGCACCCGCACACGCCAGGCCGGCGGCGGACACCGCGGCCATCGCGGCGAACCCCGCCACGACCGCGACGAGGGCGTCGCGCCAAGTCTGCAGGGGACCCCGGGACGTACGGCTCACAGCGCCACCGTAGGCAGCCCCGGCTTGCGGGCACCACCGGGAGGCCGCACACAATGGTCCGCAGGAGTGATCGATATCCGGATTTTTCCGGATGAGGGAGGGCGCGTGGAACGCCGACCCGGGGACCGATCCGATGTCCCCTCCGACCGGGACAGGGGACGCACGTGACCACACAGCCTTCCGGTACGCCGCCACCAGAGCGCCCCACCGGACCTCCCGCCGGCCCGCTTGCGGAACCGCGGGGCCGGGAGGGTCCGCCGACCGTGATCGACACCCCGTCCGGAACCGGAGCGGGCGGTACGGGCGCCGGCGGAACCGGCGGCGGAGGACCGGGCCGCGGAGGGCCCTGGGGCGGAGGACCGTGGGGCGGTTCCGGGGGCGGTGAGCCGCCCCCGCCCCCGCCGGGCGGCCGCGGCGAACCCCCCAAGCCGTGGTGGCGCTCCGTACCCCGGATGGTCACCGCGGCGGTGGCGGTGGCCGCCGTGGTGGCGCTCGCCGTGGTGCTGACCCGCCCCTCGGGCCCGCCCGAGGCGGGCGGCGAGCTGTTCCTGGAATCCACCGCGGCCCAGGGCCAGGACCCGTACACCGAGTCCACGGCCACCGAGCCCGCGCCGCCGACCGCCACCACGCCCCCGCCGCAGGCCGCCGTCACCGGCCCGATCACCGCCCGGGCCGTCACCGGCTCGTCCCCGACCCTGTACGGCGGCACCCGGAACGTCCCCAGCTGCGACAGCGAGAAGCAGGTCCGGCTGCTGTCCGCCGAGCCGGCCAAGAACCGGGCCTTCGCCGAGGCGCTCGGCATCGAGCCGTCGGCCGTACCCGGCTATCTGCGCTCGCTCACCCCGGTGACCCTGCGCAACGACACCCGGGTCACCAACCACGGCTACCGGGACGGCCGCCCGACCCCCTACCAGGCCGTGCTCCAGGCCGGAACCGCCGTGCTCGTGGACAGCCACGGCGTGCCCCGGGTGCGCTGCGCATGCGGCAACCCGCTGCGCGAGCCGGTGCAGCTGCCGGCGGGCTCGACGCGCCAGGGGTCGCCCTGGGCCGCGTACCGGCCGCAGAACGTGGTGGTGATCACACCGACGATCAAGATCATCAATGAGATCACGATCTACGACCAGCGCACCGGACGCTGGTACGAGAGAGCACCCGGCGCCCCGAAGGGACCCAAGGACCGGGACCGGCCGATCCCGCCCCCGCCGCTGCCCCCCACCCCTCCCGCGACACCGGAGGCCGCCCCGAGCCCTGTGCTTCCCGGCACCCCGACCGGCACCCCCACGGGCACGGGTACGCCCACTGGCACCGGCACCCCCACGGGCACGGGTACGCCCACCGGCACCGACACTCCCAAGGACACCGGCACTCCCAAGGACACCGGTACGCCCACCGGCACCGGTACCCCCACGGACACTGGCACGCCTACGGACACCACGTCCCCGGCTGCCCCGCCGGAACCGACCCCCGCCCCGACCGAACCGGCACCGGCGGCCACCCCGTCGCCCCCGGTGGCCACCCCGCCTCCGATCGCCTCGTCCCCGGCCCCGGTCGTCCCCTCCCCGCCGGCGGTCGCCCCGACACCGGCCGCGTCGCCCCCGTGACCGGCGAGCGGCCGGCCGCCGGCGCACCTGCGCCGCGCCGGCGTGCCGCGCCCGCGTTCAGCCCGCCGCGGGCGGCGGCCCCGCCGGCCCCGCGTTCCGTTCGACCGACGCCGCCACGTCCGACAGGTCTTTCATCACGGCCTTGGCCACGGCCTTCGTCCCCAGCCGGTTGAGCAGCCGCATGAACAGGCCCGGCTGCTTCCCGCTCACCGCCGGAGCCGCCGAGAACGTCATCCGTACCGCCGTCCGCCCCGGGGACCGCTCGCCGAGCCGGAACTCCGACACGTAGTGCATGCCCGAGTTGTCGGCCTCGGCGACGTAGCGCTCCGGCGCGTCGCACACCGTCACGTACATCTCCTCGGTGGCCTGCTTGCCGAACATCCGCCGGGTCTCCCGCCAGCGCGTGCCCACCCGGAACGGGCCCGGGGTGAGCACCTCCACCGCGTCCACGCCCGACACCACGTCCGGCATCGACTCGAGGTCCGTCAGCGCCTGCCACACCCGTTCCACGGGGGCCGCCATCTCGCGCTCCACCACCACCCGAGACTCACCCATACCGGGATTGTCCCGCCCGTGCCGCCCCCGCGCGCGGCACCGTTTGGTGAGACCCTGGCTGCATGGCCGAAAGGGGAACGAGCCCCGAGGTCGACTGGCCCGCACAACCGGACATGAGTCTCGCGCTCAACCACATGGGCACCTTCGACTGGGACCTCGACAGCGGGCGCATGTACCTGGACTCCACCGCCCTCGGAGTGCTCGACCTGCGCCCCGACGAGTTCAGCGGCACCCCCGCCGGGCTCCGCAGACGTATGGCACCGCCCGAGGAGGCACGGCTCGACGCCCGCGTGGCGCAAGCCCTCAAGGACGGCCGCAGCCACTACGGGGCGTACGTACGCATCCGGCGGCGCGACGGATCCCGGGCGTGGGCCCACATCCAGGGCCACATCCTGCGGAACCAGGCCGGCCGCCCCTACCGGATCATCGGGATCCTCCGCGACGCCGCCCACGACCCCGGAGACCCCGGTGCCGGCGGGGAGCGGGCCGAGGGCCGGCGACGGATGACGGGCGTCGTCGAACGCACCACCGCCATCCTGGCCCACGCCCGCACCGTCAACGACGTCACCGACGTCCTCAAGGACCCCGAGGCCCTCAGCCACCTCGGCGCCGTCAGCGTGATGCTCGGCATCGTCGACGGGGGCCGCATCCACCTGGTCGCCGAGGGCCGGCTCGGCACGTACGTGCCGCAGATCGAGTACACCCGCATCAAGGCCCGGTTCCCGATGAGCGAGGCCGTACGGAACCTCCAGCCGGTCTTCATCGGCTCGCGCGAGGAGTTCCGCCTCCGCTACCCCGACCTGTGGCAGTACATCGAGCCGCTGACCGTGCACAGCGGGGTCTACCTGCCGCTGATCGCCCAGGGCCGGGCCATCGGCGCACTCGGGCTGCTGTACGAGCGGGACGGCGACTTCACCGACGAGGAGCGCAACGTGCTCGTCGCGCTGGGCAGCGGCATCGCGCAGAGCCTCCAGCGCGCCATCCTCTTCGAGCAGGAGCACGACCTGGCGGAGGGCCTCCAGCGGGCCATGCTGCCGCGCCGGATCCCGGACGTGCCCGGCACGCGGATCGCCGTGCGCTACCGGGCCGCCCGGGCCGCCCGGGCCGGGCGGGAGATCGGCGGCGACTGGTACGACGTGGTCCCGCTCGGCGACAGCCGGGTCGGGGTCATGATCGGAGACGTCGAAGGGCACGACACGGACGCAGCCGTGATCATGGGCCAGCTGCGGATCGTCCTGCGCGCCTACGCCGCCGAAGGCCACACCCCCGGCACGGCCATGGCCCGCGCCTCCGCCTTCCTGCAGGACCTCGCCACCGACCGCCTCGCCGCCTGCACCTACGCCGAGATGGACCTCAGCACCGGCATGCTGCAACTGGTCCGCGCCGGCCACCACGACCCGGTGGTGCGGCGCGGCGACGGCACCTGCCACCCGGTCCCGGTGGCCGGCGGGGCCCCGCTCGGACTCCCGCCGAACGGACCGCCCGGCACCGGCGGGACGGGCTACCCCGTCACCAGCATCGAGTTGCACCCCGGCGACACCCTCGTGCTCTGCACGGACGGCCTGCTGGAACAGCCCGGAACGAAGAACCGCGAGGAGGGCATGCACGCCCTCATGGAGGCGGTCTGCGCCGGACCGGTCGACGTGGAGGAGCTCGCCGACACCCTGTGCGAACTCGTCGGCGACCAGGGCGGCCGGGACGACATGGCCCTGCTCCTGCTGCGCCGCCGCGGCACTCCCACCCCGCGCGGCGGCGGCCCCCTGCGGCTGCGGCTCACCCCCGGCGACCCCGAGGGACCGGCGACGGCCCGCCACCTGATCCGGGCGGCCGTGGCCGCGTGGGGCGCGAAGGAGCTGACGGACGAGATCGAGCTGGCGGCGGACGAGCTCATGACCAACGCCCTCGTGCACACGGACGGCGGCGGCCAGGTCAGCCTCCGCATGACCGCGGAGGGCCGGATCCGCGTCGAGGTGGAGGACTCCTGCAGCACCCTGCCGCACCGGCGGGAGGCCGGCGACTGGGCGGTCTCCGGCCGCGGCCTGCTGCTGGTGGAAAGCCTGGCCCGGGAGTGGGGCGTGGAACCGCGCGGCGGCGGCAAGTGCGTGTGGTGCGAGTTCTCCCTCCCGGAGCCCCCGCCGCCGACCCCGTAACCCCGGGCCGCGCCCCGACGGGTCCGCGGCCCTGGCCTTGGCTGGTTGCAGGTCGCCCTGGCCCCGGTCGCGCGGGTCGGCCAGGGCTTTGGCCGGTCATGCACGCGTCGCGGGCGGCTGTACCTGCGGTGCGCGGTTCCGTGGGGCGGGCGTACACGGCCGACCGGTCTGAGGCGGCCCGCCAATTGTCCGTGGCCGTGCCCGCGGCGCTCGTGCCCGCCCGGGTCCCGCAGGTATACCTCCATACCCGCGGGAACGGGCGTCGGCCGACGCCGACAGGCTGCGGGCGTGCCGCGCGACACGCGGGATGCGAGGAGGACGGCGGTGATCGGTGCGCGGGGCCGGCCGCCGTGCTCACCATGTCCGCCTGCCGTGCGCGAAGCCGACCCGACGGCAGGTTCGGGCGGCGTCAACGCGGCTGACGGTTTCTCGGGCCTGCGCGAGCACCCGCCGTCACACCGATGCCATCGCACGGAAAGGCGGGAGTCGCTCGCGTGCCGGTCGGGGCCGAGGCTGACCTACGGCCGGCCCGCCACGACGACGGCCGGTACGGCCCGTTGCCGTCGTCGGCGGTCTTGGCCGCAGCCGCACCGGCCGGGTCACCGTCGGATGGCGACCCGATGCAGCCGGGGGCGCTGCGGTCCCGGCGGAAGCGGAGCCGCCGACAGTGCGTCCGGCCCGGTCGCCGGCAGACGACCGGCGGTCCCGCCGGGTGCGCCGGCCGGGTGGACTCCGGGGTGGGGCCGGGGACTTGGGCCACGGGTGGGGCGGGGCGGGTGATGCTGCCTGCGTGCCGAACGCCGTTCGTTCGCTGGTGACCGTTCTCGTCGTCTCCGTCCTCGCCTGGGGTGCCGGTCCCGTCCGCGCCGCCCGTGCGGCGGCCGAGGACGGGACCGAGACCGCGCGGTCCGCCCGCCAGGTCGCCCCCGGGGTCCGGCTGGAGTCCTACGACCGGCTGGAGGCCGACCGCTGGCTGCGGATCGACGAACTGGTCGTCGAACTCGGCGAGGGTGGCAGCGGCGTGCGGGCCGAGTACCTCGGCGGGCGCGGCACGGCCACCGTCGCGCAGGCCGCCGCCGCCCACTCCGCCGGGCCCGGGCGGCGTGTCGTCGCCGCCGTGAACGGCGACTTCTTCGACGCCCGCGGTACGGGCGCCCCCCTCGGCCCCGGCATCGCCGCGGGCCGGCTGCTGCACTCCGCCGGCCCCGGACCCGGCCCCGCCCGGGCCATGGCCTTCGGCGCCGACACCACCGGCCGGGTCCAGCGCATCGGCCTCGACGGCCGCATCACCCTCCCCGGCGGCGCGGTACGCCCGCTGGCCGGGTACAACGCGGCCCGGCCGCCCGTCGACGGCTTCGCCGCGTACACCGCCGACTGGCCCGGGGCCGCGCTGCCCGCCGCCGGCGCGGCCGTGACCGTACGGGACGGCCGGGTCACGTCAGACGCCCCCGGTCGGCACGCCCGGCACGCCGAACGCCCCGAGCGGCGCCGACGGCCCGGCCGCCCCGACCCCGGAACCACCTTGCTCACCGCCACCGGCGCCGCGGCCGTCGCCGAACTCGCCGCCCTGCACCCCGGAGACGCCCTATCCGTGACCGCCCGCCCGCTGCCCAAGGCCGGGCCGGCCCCGGTGACGGCCGTCGGCGGGCGGGAACCCCTCGTCGTGGCCGGGGTTCCGCAGAACCACGACGGCAAGGCGAACAACACCGCCGCCCCGCGCACCGCCGTCGGCTTCTCGCGTGACGGGCGGCAGATGCGGATCCTCACCGTGGACGGCCGCCGGCGCGACAGCGGCGGCCTCACCCTGACCGAGCTCGGCCGTCTGATGCACCGCAACGGCGCGTACGACGCCCTGAACCTCGACGGCGGCGGCTCCTCGACCCTGCTCGCCGCCCAGGCCGGGGCGGCGGCCCTCACCCTGGAGAACGCCCCGTCGGACGGGTTCCAGCGCCAGGTCGCCAACGGCCTCGTCCTGACGGCGCCGACGGGCTCCGGCAGGCCCGTCGGCTACCGCGTCGAACCCGCCGGCGGCACCACCGAGGACCCCACCCTCACCCGGGTCTTCCCCGGCCTCACCCGGACCCTGACCGCCACCGGATACGACCGGGCGCTCGGCCCGGCCGCGGGCGAACCGGCCTGGTCCGCCGACGGCAACGGCACGATCGGCCCCGCCGGGGTGTTCCGGGCGGCAGCGCGCCCCGGCAGCGCGACGGTGCACGCCCGGCGCGCGCAGGCGCAAGGGGCGCTGCGCCTGGAGGTGCTCGGCCCGCCGACCCGGATCCGGCCCGACCGGACCCGCATCGGCCTCGCCGAACGAGGGGAGAGCACCGGGTTCCGGCTGCTCGGCCAGGACGCGCAGGGGGCGTCCGCGGTGGTCGAACCCCGGGACGTGGCCCTCCGGTTCGACCGGTCGCAGTGGCGCGTCGAGGACGACGGCCGGGGCGGCTTCACGGTCACCGCCCTCACCGCCCGAGCCACCGGCACCCTACGCGCCACCCTCCGCCCGCCCGCCCCGGCCCGCCCCGGCCCAGCCCCCGCCGACCCGGGCCGCCCCGACCCGGGCCGCCCCGACCCGGGCCGCCCCGACCCGGGCCGCCCCGACCCGGGCCGCCCCGACCCGGGCCGCCCCGACCCGGCCCGCCCCGGTCCAGCCCCCGCCGGCCCGGGCCGCCCCGCCGACCCGGGCTCTGCCAGCCCGGGCTCTGCCAGCCCGGGCTCTGCCGGTTCGGGTCCCGTCGGACGTGGCCTTGCCGGTTCGGATCCTGCTGGGCGAGGTTCCGCTGGCCTGGTTCTTGTTGGGCGAGGTTCCGTCAGTCCGGGCCCCTCCGGGCGAGGTTCCGTCGGTCCGGGTCCCGCTGGGCGAGGCTCTGTCGGTCCGGGCCCCGCTGGGCGAGGCCCTGCCAGTCCGGGCCCCGCCGGGCCAGACTCTGTCGGACCAGGCCGCCCCGGACCAGGCCGCCCCGGATCGGGCCGCCCCGGATCGGGCCGCCCCGGATCGGGCCGCCCCGGATTGGGCCCCGCCGGGCCAGACTCTGTTGGACCGGGCCGCCCCAGACTGGGCTCCGCCGGACTAGGCTCCGCCGGACCGGGGCCGGACGGGCCGAGGCTTGCCGGGCCGGGGTCCGTCGCCTCCCGCATTGCCGTGGGGCGCCCGCCCGCCGGCGCGCCGACCGTCGCCGAAGTCGCCCTCGGCGTCGGGCTGGCGACCCAGCCCCTGGCCGGGCTCGACGACGCCGCGGCCTGGACCGGGCCCGGCGCGAGCCCGGCCGACGGGCATCGGGGCCGCGGGCTCGCCCTGGTGCTGTCCGGAGCCGCCGGCCGCGGCTCTGCCACCCCGCCGCGGCCGCTCCCCGTCCCCGAGCTCGCCCGCTCGCTGACGCTCTGGGTCGGCGGGGACGCCTCCGGGGCCCGGCCGGCGGTGGAGCTGACCGACGCCGACGGAGCCGCCGTCAGCGTTCCCGGGCCCGCCGTCGACTGGACCGGCTGGCGGGAGCTGACGCTGCCGCTGCCCGTGACGGCGCAGCCCCCGCTCACCGTCACCCGGCTCTCCGCGGTCGCCGCTGCCCGCCCCGCACGGCTGCTGCTGGACACGCTCGGCGCCCGGACCCCGCCCACCGGACGGGTCGCGGAACCGGTCGTCCGGGACCCGATCCTGGCCGGCGAGGCCGCGGTCCGGGCCCGGCCCTGGCGGTTCGCCGTCGAACCCGCCGCCGCCGCGGCCGCGGCCCCCGCGGGCACCGCCGCGGACGCGGGCCTGCGCGCCGACTTCGTCCTCACCGGTGCACCCCGCGCGCCCTTCGTCCACCGCGGTGTCCGCTTCCTCACCCTCGACACCGCCCGCCGCACCCTGGCCGGGGGCGGCCTGAGCCGGTTGCGCGCCCTGCGCACCGCCCTGGCGGCCGCCGCCGAGGAGCCGGACACCGGCGCGCTGGCCGTCGTACGGCGCCACGCCCCGCAGACCGTCGACCGGAAGGAGGCGGCCCTGGCGGCGCGCCTGCTCGCCGAGTTCCGGCGCACCACCGGCAAGCGCGCCGCGCTCATCACCGTCGGCGCCCCCGCCCTCGCGGTCGGCCGCTCCGAGGGCGTACCCGCGGTCTCGGTGCCGGCCGCCGCGGGCCGCGTCCTCGTGGGGGTGGACGCCTTCGCCGCGGGGGACTGGCTCTCGGTCCGGGAGAAAACCCGATGAACCCGGGGCGTACCGGCACGTAGCGTTGCACCCCATGGAACCACTGACCGAGAAGCAGATCCGTTCGTCCTTCGTGAACTGCACCAAGGGTGAGGCGGCCCGGCTGAAGCTCCCGCCGGACTTCGACGAACTCCCCTGGGAGGACCTCGACTTCCTCGGCTGGGTCGACCCGGGCGCCCCGCTGCGCGCCCACCTCGTACGCCCCGCGGCCGACGGGTCCGCCGTCGGCATCAGCCTCCGCGTCCCGGGCACGAACCGCACCAGCGCCCTGAAGTCGAGCGTGTGCCAGATATGCCTGACCGGGCACGCCGCCTCCGGAGTGTCCCTGCTCGTCGCCCCGCTCGCCGGCCCGCGCGGCCGGGAGGGCAACACCGTGGGCTTCTACATCTGCGCGGACCTCGCCTGCTCCCTCTACCTGCGGGGCAAGCGGCAGCCGAAGCTGCGGGGCGGGCGGTACGAGGAGACGCTGACCCTGGACGAGCGCATCGGGCGGGCCCTGGGCAACCTCGACGTCCTCACCGCGAAGGTCACCGGCTGACGGCCCTCAGAGCCGGACGAGGGTCACCTCGGTGGCCTTCACGCTCGTCCACACCGGCGAGCCGTCGGACAGGCCCAGTTCGGCGGCCGCCTCCGGGGTGATCTCCGCGACCAGGTCCGGCACCTCGGCCGAGCCCACCAGTACGCGCAGCCGGCTGCCGACCGAGGTGATCTCCCGTACGGTGCCCGGCCACACGTTGCGGGGGCTGCCGCCCGGCCGGTCGCGGTGCACGGACACCGCCTCCGGGCCGATGATCGCGAGGGCCTCGGAGCCCTGAGGCAGTGCCTCGGCCACCACCAGCCGGCCCCCGGACGGCAGGACGAGCCCCTCCGCGGACGCGGTGCCCGGCCAGGCGTTGCGGCCCAGCATCCTGGCCACCCACGGGGACCGCGGATGGCGGGTCACCTCGGCGGGCGGCGCCTCCTGAAGGGCGCGTCCGTCGGCGAGGACGAGCACCCGGTCGGCCAGCGACACCGCCTCGACCGGATCGTGCGTGACGATCATGCAGACCCCGCCGAAGCCGGCCAGGTGCGTGCGCAGCGTGTGCCGGACGCGGGCCCGGGTGGCCTGGTCGAGGGAGGCCAGCGGCTCGTCGAGCAGCAGCAGGCGCGGCCGGGCGGCGAGCGCCCGGGCCAGCGCGACCCGCTGGGCCTGGCCGCCGGAGAGCTGGCCCGGCTTGCGGTGGGCGAGGTGGCCGACGCCGAGCCGGTCCAGCCACAGCCGGGCCTCGCGGCGGGCCTCGGACCGCGGCACCCGGTTCGCCCGCAGCCCGTACGCGGTGTTGGCCAGCGCGCTGAGGTGCGGGAAGAGGGCGCCGTCCTGGGGGACCCAGGCCACCTGCCGCCGGTGCGGGGGCAGTGCGGTGACGTCGGCGTCGCCGAGGCGGAGCTCGGCGCGGGCGCGCGGGGTCAGGCCGAGCAGGGCGCGCAGCAGGGTGGTCTTGCCCGCTCCGTTCTCGCCGACGACGGCGATGGTGGTGCCGGGCGGGGCGTCGAGGGTGAGCTCGGTGAAGCCGGTGACCGCGGCGTGCAGGGGCCAGCGGCCCCCGCCATGCGGGCTTCCGGCGCTCACGCCCTCGCCCTCGGCTTCGGCCGCGGCCCCGGCTTCGTCGGGGGCCGGGACGTGGCGCGCCGGGCGTGTGGCGGCCGGGGCCTCCTCGGCTGCGGCCGGGCTCGCCACTGCGGCCTCGCGGGCGGCGGCCGGGCTGCCGCTCCAGCGGCCGCGCAGGGCGATCAGTACGGCCATGGCGATCGCGAGGAGCAGCAGGGAGACGGAGGTCGCGGCCTCCGGGCTGTCCTGGAGCAGCAGGTAGACCTGAAGGGGCAGGGTCTGGGTGGTGCCGGGCAGGTTCCCCGCGAAGGTGATGGTCGCGCCGAACTCGCCCAGTGCACGCGCCCAGGTGAGCGCGGCGCCGGCCACCAGGCCGGGGCCCACCATGGGCATCGTCACGGTGAAGAACACCCGCACCGGTGAGGCGCCGAGCGAGGCGGCGGTGTCCTCGTAGCTCCGCTTCAGGCCGCCGAGCGCGCCCTCCAGGCTGATGACGAGGAACGGCATCGCGACGAAGGTCGCCGCGAGGACGGCACCGGAGGTGTGGAACGGCAGGGTGATGCCGAAGCCGTCCTCGAGCCACGGCCCGAGCAGCCCGCGGCGGGCCCGAAGCCCAGCAGCAGCGCCACACCGCCCACCGTCGGCGGGAGCACCATCGGCAGCAGCACCAGCGAGCGGACGAACGCCTTGCCCTTGAACTCGACGCGGGCCAGCAGCCAGGCCAGCGGCACCCCGAGGAGCAGGGAGAGGCCGAGGGCCCAGAACGACACGACGAGCGAGAGCCGCAGGGCCTCGACCACGCCGGGGCTGGTGAGGTGCGTACCGAGGTCGCTCCACTCGGTGCGGACGAGGATGCCGACGAGCGGGAGCAGCAGGAAGGCGACGGCGACGAGCGCGGGCAGCGCCAGGGCGACGGGGGGCCGGGTGCGGGTGCCGGCGCGGATGCCGGTGCGGTGTCTGCTCATGCGGGTTCCTGGCTGAAGCGTACGGGGACAGGGGCGCGCGCCGCCTGCAACGGGAGAGCCGGGTGCGGGAGAGCCGGGGCGGGGAGCCGGGTGGGAGGAGCCCGGGCGAGGGAAAGCCGGCCGTTGGACAGGACATGCGAGAGGGACCGCCCGTCCCGTCCGGGCAGTCCCTCCCGATCCCCGATCCCCGGCCGGCGCGGGTGCCGGCTCAGGCCTTCTGGAAGCCCGCGTCCTGGAGGATCTTCTGGGCCTCCGGGCTGCTCAGCCAGGCGACGAAGGCGGCCGCGGCGTCGGCGTTCCCGGACTGCTTGAGCGTGGCGGCCGGGTACGAGGCCACGGCGTTCTGCTCGTCCGGGATCTCGACGGTCTCGACCTTCTCCGCGGACTTGGCGGAGTCGGTCTTGTAGACGAGGCCGGCGTCGGCCTCGCCGAGCTCGACCTTGCTCAGCACGGCGCGGACGTTCGGCTCCTGGGAGACCGGCTTCACCTCGACCTTCTGGGCGTCGAGGATCTGCCTGCTGTAGCGGCCGACCGGGACCTCGGGGGCGGCGAGCACGACCTTGATCTTGGTGTCGGCCAGGTCCTTGAGCGCGGCGATCTTGAAGGGGTTGCCCTTGCCGGTCGCGATGACCAGGCGGTTCCTGGCGATGATCGAAGGCTCGCCGGTCTCGCCCCGCAGGCCGTCCATGGTCTTGGTGTCGGCCGTCACGAGCGCGTCCGCCGGGGAGCCCTGCTTGACCTGGGCGGCGAGCTCCTGGGAACCCGCGAAGGAGAACGTGATCTTCGTACCGGGGTGGGTCTTCTCGTACGCGGCGCCCGCGGTCTTGAACACGTCGGTGAGCGAGGACGCGGCGAGGACGGTGAGGTGCGCGGCCTTCGGCGCGGCAGCGGACGAGGCGGAGGCGCTGGCGCCGGATCCGCCGTCGGCGGCTTTCGGTTCGCTGCTGCCGCAGGCCGAGAGGGCGGGTACGAGCAGGGCTGCGGCGAAGGCCGCTGCCAGGGCGCTGCGGCGGTTCACGGGGAGGGACATGGCTGGTGCTCCTCGGTCGGGTCGGCGGGAGGCGGTGCGGGTGCGGGTGCGGGGGAACGGCGGCCGATCAGCCGCGGTCGATGTGCACGCTGGTCGACTTCACGCGGGCGGTGGCCCGCATGCCGACCTCGAGCCCGAGTTCCTCGACGGCCTCGCGGGTGAGCAGGGAGACCAGCCGGTGCGGGCCCGCCTGGATCTCGACCTGGGCGGATACGTCGCCGAGCGTCACGGCGGTGACGATGCCCGGGAAGGCGTTGCGCGCCGAGGTGTGCGGCTCGTCGTCCTCGGTGTGGGCCCCCTGGCCGACCTCGACGGAGAACGCGGCCAGGTCGCGGCCGTCGATCAGCCGTCGGCCGGCCTCGTCGCGATGGGTCGCGATCCGGCCGGCGTCGGCCCAGCGGCGGGCGGTGTCCGGGCTGACGCCCAGCAGACGCGCCGCCTGGCCGATGGTGTAGGACTGCATGTGCGACAAGGTAGGCGCACGCAGCACGCATTTGCAATTCTCTTGGGATGATCTCCATGGCAGATGCCTGCTCGATTGGCTGTTCCGCCGAAATGTGCTCCGCGTCCGTGACCGCAGATCGCTAGAGTCGGGGCATGGCAGCTGAAACTACCGAAACGGGAACCGCACGGGTGGACGCCTGGATCTGGTCGGTCCGCCTGACCAAGACCCGCTCGATCGCGGCGACGGCCTGCCGCGCCGGGCACGTGAAGGTCAACGGGGAACGCGCGAAGCCGGCCCAGTCGGTGAAGGCGGGCGACGAGGTACGGCTGTTCCACGCGGGGCGCGAGCGCATCGTGGTGGTCAAACGGCTGGTGACGAAGCGGGTGGGCCCGCCGGTGGCCGCCGAGTGCTTCATCGACAACAGCCCGCCGGCCCCGACCGCCGTCGAGGCCGCGGTCGTCGGCATCCGGGACCGCGGTACGGGCCGCCCGACGAAACGCGACCGCCGCGAACTCGACCTCCTCCGCCGCCGCTAGCCCACCCGCGCCCACCCGCGCCCACCCGTGCCCGCCCCGCCCGCAGCCGCGGGCCGGGGCGCCCGGGCGGCGGCCACTCCGGCCGCCGCGCGCCGGCACCCGCTCCCGCCGGGCGCTGATCCGCCCGTGTCGCCTCACGCGGCCCGGTTCGGCGCGGCACACCGGCCCGGCCCGCGCCGACCGGTCGGCGCGGGCCCGCAGGCGCGCGGGTGCGCCGGGCCTGCCCGCGGTTGCCGGTCCGGGGCCGTGTGTCGGCCTGACTGGGCCGAGCCCGGGTGTGCGCGGGCACCCAGCCGCGGGCCGGGGCGGGTTCCTGTCGGCAGCCGGAGCGGGCCGGCCGGGGTCGTACGGGCTCGGGGCCGTACGGGCTCGGCTGCGTACGGGCTCGGGGTCGTACGGGGTCGGGCCCCTTGCCGGGCCGGTGCGACCCCAGCCCGTAGGTCCGCCCGGCCTGTAGCCGTGCCGTGGTCGGCCCGGCGGGTCAGGTCTTGCGGTACGTGTAGGCCTCCGAGGCGGCCAGGGCGACGGCGTCCAGGGGCGCGCCCGCCGATGCCGCGACCACCGCCGCCACCGCGCCCTCCACGAACGGCGCGTCCACCAGCCGTGCCCCCGGCGGCAGTTCCTTCTCGGCCAGCAGGGCCTTCACCGTCAGCACCGCGCTGCCGAGGTCCGCGAGCAGTGCGACCCCCGCCCCCCGGTCCACCTCCCGCACGGCCGCCGCGATCCGCTCCGCGCTCGTGCCGAGCCCGCCGTCCGCGGTGCCGCCGGCCGCGGCGACCGGCGCCACCGGCCCGCCCGCGGCCAGGCCCGCCGCCAGCTCCGCCACGGACTCCGCGACGCGGGCGCTGTGCGACACCAGCACGATGCCCACCGTGCCCGCGGTCACCCGGCCACCTCCGCGAGGGCCCCCAGCAGCAGTGCGGCCGAGGTCGCTCCCGGGTCCTGGTGGCCGATGCTCCGCTCGCCGAGGTAGCGGGCCCGGCCCTTGCGGGCCAGTATCGGCACCGTGGCCTCCGCGCCGCCCTGCGCCGCCTCCCCGGCCGCCCGGTACGAGGTGCCCAGTGCCGCCACCCCCGGCACCAGCGCGTCCAGCATCGTCTTGTCGCCCGGCGCGGACCCGCCCAACTGCGCCACCGCGCCGACGCCCGCGTCCAGCGCCTTGCGCAGCGCGTCGTCGGAGACCTCGGCGGCCTCCCCGAGCTCCTTGCCGGTCCGCCGCAGCAGCGTCCCGTACAGCGGGCCGGACGCACCGCCGACGGTGGAGATCAGGGTCCGGCCGGCCAGTTGGAGCACCGCCCCGGGCGTCCCGGGCTCCTCCGCCTCCAGGACCCGCCGCACGGCGGTGAACCCGCGCAGCATGTTGGCCCCGTGGTCGGCGTCCCCGATGGGGGAGTCGAGCTCGGTCAGCCGGTCCGCCTCCTGCTCCACCACCGCCGCGGTGGCCGCCATCCAGCGCCGGAAGAAGTCTGCGTCACGCAACCCGGTTCTCCTCGCCTCGACTTGCCGCACCCGTCACACGCAATACGCAATACGCAATACGCCGGTCAGGCAACCCCGACTCACGATCAGCGGCCCCACCGCAGGGCCGCCGTCTGCACGGGCGCGTCCCACAGCCGCAGCAACTCCTCGTCCGCCCGACACAACGTCACCGAACACCCGGCCATGTTCAGGGAGGTGACGTAGTTTCCGACCAGCGCCCGCGCCACCGGCACCCCCCGCTCCGCCAGTGCCGCGGCCACCTCCGCATGGAACCCGTACAGCTCCAGCAGCGGGGTCGCCCCCATCCCGTTCACGAGCGCGAGCACCGGTCCGTCGGCCGGCCCCACCTCCGCCGGCTCCGCCAGTACGGCGTCCACCGCGACCCGCGCGATCTCCCGCGCCGGCATCATCGGCCGCCGCTCGCGGCCCGGCTCGCCGTGGATGCCGATCCCCAACTCCAACTCCCCGTCCGGGAGCTCGAACGTGGGACTGCCCTTCGCCGGCGTCGTGCACGCACTGAGCGCCACCCCGAAACTCCGCGAGGACTCGGCCACCCGCCGGGCGATCGCCGCGACCCGCTCCAGCGGGGCGCCCTCCTCCGCGGCCGCCCCGGCGATCTTCTCGACGAACAGGGTGGCCCCGGTGCCCCGCCGCTCCGCCGGGCTCCCGGTGACGGCGACGTCGTCGTGGACCAGCACCCGCTCGATCCGCAGGCCCTCCTCCTCGGCGAGCTCGGCGGCCATCTCGAAGTTCAGCACGTCCCCGGTGTAGTTCTTGACGACGAACAGCACCCCCTGGCCGGCGTGCACGGCGGCGGCCGCCCGCAGCATCTGGTCGGGCACCGGCGAAGTGAACACCTCCCCGGGGCAGGCCGCCGACAGCATCCCGTACCCGACGAATCCGCCGTGCAGCGGCTCGTGCCCGGAGCCTCCGCCGGACACCAGCCCGACCCGGCCCCCCTCGCGCGCGTCGCGCCGTACGACGATGCGCCGCTCCACGTCGACGTCCAGCTCTGGATGGGCGGCCGCCATTCCGCGCAGGGCGTCGGCGACGACGGTCTCGGGACTGTTGATCAGCATCCTCATGGCGTCTCCCCGGGTGTACGAGTGGCGGAGTGGCGGAGTGGCGGAGCAGGTCGGACCGGAGGCGAGCCTATGCGCCCGGACCGCTCATCGTCACCGAACGGCCACGACGGGTGACACCCGGCCGGCCCCGGGACCGTTAATCGAGTGCATGTTCGAGTACCGCGCTACGCTGGACCCATGCGCACGATCCAGGGTCTCTCCGCACTCCAGGGCTCCCTCTTCGGCCAGGGGGACGAGATCCGTCCGGGCTCCCTCGCGGGCCTGAAGCGCACCCCGCTCGGGGCCGGTGCGTGGGTCGACCACCTGCCCGGCTGGTTCTCCGGCGCCGACACCCTCTTCGAGCGGCTCGCCGAATGCGTGCCCTGGCGGGCCGAGCGCCGGCAGATGTACGAGCGCGAGGTGGACGTGCCGCGCCTGCTCGCCTTCTACGACGAGGGCGAAACCCTCCCGGACCCGGTGCTCACCGAGGCCCGTGACGCCCTCACCCGGCACTACGCCGCCGAACTCGGCGAGCCCTTCACCACCGCCGGGCTGTGCCTCTACCGCGACGGGCGGGACAGCGTCGCCTGGCACGGCGACCGCATCGGCCGCTCCGCCACCGAGGACACCATGGTCGCGATCGTCTCCGTCGGGGACCCGCGCGATCTGGCGTTCCGCCCGTGCGGCGGCGGCCCCACCCTCCTGCGGCTGCCGCTCGGGCACGGCGACCTCGTCGTGATGGGCGGCTCCTGCCAGCGCACGATGGAGCACGCGGTGCCCAAGTCCAGCCGGGCCGTGGGCCCCCGCATCAGCATCCAGTACCGCCCCCGGGGCGTGCGCTGAGCAGAGGCCCCGCAGGGGCCTCCGCCGGAGCGCCGGCCGGGGCCGGATTCCCGGGCACCCCGGAAGCCCCAAGCGCGCGGCTTGGTGAGGGCGTAGGCCTCGCGGCCCGGCACCCTCGCCGCGAAGTGCGACCACGAGGCGAACTCCGCCCGCGGCGCCCCCGCACCCCCCGGCGGCTCAGGCCTCCTTCGCCCCGGCCGGGCCGCCGGCCCGCACCGCGGACGCCGCGGCCTGGAGGGAGCGCAGGGCGAGCAGCAGCACGCCGATGTCGTCCAGGTACACCGGATCCGGGACCAGGTCCACCGGCGAGACGGTGTAGACGACGGCGAGCCAGAACAGCGCCTTGTCGCGCAGCGGAATCCCCGCGTCGAGCAGCAGGCGCCGCGTCCTGAAGACCCGTACGAGCAGCACGGCGGCCGCGGCGGCCAGCCCGAGGGCGAGCACCGCGGCGATCACCAGCCAGACCGAAGCGTCCATGACCCCTCTATACCCCGTCCTCCGGGCCCTCTCTCGTCGGAGGCCTCAGCCTTGGGCGCGCAGGCGGCTGCCGACCTCGCCCAGGCCCGCGGCGATCGCGTCGAGCTGCTCGGGGGTGAGGACGTCGATGAGCGCCTCCCGGACCGCGGCCACGTGTCCGGGAGCGGCCTCCTCCAGGCGGGCGTTGCCCGCCTCCGTGAGGACGGCGAAGACGCCGCGCACGTCGGAAGGGCAGCTGCGGCGCCGGACCAGCCCGGCCTTCTCCAGCTGGGTGACCTGGTAGGTCAGCCCGCTCTTCGAATTGATCAGGCCATTGGCGAGTTCCGTCATCCGCAGCTCCCGTTCCGGGGCCGCGGCGAGCCGCACGAGGATCTCGTACTGCGGGTGCGAGAGCCCGGAATCGTCCTTGAGCTGCTGGTCGAGATGCCGGTTCACCAGGGCCGATGCTGCCAGGAAGGCCCTCCAGGCGCGCATCTCGCGATCGTCCAGCCATCTCGTTTCAGCCATGCGCCCAGCCTACACAGGTTGTTCCAATTTGAATCAATGGTTTAGGGTCGGTCGTCCACGTTCGAATTTGAACTACTCCCTCTCCGCCGAGGGCAGCCCGACCGGAAGGATCCCCCCATGACCAGCCCCTCCGTCACCACGACGAAGCCGCAGGCCGCCGCACCGGCCGGCACCCCCCTCGCCCTCTCCACCCCCGCCCACGACGCCGGCCTCCTGCTCCTGCGCATCGTCCTCGGGCTCACCATGGCCGCGCACGGCAGTCAGAAGCTCTTCGGCTGGTTCGGTGGCGGCGGCATCAACGGCACCGGGAAGTTCTTCACCGCCAGCGGCTACCCGGCCGGTGACGCCATGGCCGTCGTCGCCGGACTGACCGAGACCCTCGGCGGGCTCGGCCTCGTCTTCGGCCTGCTCACCCCGCTCGCCGGCGCCGCCGTCGTCGGCACGATGATCAACGCGATCGCCGTGCACGGCACCGGCTCGTTCTTCGCCCCCAAGGGCATCGAGTACGAGCTCCTCCTGACCGCCGGCGCCGCCGCCCTCGCCCTCACCGGCCCCGGCCGGTACGCCGTCGACCGCATGCTGCCCGTACTGCGCGGCCACCGCCTGGCCCACGGCGCCCTCGCCGTCGCCCTCGGCATCGTCCTCGCGGTGGTCACGCTCCTGATCCGCAAGTAGCACCCCCGGCCGGGCGGACGGGCCGCCGGGGCCGCCCCCGCGGCCCGCCCCGGCGGTCCCGCCCCCGGGCCTCCGCCCGGCCGGCCGACCCGAGTGCGGCCGTGGCTGGCCCGCCCCGGCGGACGGGCGGCGGCCCGCCCGGGCGCTGATTGGACCGGAGCATCCGCGGGAAAAGCGCACGAATGACGCAACGCATTGAGGACTACGCTGTCATCGGCGACCTGATGACCTGCGGGCTCGTCGGCCGCGACGGGTCCCTCGACTGGCTGTGCCTGCCGCGCTTCGACTCCGCCGCCTGCTTCGCCGCCCTCCTCGGCGACCGCGAGAACGGCCACTGGCGCATCGCCCCGGCCGGCGCCCCCGAGGACGAGCAGTGCACCCGGCGCGCCTACATCGACGGCACCCTCGTCCTGGAGAGCCACTGGGACACCGCCGACGGCGGCTCCGTCAAGGTCATCGACTTCATGCCGCAGCGCGACGCCGCCCCCGACGTGATGCGGATCGTCGAGGGGGTCTCCGGCCGCGTCACCATGCGCAGCACCCTGCGCCTGCGTTTCGACTACGGGCACGTCGTCCCCTGGGTCCGCCGCTGCGGCGGCGTCGAGCGCGTCGCCGTCGCCGGACCGGACTCGGCCTGGTTCCGCAGCGAACCGCCCGTGCGCACCTGGGGCGAGGCCAAGAGCACCCGCTCCGAGTTCACCGTCGGCCCCGGCGAACGCGTCGCCTTCGTCCTCACCTGGCACCCCTCGCACCAGGCGCGCCCCGAGCGCGTCGCCCCGTACGAGGCCCTGGAGCAGACCCTCGCCGACTGGCGCGACTGGGCCGACCAGTGCCGCTACGAAGGCCCCTACCGGGAGGCGGTGACCCGCTCCCTGGTCACCCTCAAAGCCCTCACCTACGCCCCCACCGGCGGCATCGCGGCGGCCGCCACCACCTCCCTCCCAGAGGAGATCGGCGGCATCCGCAACTGGGACTACCGCTTCTGCTGGCTGCGCGACTCCACCCTCACCCTCGGCTCCCTCCTCTCCACCGGCTTCCTCGACGAGGCCCGCGCCTGGCGCGAATGGCTGCTGCGCGCCATCGCCGGCGACCCCGCCGACCTGCAGATCATGTACGGGATCGGCGGCGAGCGGAGGATCCCCGAGGCCGAACTGCCCTGGCTGCGCGGCTACGCCGGCTCCGCCCCCGTCCGGATCGGCAACGCGGCCGTCGACCAGCTCCAGCTCGACGTGTACGGGGAGGTCCTCGACAGCCTGTACCTGGCCCGCTCGGCCGGCCTGCCCGCGGAGCGGCACGGCTGGCGGATCCAGCTCGCCCTCCTCGACTTCCTGGAGCAGAACTGGCAGCGGCCCGACGAGGGCCTGTGGGAGGTGCGCGGGCCCCGCCGCCACTTCGTCCACTCCAAGGTGATGGCCTGGGTCGCCGCCGACCGGGCCGTACGCACCCTCGAGGGCGACCCCTCGCAGCGCGGAGACACGGAGCGCTTCCGGGCCATGCGGGACGCCGTCCACGCCGACGTGTGCGAGAAGGGCTACGACCCCGACCGCAACACCTTCACCCAGTACTACGGCTCCCGAGAACTGGACGCGGCCACCCTCCTCATCCCCAGGGTCGGCTTCCTGCCGCCCGACGACCCGCGCGTGATCGGCACCGTCGACGCGGTCCGCCTCGAACTCGGCAGCAGCGGCATGGTCCGCCGCTACAGCACCGAAGGCCCGTCCGTGGACGGGCTGCCCGGCACCGAGGGGGCCTTCCTCGCCTGCTCGTTCTGGCTTGCCGACGCCCTCCACATGACCGGCCGCGAAAAGGAGGCCCGGGAGCTGTTCGAGCGGCTGCTGGCCGTCCGCAACGACGTGGGACTGCTCGCCGAGGAGTACGATCCCGCCGCCGGCCGCCAGCTCGGCAACTTCCCGCAGGCCTTCAGCCACATCGGCCTGGTGAACACCGCCCTCACCCTGGGCCTCGACGGCGGACACCCCGCACGCCCCCGGTGACGACCGGAGGGGCGGCGGCCGTCCGGGCGGCCAGCAGCAGGGCGATGTCGTCCGGCCGCTCGTCGTCGTCGCCCGCCCCGCCCACCAGCCGGTCCGCCGTCTCCGCCAGCGGGGACGGCGGGGCCCCCGCCAGCGCTGCCCGCAGCCGGTCCACCCCGGCGTCGAAATCCGTCCCGGGCCTCTCCACCAGCCCGTCCGTGTACAGGGCGAGCACCGCCCCCTCGCCCAGCTGCAGCCGCGTCACCGGATACACCGCGTCCGCATCGACCCCCAGCACCACCCCGCCCGGCAGGTCCAGCACCTCGGTCCGCCCGTCGGGATGGCGCAGCAGCGGCTGCGGATGCCCCGCCCGCACCGCCAGCACACGGCCCGACTCCGGGTCGAGGGCCACGTAGCAGCAACTCGCGAACTGCCCGGGGTCCAGGTCGATCAGCAGCCGGTTGGTGCCGGCCATCACCTCCTGCGGGGCGTTCCCGCTGAGCGCGAACGCCCGTACCGCGCTGCGCAGCTGGCCCATGGTGGCCGCGGCCGCCACGCCGTGCCCCTGCACGTCCCCGATGACCAGGGCCAGCTGGCCCGTACCCGTCTCGATCACGTCGTACCAGTCGCCGCCCACGTCCATGCCGACCGTGCCCGGCAGGTAGCGGCCCACCGTCACCACGTTCTCCCGCACCGGCAGCCGGTGCGGCAGCAGCGCCGACTGCAGCCCCCGTGCCAGCGCCGCCTCGGAGTCGTACCGCCGGGCCCGCTCCAGGGCCTGGGCGATCAGCCCCGCCAGCGCCGTCAGCACCGTACGCTCCTCCGGGCTGAAGCCGCGCGGCGCGTCGAAGCCGAGGATGCACGAGCCCACCGGCCGGCCCGAGGCGATCAGCGGCAGGAACGCGCGCGCCCCGACGTGCGCGTCCAGCGGGATCCCCGGATACGCGGCGGCCAGGTGCTCCATCGACTCGAAGAACATCGGCCGGCCCGTGGTCAGGGTCTCCACACCCGGCAGCCGGACATCGAGCCCCACCCCGTCGAACCGGTCGAGGAAGCCCTGCGGGAAGCCCGTCTCCCACGCCAGGTACAGGTGCCGCTCGCTCAGCAGGTAGATCGCCAGCTGGCGGCCGCCGAACGCGGGCAGCAGTTCGTGCGTCACCACCGCCGACACCTGCCGGGCCGTCACCGCCTCCGTCAGGGCGATCGCCAGCGCCACCGGCCGGTACAGCGCCGGGGCCCGGTCGGCGGCGGAACCCAGCCCCGTGCCCGGCCGGACGGCCGATTCGGGCGCGGACGCCGGCTGCTCGGCCGTGCCGATCACCACGGTCACCCCGTCGTCGGCGGGGTACAGGTCCACCGACACCCACTCCCCGGCCGCCTGCCGGCCGCCCCGCCGGGCCGCGAAACGCACGGCGTCCCCGGACATGAACACCGCCCGGAAGTGGTCCTCGTACGCGGGAAGCCCGAGCCACGGCACCGCCTCCCACAGCACCCGCCCGCGCAGCTCCGGCCCGCCCAGGCCGAAGCGGGCGGCGGCCGCGTTGACGTGGCGGATCCTGCCGCCCCGGTCCACCGACACCACCGCCTGCGTGAGCCGGTCCAGGGCCTCCCGGGCCCCGTGGGCCCGCCCGGGCGCCGGAACCAGCACCGGATCACCGCACCAGGTCACCGGTTCCCCGGCCGCCTCCAGTTCCGCGAGTTCCGCGGCCAGTCCCTCCGCGACCGCCTGCAGCCGCTTCCCCTCGGCGGGCCCCACGCCGATCCCCGGGGTCGCGGGCCGCAGCACGAACAGCACCCCGAACCGCTCCGGACCGGCGCCCACCGGCTCGTACACCGACCCGAAGGGAAACGGCAGCCCGGCCACCAGCTGCGGGAAGCGCCGCATGGCGGACTCCGCGTCGGGCAGATGGACGGACCGGCCGCTGCGGTAGGCCTCGGCGACCGGGAACGGGCGGTTCACGTGCATCCGCCACCACGGCCGGTACAGCGGCCCCGGCAGCCCCGTCAGCACGGCCAGCAACAGCAGCCCCGTCGTCCCCGAGCGCAGGTAGACGCCGCCCGCGAACCCGCCGGCGGCCTGCACCGCCTCACCCGCCGCCCGTACCAGCACCCGGGTCGTGGCGTCGCGGGCGGGGCCGCTGTCGGGTCGCGCCGTCACACAGTCAGCATGCCCCCGGCACGCGCCGAGCTGCATCCCGGTAGGCCGCCACGACCGCGACCGCGGCCACCAGCAGCACCCCGGCCACCGTGCGCAGCGCGACCCCCATCGCGTCCGTGAACGCGGCCACCTGCGCCGGATCCTGCGGGTTCCCGTGGAACCGCGACGCCAGCACCGTGCCCACCACGGCCACCCCCAGCCCGGCACCGATCTCGCGGGCCGCGGTGTTCAGCCCCGAGCCCAGCCCGGCCTGGTGCGCCGGCAGCTCCGTGACCACGGTCATCGTCAGCGAGGGCGCGCACAGCCCCGTCCCGGCCGACAGCACCAGCAGGTGGCAGGCGTACACGGCGTACGGGGTGTCCGCGTCGGCGGTGGACACCAGCAGCAGCCCCGCGCCGATCAGCCCCAGCCCGGCCCCCACCGGCAGCCGCGGGCCGATCCGCTCCTGGAGCCGGGCGCCCAGCCTGGGCACCAGCGCCATGCCGACCGTGAGCGGGACGATCGCCAGACCGGTCTGGGCGGGGGAGAAGCCCTTCGCGTACTGGAGGTACTGGGCGTTGACGAAGAAGAGGGAGAACAGCCCGAAGAAGGCCGCACCGATGCCCAGCGACCCCGCCCGCAGCCGGCGCGAGGCGAAGATCCGCGGATCCAGCAGCGGCCTCGCCGCCCGCAGCGCATACGCGGTGAACGCGGCGAGCAGCCCCGCACCGGCACCGAAGGAGGCCAGCACCCGCACCGACGCCCAGCCGTACGAGGGCCCCTCCACGATCCCGTAGACGACCGCGACCAGGGCGCCGGCCAGCAGCACGGTGCCGAACGGGTCGACGGCGGCATCCGCCCGCGCCGGCGTACGCGGCACCGCGCACGCGACCAGCAGCGCGAGCAGCGCGCCCAGTGGGACGACCGCCCAGAACAGGGCCCGCCAGGTCAGGTACTCCCCGGCCAGCCCGCCCCCGACATTGCCCGCCAGGCCCCCGAGGCCGACGGCCAGCGTCCAGGTCGCCAGCGCCTGGGCCCGGCGCTCCGGCGGGCTCAGGTGGATCAGTACGGACATGGTGGCGGGCATGATCAGGGCCGCTCCCGCCCCGCACAGGCCGCGCCCGGCGATCAGCAGAGCCGGGCCGGCCGCGAGCGCGCTGACCGCCCCGCCCGCGGCGAACAGCCCGAGCCCGGCCAGCAGGGCGCCCTTGCGGCCGTAGCGGTCGCCGAGGGCGCCGCCGGGGATCAGCAGCGCGGCGAAGACGATGACGTACGCGTCGACCGTCCAGACCAGCTGCTCGGGCGTCGGGCGCAGGGCGGAGGCGGCGAGCTGCGGGATCAGCAGGTTGACGGCGGCGACCATGGCCTGCGCGACCAGCACGCAGGCGCACAGCGTGAGCAGGGCCGCCCGGGTGAGCGAAGCCGCGGCGGACGGAGACGGAGACGGGGTCGGGGACGGGGACGGGGACGGGGACGGGGACGGGGTTCCGGCGGGACCGCCGGGACCCCGTCGGAAGGCATGGCGAAGCACGGCTCCTCCTCGGAGTCGGTGAACGGTGGCGGGGGAGGGGCGTTGCCTCTCCGGCGGCCGTCTCCGGCGGCCGTCACGGTGCGCGGGCCGACCGGAGGCCGGTCAGCGGTGGCCGACAGGCGGCCACGTGGTGGCCGGCCCGCCGGTCATCCCCCGCGATTCACCGTAGAGTTGGTGCGACCTGCTTTCCAGTGCAAGTTGTGCAAGGGATGAATGCGTGTGACGCAATCCGGGCTCGACCTCAACCTCCTCGTCGCCCTCGACGTCCTGCTGGAGGAGTCGAGCGTGTCCCGCGCGGCAGCCCGCCTCCACCTCTCCGAGCCCGCCATGAGCCGCACCCTCGGCCGCATCCGCAAAGCCCTCGGCGACCCCGTCCTGGTCCGGGCCGGCCGCGGCATGGTGCCCACCCCGCACGCCCTCGCCGTGCACGGCGAGGTCCGGGCCGTCGTGGAACGCGCCCGGGCGCTCTTCCTCACCGGCGGGCAGGTCGACCTCCCGACCCTCACCCGCACCTTCACCGTGCTGGCCCACGACGCGTTCGCGGCCACCCTCGGGGCCACCCTGTTCTCCCGGGTGGCCGCGGAAGCGCCCGGGGTGCGGCTGCGCTTCCTCTCGGAGAGCCACGTGGACGTCCCGGCCCTGCGCGAAGGCGTGGCCGACCTGGAACTCGGCGTCATCGACACCCGTTCCCCCGAGGTGCGCGCGGAGCACCTCTTCGACGAGCGCATGCTCGGCGTCGCCCGCCCCGGCAACCCGCTGCTCCGCGGCCGGATCACCCCCCGCCGGTTCGCCGCCGCCGAGCACCTGATCGTCTCGCGCCGCGGCCGCCTGGAGGGGCCCGTGGACACCGCCCTCGCGGAACAGGGCCTGTCCCGGCGGGTGGTCGGCAGCGTCGGCTCCTTCCCCGCCTCCCTGTTCATCCTGCGCGAGAGCGACCTCGTCGGCCTGGTCACCACCCAGACTGGGCCGCTCGCCGCCGCGCTGGGCCTGGAGACCTTCGAGCTGCCGCTCGACCTGCCCACGCTCCCGTTCGGCATCGCCTGGCACCCGCGCCACGACGCCGACCCCGCCCACGCCTGGCTCCGCCGGTGCGCCCGCGAGCTCCTCCCGGACCAGCTGCCCCCGGACGAGCTCCCCCCGGGCCAGCCCGGACGCCGTACGCACTGACCCGAACGCCGACCCGTCCGGGGGAGGGACCCGCGTCCGCGCCGCCGCCCGCTGCTCCCCGGGGCACGATACGCAGGCGCGTCCCACCCCGCCCCGGAAGGCAGAACATGCGGTTCCAGTACGACACCGTCGGCGAGCGCTTCGTGGAGTCCAAGACCACGGCGGCGTTCTCGGCGGCCGACACCCACACCCTGCTCGGCGCGCTCGACGCGCTCGGCGGGGTGGGCGGACTCGACACCCTCGACCTGGCCTGCGGCTACGGCCACAACACCCGGCTGCTGGCCCGCGGCGGGGCCCGCCGCACAGTCGGCGTCGACATCTCCGAGGAGATGATCCGCCTGGCCCGCGCCCACGACACCGCCGCCATCGAGTACGTCATCGCCGACGCCGCCGAACTGCCGCGGATGGGCCCCTTCGACCTGGCCACCGCCGTGCACCTGTTCAACCACGCGCCCGACCGGCACTCCCTGCACGCCATGTTCCGGTCCATCCGCGCCAACCTGCACGAAGACGGCCGCCTGCTGGCCATCGTCCTCAATGCCGGCGCGTACCCGCGCGTCGACTGGTCGCCCTACGGCGTCCGGATCCTCGAGCGCGTGCCGGAGGGCGACGCACCACT
Organism: Streptomyces sp. NPDC043854; assembly: GCF_056436005.1. Taxonomy (NCBI): domain Bacteria; kingdom Bacillati; phylum Actinomycetota; class Actinomycetes; order Kitasatosporales; family Streptomycetaceae; genus Streptomyces; species Streptomyces sp. NPDC043854. The sequence continues at coordinate 119,728 of NZ_JBWKDK010000021.1, forward strand.
GCTGAAGGCACAGCTCCTCACCGAGCCCCCGATCGACTTCGAATACCGCGAGTGGGCGCACTCCGACTTCGCCGAAGCGGCCGTCGAGGCGGGCTTCAGCACCGTCGCCTGGCAGCCCAACAGCACCCCGCCCGCGGACGCGGAACGCGACGAGGCCTACTGGAGCGGGTACCGGGCCTGGCCCATCAGCTCCCTGATGACCTGCACGGCGTGACGTGAAACGGCCTGACGTGCCCGGCTGCCCGACCTGCTCGTCGAACCTGCGGGTCGAACCCGCTCGGTCCGAACCCGCCCGGTCCGAACCCGCCGGTCCCGCCCGCCGGCGCGGAGGGCCGACTCCCCCGTCCGCCGCGCTCGGCGACGACCGGCACACCCCGGGCGCCGGAGATCACTCCTCCGTCGCCGCCGCCCTGATCAGCTCCACGATCCGGTCCCGGGCGGCCCGCCCTTCCGGCACCGGGAGCAGCGGGTACACGTGCGGCAGCCCCGGCTCCTCGTGGAAGTCCACCTCCGCCCCCGCCGCGCGCGCCCGGCGCAGCAGCTCCCGGCTGTCGGGGCTCAGGACGTCCCGGGTGCCGGTGAACACCGTCAGCGGCGCGAGCCCCGCGAACGAGCCCCGCAGCGGGCTCACCCGCGGATCGTCCGCCGCCAGGGTGCCCGCGTACAGCCGGCCGGCCTCCAGCAGGCCCGGCCGGGCCAGCACCGGATCGTCGGCCTCCAGGGCCGGCTGGTCCGGGTGGCTCATGGTGAGGTCCAGCCAGGGCGAGATCAGCACGATCCGGGACGGCTGGGCCCCCGTACGGTCGCGCAGCCGCTGCGCGGCGGCCAGCGCCAGGCCGGCCCCGGCGGAATCCCCGATGAGCACCGTGCCGCCGGCCCCGCCGCTCTCGATCAGGCCGCTGAGCAGGTCCGCGGCCACCGGAACCGTCCGGTCCGCGGTGCCCCGCGGCGCGAGTATGTACGCCGGTACGACCACCCGGGCCTGCGCCTGCGTCACCAGCGTCCGGATCATCGCCCAGTGCGGCCGGACCAGCTCGTGGATGTACCCGCCGCCGTGGACGTACAGCACTCGGGCGGCCGGCTCCGCCCCGCGCGGCGACACGTCGTACACCGGCCACGCCCCCACGAAGGTGCGCGACACCTCGGCGACCCGGCCCAGCGACCGCGGCGGCAGATGCGACGCCGGCCGGCGGGCCGACTCGGCCACCCGCGCGTGCACCGCCTCCGCGCTCGCGAACCGTCTTCGCCGCCCCGCCGCGATCAGCGCGACCGACAGCGCCCTGCTGCGCAGACTCGGCACGCTCGACACCTCCCCGTTCCCTGCCCCGGCTGATGGCCCGTGCCCAGGCCACAGCCCTGTACGGGAGGAGCATAGGCGTGAAGCCCGGCTCGTGAAGCTGGGCTGTCGACCCGCTTAAGAAATCCTCGATGGACCGATCACCGCCCGGTGGGCAGATTGGTCCCCATCAATACGCCGCACCAGCCCCCGTGGCCGCGGTGCCCTCTGTACATGCCTGGAGCCACACCATGAAGGCACTCGTCAAGCACAAAGCCGAACCCGGGCTGTGGCTGATGGACGTACCGGAGCCGGAGTACGGCCCCGGCGACGTGCTGATCAAGGTGCTGCGCACCGGCATCTGCGGCACCGACCTGCACATCCGCTCCTGGGACGGCTGGGCGCAGGGCGCCGTCAAGACCCCGCTCGTCCTCGGCCACGAGTTCGTGGGCGAGGTCGCCGCGGTCGGCGGCGACGTCCACGACATCGAGATCGGCGCGCTCGTCAGCGGCGAGGGCCACCTCGTCTGCGGCAAGTGCCGCAACTGCCTGGCCGGCCGCCGCCACCTGTGCCGCAGCACCATCGGCCTCGGCGTCGGGCGCGACGGCGCCTTCGCCGAGTACGTGGTCCTGCCCGCGCAGAACGTGTGGGTGCACCGCACCACCGTGGACCTGGACGTCGCGGCGATCTTCGACCCGTTCGGCAACGCCGTCCACACCGCCCTGTCCTTCCCGCTGGTCGGCGAGGACGTGCTGATCACGGGCGCGGGCCCGATCGGCATCATGGCGGCGGCCGTCGCCCGGCACGCCGGCGCGCGCAGCGTCGTCATCACCGACGTCAGCCCGGAGCGCCTGGAGATCGCCCGCAAGGCGGGCGCCACGCTCGCGCTCGACGTCTCGAAGGCGACGATCGCCGACGCGCAGGCGCAGCTGGGGCTGCGCGAGGGCTTCGACATCGGCCTGGAGATGTCCGGCCGCCCCGAGGCGATGCGCGACATGATCGACAACATGACGCACGGCGGCAAGATCGCCATGCTCGGCCTGCCCGCGCAGGAGTTCCCGGTCGACTGGGCGAAGATCGTCACCTCGATGATCACGATCAAGGGCATCTACGGCCGCGAGATGTTCGAGACCTGGTACGCGATGACGGTGCTGCTGGAGGGCGGGCTCGACCTCAGCCCGGTCATCACCGGCCGCTACTCGCACCGCGACTTCGAGGCCGCGTTCGACGAGGCCGCCACGGCCCGCAGCGGCAAGATCATCCTGGACTGGACGGCGTAACGCCCCGCAGACCACCACCCTCCGGCCGGGCCCCGCCCACCCTCCCCCCTCCGCGGGGCCCGGCCCCCCTTCGTCTTCCTCCGCCGCGCGAGGAGAAAGAGAGCACCGCAGCATGTTCGAGACCGTCCGCGAAGACCTTCGCGCCACCCTCGACGAGATCCGCTCCGCCGGCCTGCACAAGCCCGAGCGCGTCATCGGCACCCCGCAGAGCGCGGCCGTCGCCGTGACCGCCGGCGGCACCCCCGGCGAGGTCCTCAACTTCTGCGCCAACAACTACCTCGGCCTTGCAGACCACCCCGAGGTCATCGCCGCCGCCAAGGACGCCCTCGACCGCTGGGGCTACGGCATGGCCTCCGTCCGCTTCATCTGCGGCACGCAGGAGGTGCACAAGGAGCTGGAGGCGCGCCTGTCCTCCTTCCTCGGCCAGGAGGACACGATCCTCTACTCTTCCTGCTTCGACGCCAACGGCGGCGTCTTCGAGACCCTCCTCGGCGCCGAGGACGCGGTCATCTCCGACGCCCTCAACCACGCCTCGATCATCGACGGCATCCGCCTCTCCAAGGCCCGCCGCTTCCGCTACGCCAACCGCGACATGGCCGAGCTGGAGGCGCGCCTGAAGGAGGCCACCGAGGGCGGCGCCCGCCGCAAGCTGATCGTCACCGACGGCGTCTTCTCCATGGACGGCTACGTCGCCCCCCTGACCGAAATCTGCGACCTCGCCGACCGCTACGACGCCATGGTCATGGTCGACGACTCCCACGCCGTCGGCTTCGTCGGCCCCGGCGGCCGCGGAACCCCCGAGCTCCACGGCGTCATGGACCGCGTCGACATCATCACCGGCACCCTCGGCAAGGCCCTCGGCGGCGCCTCCGGCGGCTACGTCGCGGCCCGCGCCGAGATCGTCGAGCTGCTGCGCCAGCGCTCCCGCCCGTACCTCTTCTCCAACTCCCTCGCCCCGGTCATCGCGGCCGCCTCCCTCAAGGTCCTCGACCTGCTGGAGTCGGCGGGCGACCTGCGCGAGCGCCTCGCCGCCAACACCGCCCTCTTCCGCACGAAGATGACCGAGGCCGGCTTCGAGATCCTCCCCGGCGACCACGCCATCGCCCCGGTGATGATCGGCGACGCGGCGGAGGCGGGCCGCATGGCCGAGCTGCTCCTCGAGCGCGGCGTGTACGTGATCGGCTTCTCGTACCCGGTCGTGCCCATGGGCCAGGCCCGGATCCGCGTACAGCTCTCGGCCGCCCACTCCACGGCCGACGTGGAGCGCGCCGTCGCCGCCTTCATCGACGCTCGTGCGGTGCTCGCCGCTGACCAGGGCTGACATCATGGAGGGGTGATCGACCCCCGCCGACTGCGCATCCTGCGAGCCGTGGCGGACCACCGTACGGTGACCGCCGCGGCCGCAGCCCTGTACCTCACCCCCTCCGCCGTCTCCCAACAGCTCGCGGCGCTGGAACAGGAAACCGGGCACGCGCTCCTGACCCGCAGCGGGCGGGGCGTCCGGCTGACGGCCGCCGGCGAGATCCTCCTCAGGCACGCCCACGAGGTCCTGGCACAGTTGGAGCGCGCCGAAGCCGAGCTCGCCGCCTACGCGGGAGGCGCGGCCGGCGAGGTCACCGTGGCCGCCTTCGCAACCGGCATCGCCGAGGTGCTTGCCCCCGCGATCGCCGGCCTCGCCCGCGAGCACCCCGGCATCCGGCTTCGGGTCCGGGACGCCGAAGGCGACGAGAGCCTGCCCATGCTGCTCGACGGCGAAGCCGACCTCGCACTGGCCGTCGAGTACCGGGGCGCCCCGGGCGCCGACGACGGCCGGCTTTCCATCGTCCCGCTGTACGCCGAACCCTTCGACGCGGTGCTCCCGTCGGGGCACCCGCTGGCCGACCTGCCCGAGGTGGCCCTGGCCGACCTCTCGGGCTCGGACTGGGTGGGGCAGTACCCCGGGAACCCGTGCCACGACGTGACCCTGCTGGCGTGCGAGCTGGCCGGGTTCCAGCCGCGGTTCCGGCACTCGTCCGACGACTTCCGGGCCGTGACGGCGCTGGTGGGCGCCGGGGTCGGGGTGGCGCTGGTCCCGCGTTCGGCGCTGCGCGGCATGGACCTCAAGGAGGTCCAGATCCGCCCGGTCGCCGGCCCGGCGGCAACCCGCCGCGTCTTCGCCGCAACCCGCCGCGGCGCAGAATCCCACCCCCTGATCGCCCCGGTCCTGGCGGCCCTGTCACGGGAAGCGGACAGACTGCCGACGCACTAGGGTGCTGGCGGGGGTGGGGATACGGGCCGCAACACGACGGGCAGCGCAGCGAACGCCGAGTCCGAGCGAGCCGCACCACAGGGCCAAACCCGCGGCAGGGGCGGCAGCCCCTTGGCCGCGGGACACACACGCCGAGGCCGGTCGCAGGGACGGCGCGGCGGGCCGCGTGCACCGGGCGGGGTTCCGGCGACCGGGATACCCGCACTGTCGCGGCCACCGGCCCCAGACGGCGGCCGGACGCCGAGAAGACAGGAGCGCGTAGCGATCTGGGGCGCCCGAGGTGCCCCGATGGGCTTCTGGTCGACATTTCCTGCAGGTTGGGCCCGCAACGCCCCCGAATCGGCCCTGATGTTGGCCTTGGGAGCGGCTTTTCGTGCCCGCGGCCCCCGGCACCGGCCGGGCTCTGGTGGTCCGGGCACATGGGGCGCTGCAAGGCGCAGCCGCGGGCCTGCTGCTCTGACGAGGGCCGTTTCCGGCTCCTCTGCCCCCTGGCCATCCTTCGGGGCTTCCCGGCAGTCTGTTGGCATTCCGGGGCGGGCCGGTTCGTCAAGGGTGGAGCGGAGCGACATCGCGCAGCGACGCGACCGCAGGGAGCGCCCTTGACGGGCCGGCCCGCCCCGGAAGGACGATGGGCGGCCGGGAAACCCCGGACACCCCTCCGACCCCGGGTGCGGGCATCCCGCTCACGCGGCCCCGCCCACAGTACGAAGCCCTGCCCCATCCGTGGGCCTCCCCCTCACACCCGCAGCACCTCCATCCCCGCCGCCGCGAAAGCGTTCGCCACGGCGTCCGGGAGGCCCGTGTCCGTGACCAGGGTGTGGACCGACTCCGGCGGGCAGATGCGGGCGAAGGCGCGGACTCCGAGTTTGCTGGAGTCGGCCGCGACGACCACGCGGCGGGCGCGTTCGCACAGGAGGCGGTTCATCGCGGCCTCGTCCTCGTGCCGGGTTGCCGCGCCGTCGGCCGGGTCGAAGGCGTCGACGCCTACGATCGCGGTGTCCACCGTGAGCTGGCCCAGCACCTGCTGGGCCAGCGGGCCGGTCAGCTCGTACGACTGGGCGCGGGCGACCCCACCCGTCAGGACGATCTTGAACTGTGGCCTGATGACGAGCTCTCCCGCGATGTTGAGCGCGTTGGTCACCACCGTCAGCGCCGGCGCCGACGAACCCGGCGTCGGCGAACCCGGCGTTGCCGGCCCCGACGCCAGGTCCGGGCGGCCCGCCAAGGCCCGGGCCACCTCCGTGGTCGTGGTGCCGCCCGTCAGGCCGATCACCTCGCCCGGCGTGACCAGGGCGGCCACCGCCTCGCTGATGCGTTGTTTCTCGGCGGCCCGGCGGGAGGTGCGGTAGCGCAGCGGGAGTTCGTACGAGACCCCGTGCACCACCGCCCCTCCGCGGGTCCGGACCAGCAGCTGCTGTTCGGCCAGCCGGTCGAGGTCGCGGCGGATCGTCGCGGCGGAGACACCGAGGGCTTCCGCCGCCGGTTCGACCTCCAGCTCGCCCCGTTCCACCAGCAGGTCCAGCAGTGCCTGCCAGCGCTCCCTGCGGGTCATGGCCCCCATGGCGTACGCCCCTCCGCTTCCCCGGGCTGATCACCCGTCAGCCGCCCCTCGGCCGTGTCGGCGGTCTCGGCGGTCTCGGCCGTGTCCGCCGTCTCGGCCGTGTCGGCGGTGTCGGCGGTGTCGGCCGTCTCGGCCGTCTCGGCCGTCTCGGCCGTCTCGGCCGTCTCGGCCGTCTCGGCCGTACCCCTCATCCCTCCGACACTAGCCCACCCGATCACCCCCAAGATGCTTGAAGTTGCGCGAAAGCGCCCGATAACGTGCAGCAAACCGCAATAAAGCGAGCGAGTGAGCGCACAAGCCGGGCCAGGAAGCGGGAGCCGTCATGAGCCAGAGCCACGTCGCGTACGAGTTGGGCACACAGCCCGAGTGCTGGGAGCGGGCGGCCGAACTGGCCCCGGCCCGGCGGGCGGTGCTCCCGCAGCCGGGGGAGCGGGCCGCGATCGTCGGGTGCGGGACCTCGTACTACATGGCGCAGGCGGCCGCCGTGTTGCGCGAGGAGGCCGGCGAGGGGGAGACGGACGCGTTCCCCGCATCGGAGTTCCCGCTGCACCGCCGCTACGACCGGGTCGTCGCCCTGACCAGGTCCGGCACCACCACCGAGGTGCTGGACCTGCTCGGCGGGTTGCGGGAGGCGGGCGTGCCCACGACCGCGGTGGTCGGGGACCCGGCGACTCCGGTGATGGGGCTCGCCGACGAGCTGGTGGTCCTGGACTTCGCGGACGAGCAGTCCGTCGTACAGACCCGCTTCGCAACGACCGCCCTCACCCTCCTCCGCGCCCACGTCGGCCGGCAGACCCCCGCCGCGCTCGCCGCCGCGGTCGCCGACGCGCGCACAGTCCTCGCCGAGCAGCTGCCCGAACACCTCCCGAGCCACCGGCAGTTCACCTTCCTCGGCCGCGGCTGGAGCGTGGGACTGGCGCACGAGGCGGCGCTCAAGATGCGCGAGGCGTCACTCTCCTGGGCCGAGTCCTACCCGGCGATGGAGTACCGGCACGGCCCCATCAGCATCACCGGCCCGGGCACGGTCACCTGGTGCCTGGGCGAGGCCCCGGACGGGCTCGCCGAGCAGGTACGGGCAGCCGGCGGCGAGTGGGTGGCGGCCGGGGGGTTGGACCCGCTCGCCGAGCTGGTACGGGTCCACCGGCTGGCCCTTGCCGTCGCCGCCCACCGGGAGCTGGATCCGGACCGGCCGAGGAACCTCACCCGCTCGGTGATCCTCACCACCGGTGAGGGGGCGGTCCGATGAGCCTGGCCGCCGCCGGTGAGCTCGTCGTGGAGGCGGCCGCCGCCGGGCGGGCCGTCGCCGCATTCAACATCATCACGCTGGAGCACGCCGAGGCCGTCGTCGCCGGCGCGGAGCAGGCGGGTGTGCCCGTCATCCTCCAACTGAGCGAGAACGCGGTGAAGTTCCGCGGCGGGGCGGTGCTGCCGATCTCGCGGGCGGCCGCCGCGTGCGCGGAGGCCGCCACGGTCCCGGTCGGCCTGCACCTCGACCACGTCAAGAGCCCCGACCTGCTCCGGCAGGCGGTGGACGCCGGCTTCAGCTCGGTCATGTACGACGCCGCGCAGCTGCCGTACGCGGAAAACCTGGAGGCGACCCGTTCGGCCGCCGACTGGGCGCACGCCAACGGCCTCTGGGTGGAGGCCGAGTTGGGGGAAGTGGGCGGGAAGAACGGAGAGATCCCGTTGGATCCGCACGCGCCCGGCGCCCGTACCGACCCGGACGAGGCCCGCCGGTTCGTGGCCGACTCCGGCGTGGACGCCCTCGCGGTGGCGGTCGGCAGCACCCACGCGATGACCAGCCGCACCGCCTCCCTGGACCATGCGCTGCTGGCCCGGCTGGCCAAGACCGTGGACGTGCCGCTGGTGCTGCACGGCTCCTCCGGCCTGCCGGACGCGGAGCTCGCGGCTGCCGTGGCCGGCGGCATCCGGAAGGTCAACATCGGTACGGCGCTGAACCTGGCCATGACCGAGGCCATCCGCTCCCACCTCACCCCGGCGGACCCGCGCCCGTACCTGACGGCGGCCCGTACGGCGATGGCGGCGACGGCCGCGGCGATGATCAACGCGTTGACGCGCTGACGCGTTGACGCGCTGACGCGTTGACGCGCTGACGCGCTGACGCGCCGACAAAGCCCGGCCATCCGCCCGGCTCAGCGGCGCGGCATCAGCCGGGCCTGGTGGCACGTGATGCCGTGCCACCGGGCCCGGTCCGGGGTGGCGCCCGGGACCAGGGTCCGCCGGGCCTCGATGGCCGTGATGTGGCGGTCGTCGGCGAGGCACAGGACGAGGAACAGCGCCGTGTGCTCCTGCTCGACCGTCTCGAGGTAGTACCAGTCGGCCCGGACGGCCCGGACGGCCCGGACGGCCCGGACGGCCCGGACGGCCCGGACGGCCCGGACGGCCCGGACGGCCCGGTTGCCGGAGAGGAACGGGCGTTGCAGGAAGTCCTGTACGTCCAGCGGGAAGTGGCCGAGGACGTTCTGGGCCTCCGCGGGGTCCAGGACGAGCCGTTCCACCGGCGCGCCAGGCCGGCCGGGCGCAGCCATGGCGCCCCCCGCCGCGGCCGGACCGCCCCCCGCCGCCGGGCCTCCGTCGAAGGTCCGGCTCCGCAGCGTCCCGGGCTCCAGCCGCACCCGCTCGCCCCGGTACTCCCAGGCCGGGCCGGCCGGGCCGGCTGGCCGGCCCCGGAGCCGCTCGGCCGGCCGTTCGGACGGGTGCGGCCGGACCCGGCAGAGCCCGCGGTCACCGAGCACCACCGCGAAGGGGGCGCCGTCCTCGGTGAGGTGGGCCCACCAGAGCAGGACCGTGCCGGCCTTCTCGAGGGTCTTGGCCCGTACGTCGTCCGGCAGCCGCTCCCAGCAGGTGTCCCGGTCGGGGAGCTCCGGGTCGACGGGCAGCGGTCCGGGCTCGTGGATCTGGGTCTGGGTCTGGGGCGAGGGCGGGGTCAGCCCTTCGGGCTGCTCCGCCCGGGCGGCGGGCCGGGCCTCCGACGGTCCTCCTGCCGGCAGCCGGTCCGCCCGCCGCGGTTCCGGCATCCGGTCCCGCCCGGCGAACTCGCGCCCCCATGCCTCGTCCCTGCCCGTGCCCCTGTCCGAACCCCTCTCCCTGCCCGTACCCCTGTCCCTGTCCCTGTCCCTGCTCATGCCCCTGCTCATGTCCATGAGCCCTCCGGATGCGCGCCCCGACCCGACCGACCTGCCATTGTCCGCCAGGGCGGTCCCGGCTGTCAGGCGTTCAGCGCGGCGAGCACGGCCCGCGCGCGAATGCGACCAGGGGCTCGAGCCAGGCGCCGTCGGCCGTGCGCCGCCGCAGCCTGAACGGGACCTCCTCGGTCTCGTCGTAGTCGCAGTAGCCCTTTCAGTCCGTCGAACTCGACCCACGATCTCGCTGCCCGCGGTCACCTTCTGTACGTCCATGGCCAGACTCCGAGTCAGGGGCCCTTCCAGATTCTTGAAACAGGTTCTACTCTGCCCCACGCCAGCCAGCCAGCCAGCCAGCCGGCCAGCCAGCCGACCCGCCGCCCGGCCGGCCGTGCCGCACCACCCGACAGCAGAACACCCGGAGGGGCCGTGCACCTCGAATACACGCCCGAGCAGCAGCAGTTGCGCAGCGAGCTGCGCGCCTACTTCGCCGAGCTGGTACCGCAGGACGTCCACGCCCGCCACGCGGACCCGGCGGCCCAGAAGCGCTTCTACCGGCAGACCGTCCGCCGGCTCGGGGCGGACGGCTGGCTCGGGGTGGGCTGGCCCGAGGAGTACGGCGGGCGCGGCATGTCGGCCATGGACCAGTTCATCTTCTTCGACGAGGCCGCCCAGGCCGTCGTCCCGCTGCCCCTGATGGCCCTCAACACGGTCGGTCCCACCCTCATGGAATTCGGCACCGACGAGCAGAAGGCGTACTTCCTGCCCCGGATCCTCTCCGGCGAGATCGACTTCGCGATCGGCTACAGCGAGCCCGACGCCGGCACCGACCTCGCCGCCCTCAAATGCCGGGCCGTCCGCGAGGGCGACGAGGAGACCGGCACCTACGTCGTCAACGGCCAGAAGATGTGGACCACCAACGGGGACACCGCCGACTGGGTGTGGCTCGCGGTCCGCACCGACCCGGAGGCCCCCGCGCACAAGGGCATCACCATGCTCCTCGTGCCGACGAACGACCCCGGCTACTCGTACACCCTCATCAACACCCTCGCCTCGCACGACACCACGGCCAGCTACTACGAGAACATCCGTGTCCCCGCCGCCCGCCGCGTCGGGCAGGAGAACAAGGGCTGGCGGCTGATCACCAATCAGCTCAACCACGAGCGGGTCACCCTGGCCGCCCACGGCACCATGGCGATCCGGGCGCTGCACGACGTCCAGCGCTGGGCGGCCGCGACCAAGCTGGCGGACGGTCGCCGTGTCATCGACCTCTCCTGGGTCCGCGGCCGCCTCGCCCGCACCCACGCCCGACTCGATGCGATGAAGCTGCTGAACTGGCGGATGGTGAGCGCGGTCCAGGACGGCACCCTGACCCCACAGGACGCCTCCGCCGTCAAGGTGTACGGCTCCGAGGCGCGCCGGGACGCGTACGCCTGGCTGATGGAGGTGGTCGCCGCGGCCGGCCCGCTCAAGGACGGCTCGGCGGGCGCCGTCCTGCGCGGCGAACTGGAGCGCGGCTACCGCAGCGCGGTCATCTTCACCTTCGGCGGCGGCAACAACGAGATCCAGCGCGAGATCATCTCCTGGATCGGCCTGGGCATGCCACGCGTCCGCCGCTGACGGCGGCCGGTGCACGCCGTCGCGGTGACGTCGTTGTCGTCGGCGCCGTTGCCCGGCGGTGACGCCCGGGTTCATGGGGCGGAGGTCGCCTCCAGTCGGCAGTGGACGTCGACGACCGGGAGGCGCTTGACGCGCCGGTCGGCCATGAGGCGGGCGGCGTACGGGAGCGTGGCGTCGGGGGGACCGACCGCGGGGGGCCCGGTTGCGGCGGCGCAGGTCCGCGACACCCTGGAAGAGCCCGCAGTCGACGAGGATCGGGGCCGGGCGGGCCGAGGCGGTGGAAGCGGGGGACGGGGCTGACCGCAGCATGGCAGCAACATGGCAGCGGCATGGCAGCAGCGCTCCTTTCGGGACTCCCGGGGTGGGTGCCCACCTCCACCGTCGCACCCGCAGGGCCCTCCGGCAGGGTCCCGACCGGTCCCCGCACAGGGGCCGACCGGCCCAAGCGGGCCGCAGGGCCACGGGCCCAGCCTGGCGGTGATCCCTTCCGCACAGGCCCGCACAGCACGCACAGAGACCCAGAGACAGCACACACAGAGAGAGGCGCAGCACCCCGCACAGCACACAGAGAGAGGCACAGCACCCCGCACAGCACACAGAGAGAAGGCCGCGCCATGAAGGCACTCGTCTTCCACGGGCCCGGACAGACCAGTTGGCAGGAGGTCCCGGACCCCTCGGTCAAGGACGCCGCCGACGCGATCGTACGGGTCGACTCCGTCACCATTTGCGGCACCGACCTGCACATCATCAAGGGCGACGTGCCCGACGTGGCCCCCGGCCGGATCCTGGGCCACGAGGCCGTCGGCACCGTCGTCGAGACCGGCGGCGATGTCCGCACCGTCCGCCCCCGCGACCGCGTCCTGATCTCCTGCGTCTCCGCCTGCGGCCGCTGCCGTTTCTGCCGCGAAGCCCGCTACGGCCAGTGCCGCGGGGGCGGCGGCTGGGTCGACCAGATGGAAGAGGCGTACGACGTCTTCTCCCGCGCCGGCGACACCGGCGCCCTCAAGGTCGCGCTCGGCGGACCGCAGCACAACACGGTCGCCGTGCCGCCCCAGGAGCGGTGATCACCGTGGAGAGCATCCGGCGCACCACGCCTGAGCCGTCCGATGGCACGGCCGGACGCACCGACCTGGGCCGCCGTCTGGCGGCCCGCCGCGAGGCCGTCGGCCTGAGCCGCGAGGAACTGGGCCGGCGGTGTGGAGCGGACGGCACCTACATCGCCTACCTGGAGGAGCACGCGGCCTCGCCGTCCACCGGCACCCTCGTCCGGGTCGCCGATGCCCTCGGCATCACCGTCGACGACCTGACCGGCGCGAGCGCCGAACGGGTCCCCGGCCGGTTCGCCGTCCGGCGCGACACCGCGCTCGTGCCGATGGACGAGGCCGAATGCCGACGGCTGCTGGGCACGGACGGCGTGGGCCGCATCGGCGTCTTCACCGCCGACGGCCCGGCCGTCCTCCCCGTCAACTACCTGGTCACGGGGACCGGCATCGCCTTCCGCACCCACGTACAGGCCGTTGCCGCCGGAGCCGCGGGAACCGAGGCCGCCTTCGAGATCGACCACATCGACGACGTGACCGCCGAAGGCTGGAGCGTACTGGCCGTCGGCGAACTCACGGCCGTCACCGACGCCGGCGAACTCCGGCACCTGAGCGCCCAGGCCCGGTGGTCCCACCCCTGGGCCGGCGGCGAGCGCGCCCACTGGATGAAGCTCACCCCCGTCCGGCTCACCGGCCGCCGTGTGGTGCACGGCTGATGGAGTCGCCGCAGGCCGGGAGCGGTGGTTCCGCCGGCCTGCGGGCTGAGGCGGCCGTGCACCGCGTCACCTGCGGAGAACGCCGCACTACGGATGGTCTCGCGTGGCGGGGCGTGCGTGCCTCGCACACGCTGGAGGTAGAGCGTTGTAAGGGGTGAAGGGCATGGGAACGCAGCATGAGGCTCCGCGGATCGTGGTAGGCGTCGACGGGTCGCCCTCCTCCCAGGCCGCCCTGCGCTGGGCGGTGCGGTACGCCGGCCTCGTCGGCGGGAAGGTGGACGCGGTCACGGCATGGGAGGTGCCGGGCAGTGCCTCCTGGTCGGCTCCGGCGGTGGACGCCACGTTCGACGAGGAAGAGGCCGAACGGAGTCTGGTCGAAGAGGTACGCACGGTACTCGGCGAGGACGGCGCCTCCCTGGTCCACGAGCGCCTGGTGCACGGCCACCCGGCCGACGTCCTGGTGGACGAGTCCGAAGGCGCCGAAATGCTGGTCGTGGGCAGTCGCGGCCGCGGCGGCTTCCGCCGGGCCCTGCTCGGTTCGGTGAGCCAACAGGTGGCACTCCACGCCGCGTGCCCGGTGACCATCGTCCGTCCGGACGTGCCCGTGGACTGAACACCCCGCCGGCCCGGCACACCGTGACCCGGCACACCGTGACCCGGCACACCGTGACCCGGCACACCGTGAAGCGACATCCTTCAGGCGCGTCGGTCGGAAACGGCCGGCGCCCGCGGGCCAGTGCATGTTCGGCGGTGCCCGCCTCACCCACGACGGGCTACGCACCCCGTGGGCGGTGGCGGAGCGCTCCGGCGGCACCGCCACTGTGCGGCACCGCCACTACGCGGCGGTGCCGATGGAGCCGTCCAGCTCCATCCGGACGTCCACGACCCCCTCGACGGCGCGGATCGCCCGCGCGAGCAGGGGTACCAGTGTCCGGTCCCGCAGCGCACCACGCAGGATGACGACGCCCTCCTCGACGGCGATGTCCAGGGTCACGTCGGGCGCCAGCTCGGTGAGCACTGCCTGGCGGATCTCCTCCTCGAGCTCCTCGTCGGACCGCAGGAACACCTTGAGCAGGTCACTGCGGCTGACGATGCCCTCCAGCATGCCGACCTCGTTCACCACGGGCAGGCGCTTGACCCGCCGGCGGGCCATGATCCGCGCGGCCTCGGCAACCGGGGCGCCTGGGTGGACGGTGACGGCCGGGCTCGACATGAGCTCCTCGGCCAGCACCCCGCCGGCCTTGGACGCCTCTTCCAGCTCGTTGGGAAGCGCGGGTTCCGTATACCGGAACTCCTCCTTCGGCAGGAGGTCGGCCTCGGACACCACGCCGACGACCCGGCCCTCGCCCTCCAGGACGGGGACCGCGCTGACCTTCCACTGGTGCATGAGCTCGACGATCTCCTTGTAGGACGCCTCGCGGCCGATCGCGATGGCGGTGTGCGTCATGACGTCGCTGACCGTGTAGCGGAACGCGGGCATGGCCGACTCCTTCGCCGTGCGGATGATCACAGGTGGCTGCCGCTGCCGCTGCCGCTGCCGCTGACGTACGGCGCGTGGTTCTGGACGGCCTCCTGGTACGAGTCCGTCTTCCATTCTCAGTCTTCGGTGTTCGCGCTCCGATGTACTCCGGGCATGGGCCCTGTGGTCCCCTCTGGGGCCCGGCCGGCCCTACCGGGGACGCCGGGAGCAAACGACAGGACGGTTCGACGCTGGCGGCCACCGTGGGTCGAGGGCGCGCGTCCGGCGCCGTCCGGATCCGGCCCGACCTCGTCACCGGGTTCCGTCTGCGTGCGGGCAGTCCGTAGCGGTCGGCCCGCGCGGTTCGCACCCCCGCATCCTGCTTCGCGGCACGATGGTTCGGCACACGACAGGCCCGCAGTGAGTCCCGGAGGTGCCATGCGGAAGCAAGGACGGACCGCCGCCGTTCCGCCCGCCTTCCGCGGCTACCGGAGAGACCGGCTGCGCGGCGACCTCCTGGCCGGGATCACGGTCGCCGCCTATCTCGTCCCCCAGGTCATGGCCTACGCGGGAGTGGCCGGCCTGCCCCCGGTCACCGGCCTGTGGGCCATCCTCCCGGCCATGGTCCTGTACGCCCTGAGCGGCTCCTCCCGTCTGCTGTCCGTCGGCCCGGAGTCCACCACCGCCCTCATGACCGCCGTCGCCGTGGGCCCGCTGGCAGCCGGCGACCCCGCGCGGTACGCGGCGCTCGCGGCAGCCCTGGCCGTCGTGGTCGGCCTGCTCTGCACGGTCGCGTGGGCCGTCCGGCTCGGCTTCCTCGCCGACCTCCTCTCCCGGCCCGTACTCGTCGGCTACCTGGCCGGGGTCGCCTTCATCATGATCGTGGACCAACTGCCGCGCCTCACCGGCTCCAGCGCCGGCGGATCCGGGTTCTTTCCCCAGTTGTTCTCGTTCCTCCGCCACCTGGACGACGTGCACCGGCCCACGGCCCTCCTGGCCGCGGGATGCCTGCTCCTGCTGTTCACCCTGCCCCGGTTGTGGCCCGCCGTACCCGGACCGCTCGCCGTCCTCGTGCTCGCCACGGCCGCGGTGGCGGCCTTCGCACTCGACGAGAACCGGGGCGTCGACGTCATCGGCGCCGTACCGAGCGGCCTGCCGGGCTTCGCCCTGCCACGACCGGGGGACCTCACCGGCCTGGTCCTGCCGGCTCTCGGCGTCCTCCTGGTCGGCTACACCGACGTCGTCCTCACCGCCCGCGCCTTCGCGCGCCACGACGACCCGCACCCGCTGGACCCCAACCGCGAGCTGCTGGCCCTCGGCGCGGCCAACCTCGGTGCCGGTGTCCTGCACGGTTTTCCCGTCAGCAGCAGCGCGAGCCGCACCGCCCTCGCCGATTCCGCGGGCGCCCGCACCCAGGGGTACTCCCTCGTCGGGGCCGCCTGCGTGGCCGCCGTCCTGCTCTTCCTCGGCCCGCTGCTGACCCACACGCCGTCAGCGGCCCTCGGTGCGATCGTCGTCTACGCCGCCGTCCGCCTCGTGGAGGTGGGTGAGTTCCGCCGCCTCGCCGGCTTCCGCCGCCGCGAGCTCCTCCTGGCGCTCGGCTGTACCCTCGGCGTCCTCACCCTCGGCATCCTGTACGGGGTCCTGGTCGCGGTGGCCCTCTCCGTCATCGAGCTGCTCGCCAGGGTCGCCCGCCCGCACGACGCCGTCCTGGGCATCGTCCCCGGTCTGGCCGGCATGCACGACATCGACGACTACCCGACCGCCCGCACCATCCCCGGCCTGCTCGTCTACCGCTACGACTCCCCGCTGTTCTTCGCCAATGCCGAGGACTTCCGCCGGCGCGCCCTGGCCGCCGTCGACGCCCAGGAGGAGCCGGTGCGCTGGTTCGTCCTGAACACCGAAGCCAACGTCGAGGTCGACATCACCGCCCTCGACGCCGTCGAAGCCCTGCGCGCCGAACTTGTCCAGCGGGACATCGTGTTCGCCTTGGCCCGTGTCAAACAGGACCTCCGGCAACCCCTCGATGCGTACGGCCTCGCGGCGGCGGTCGGCCCGGACCGGATCTACCCCACCCTTCCCACGGCGGTCGCCGCCTACCGCGCCTGGCGAGGCAGCACGGGCAGCGGTCCGGCCGGCGCCACGTGACACGCCTGCGGCCTCGCGCTGTGCGTGTCACCGGGCCCGCGCCGCCCGTATCGGTGCGGGGGCGGCGCAGGGCCCAGGTGGTCGGCCCCACGATCGCGATCGGGGCGGTGGGCTTCGCCGTCGACCTCGTCGCGCTCGCCCGGGCAGCGGGGGCGGAGCACAGTGGGGAGGGAGCACAGTGGGGAGGAGGGGAAACACCCCGGAGGTGCACGATGTCCTGCCGGACACCCGGCCGGGGTGCCGGTACGGGGGCCAACCCGCTGCGGCGGCGAGCCGACCGTGCCCGCGCCCGCTGGCACGCCGTCTTCGCGCTCGCCTGCGCGCTCGCGGTGGTCTGCGCGATCGGCACCGGCCTGGCCGTGCGCGCCGCCGGCGAGCGCGCCGCCGAGGCCCGGGCCCGCGTCCTGCACCGGGTCACGGCCACCACCCTGGCCCAGCCGGTGGGGCCGGAGGCAGCCCGCGCCGCCGGCGCGCCCGCTGCCTCGGCGCAGGCCACCTGGCGCTATCCGGGCTCCCGCGTGCACACCGGGCCCGTCCCCGTCCCTCCCCGCACGCCGGCCGGCAAAGCCGTCGCCATATGGGTGGACGACGCCGGGGACGTGTCCCTCAAGCCGCCGCGCACCGCGGACGCGATCACCCTCGACGCCATCGCTGCGGCCGTCGGCGCCCTCACGGCGATCGTCCTGTGCGCCGGCGGCCTGGTCTCCGTACGCCTGCGCCGGATCGAGGCGGGCAGCTTGCGGCAGTGGGAGCTCGACTGGGCGCGCGTCGAGCCGTACTGGTCCGGGCGCGCCCGCCCGGAGCAGGACGCGGGCGACGACTGAGGACGGGCAGCGTCGGACGCCAGGCGCCGGCTACGGCTACACGGTGTCCGGCGGGCCCGGAGGCTCCGCGAGCACGCTCCAGGCGACCGGCCCCAGCAGGTCCGCCACCCGCTGGAAGACGTCCATCAGCAGGTCGTCCACCGTCAGCATGCCCACCACCCGGCCCCCGTCCAGCACGGGAAGCCGCCGCACACCGGTGTTCCGGAAGATCCGGTACGCCGTGTGGATGTCGTCCCCGGCATCCACGGTGACGACCGGGGCGGACATCACCGTCCGCACCGCCTCGGCCGGGTCGGCGCCCGAGGCCACGACGCGCACGGCGAGGTCCCGGTCGGTGACGATGCCGCACACCTCCTCGCCCTCCGTCACGACGACGGAGCCGACGCCGTGGCCTTCCATGCGCCGGGCGACCTCCTCGATCGGAGTTCCGGCGGGGACGGCAACCGCCGGCGCCGACATGGACGCGGACACCTTCGCCGCGGACACTCGTGATGCGGACACCTTCGATGCGGGGACCCTCATGGTCCGGATCCTTCCGGGCCGCGCCCCTGTGGAAACCCCATCGCAGGGGCGCGGCCCCGGCCGGTGCAGGGCCGAGCGGGGCCCGCTCGCGGGCCGCACGGCCCTGTGCCGTCCGTCCGTGCTGCCGCAGCATGAATCCAGGGAAACGGGTTCCGCTACGCCGTCCGGAACAAGTCCACACCAACCGCATCAACCACACCACACCAGACCAGTCCAGCCCCGTTCCGAGGTGATCTGACATGGCATCCGCAGAATGGACCACTCCCGGGGTGTACGCCGGCCCGGGCGGCGTGCTCACCGACGCAGCCGGCACCCTCACCGGTGAACTGACGGTGCACACCACATGGGAGCAGGAGCGGGCGCACATCGCGGTGCAGTATTCGGGCGCGTCCGAGTGGTACGCCCTCGCCGGCAGCCCCGTGGCCTGCCCGACCCCCGAGGCCAGCCGGGCGGTGCACCAGCGCGCGGTGGAGGCCGTGCGCACCGGCGGGGCGGTGCCCTTCACCCCGTGGCCGACCACGATCCCGAGCTGACCGTCGGCGTCCTTCTCCACGAGCCTGCTGCCGGCCGGCAGCGAGCGGGCACGTCCTGGTCAGGGCCCCGCCTGCCGCGTCGGGGCGGAGGGTGCCGACCGGCCCCGGGCGAGGGCCGATCGGCCCCTTCGGCGGGCGGGTGCCGGGCCGCCAGAGTGGGAGCGGGCGGCCCCGCGCCGCATCCCGAGAACGCAGCCGCGCAGCCGAGCAGCCGAGCAGTATGGAGGGCAGAGCCGTGACACCTGTCATCGCCGTCGGAGTGGACGGATCCCCGGAGAGCCGGGCCGCCGCGCGGTGGGCGGCGGCCGAGGCGGCCCGGCGCGGCCTGGGCCTGCGCCTGGTCCATGCCTGGCTGTGGCAGCCGGTCGCACTGCCGATGGCCCAGGACCGGGACGAGGAGGCCCGCCGGGCCGACGCCGTCCTGCACGCCGCGGCCGACGAGGTCGCCGTGCACCACCCGGAGTTGCGCATCGTCACCGAGGTCGTCCGGGACGCGCCGGTGCCCGCCCTGCTGCGGGAGGCGGAGCAGGCGGAGCTGCTGGCCCTGGGCACCCGCGGCCACGGCCCGCTGCTCGGCTTCCTGCTGGGCTCGTACGGGCAGCAGGTCATCGGCGAGGCCGCCTGCCCGGTGGTCTCCGTACGCGCGGCCGGCGAGGAGCGGGTGGACGGCGGGCCGGGCGAGGTCGTCGTCGGCCAGTACGGCTACCTGGAGGACAGCCACGACGTCCTCGGCTTCGCGTTCGAGGCGGCGGCCGCGCGCGGGGCTGCCGTACGGGCGGTGCGCGCCTGGGACCTGCCGTCGATCTACGCGTACAGCCCGGGCTCGATGTGGATCTCCGACCAGGACGGCGGGCTGGTGCAGTACGAGCAGGCGGCGCTGCGCCGGGCGCTGGAGCCCTGGCGCGAGAAGTACCCGGAGGTGCCCGTGGTGGAGCACGTCGAGCTGGGCACTGCCGGGCAGGTGCTGCTGTCGGCGGCGGAGGGGTCCGCGTCGCTGCTGGTCGTGGGGCGGCGTACGCGCAAGGGGCCGGTCGGCAGCCGGATCGGTTCGGCGGCCCACGCGGTGCTGCACCACGCGCGGTGCCCCGTGGCCGTGGTGCCGCAGTCGTGAGCTCCCGGGCGGCGGCAGGCCACCGCCCGCCGACCGCCGCCGGCCGCCCCCCCCTCCGGCCGGGGTGCCCGGCTTGTCCCTGTACAGGACCAAGGCGTCGGCTGCCATCCCTACGGCCTTTACTCTACCATCTACCCCCACCCTGACGCAC
>NZ_JBWKDK010000022.1:0-38004 GCF_056436005.1 Streptomyces sp. NPDC043854
CCCCCCCCCCCCCCCCCCCCCCCCCCCCCCCCCCCCCCCCCCCCCCCCCCCCCCCCCCCCCCCCCCCCCCCCCCCCCCCCCCCCCCCCCCCCGGCCCGTTCCAACCCTCGGCCGGGGGCCCGTCGGCCACGTCAGCGGGCCATTATCAGGCTCATCGCCTCGTTGCGGGTGGCGATGTCGCGGAGCTGGCCGCGGACCGCCGAGGTGGTGGTCTTCGCGCCCGGCTTGCGGATGCCGCGGACCGACATGCACATGTGCTCGGCCTCGACGACGACGATCGCGCCGCGCGCCTCGAGGATCTCCATCAGGGAGTCCGCGATCTGCGTGGTGAGCCGCTCCTGGACCTGCGGACGGCGGGCGTAGACCTCGACGAGGCGCGCCAGCTTGGACAGCCCGGTGATCTTTCCACTCTCGGCCGGGATGTACCCGACGTGGGCGACGCCGTGGAACGGAAGCAGGTGGTGTTCGCAGAGCGAAACGATCTCGATGTCCTTCACGAGCACCATCTCGTCGTGCCCGAGGTCGAACGTCGTCGTCAGGACGTCCTCGGGCTTCTGCCACAGGCCCGCGAGGATCTCCCGGTACGCCCGGGCCACGCGGGCCGGCGTCTCCAGGAGCCCCTCGCGGTCCGGGTCCTCGCCGACCGCGATGAGCAGCTCTCGGACGGCGGCCTCGGCCCGCTTCTCGTCGAACACGCCGATCGTGCCCTCGCCGGCCAGGGTCACTGGGTCGGTCATCTGTGCCTCGTTCCTGTCTTCGATCACACGGGCATACGAAAATGCCGCGTCCCCCAGGCTAGAACCTGGGGGACACGGCATCCATTCCGGGCCGGGCTGCGGACCGGCGGTTACTCGGCGCGGTCCTCCGGGACCGTGTCCTTCTCCACCGACACGGCCGGGGCGACCGCCGCGGCGCCGTTGGCCGCGTTCGTCAGCTGGAGCTCCTTGGGCGAGAGCACCGGCGGGCGGGTGGACGGGGTGCGGTGGGCCGAGCCGGTCCACGCCGGGCGGGCCGGGCGCTTGACGACCGTCGAGAAGATCTCGGCGATCTCCTCCTTGCCCAGGGTCTCCTTCTCCAGGAGGGCCAGGACCAGGTTGTCGAGCACGTCGCGGTTCTCGACCAGGATCTCCCAGGCCTCGTTGTGCGCGGTCTCGATGAGCTTCTTGACCTCTTCGTCGACCAGCGCCGCGACCTCTTCCGAGTAGTCGCGCTGGTGCGCCATCTCGCGGCCGAGGAACGGCTCGGTGTTGTCGCCGCCGAACTTGATCGCGCCGAGGCGCTCGGTCATGCCGTACTGGGTGACCATCGCGCGGGCCGTGGCGGTGGCCTTCTCGATGTCGTTCGCGGCGCCCGTGGTCGGGTCGTGGAAGACCAGCTCCTCGGCCGCGCGGCCACCCAGCATGTAGGCCAGCTGGTCGAGCATCTCGTTGCGCGTGGTCGAGTACTTGTCCTCGTCCGGCAGGACCATCGTGTAGCCCAGGGCCCGGCCGCGGGACAGGATCGTGATCTTGTGGACCGGGTCGGAGTTCGGGGAGGCCGCCGCGACCAGGGCGTGTCCGCCCTCGTGGTACGCGGTGATCTTCTTTTCCTTGTCCGACATGATCCGGGTCCGCTTCTGCGGGCCCGCCACGACGCGGTCGATCGCCTCGTCCAGCATGTGGTTGTCGATCAGCTTCCGGTCCGAGCGGGCCGTGAGCAGCGCGGCCTCGTTCAGCACGTTGGACAGATCGGCACCGGTGAAGCCGGGAGTGCGGCGGGCGACGGCGGCCAGGTCGACGTCCGGGGCGACCGGCTTGCCCTTCTGGTGGACCTTGAGGATCTCCAGGCGGCCCTGCATGTCCGGGCGGTCGACGGCGATCTGCCGGTCGAAGCGGCCCGGGCGCAGCAGCGCCGGGTCGAGGATGTCGGGCCGGTTGGTGGCGGCGATCAGGATGACGCCGCCCTTGACGTCGAAGCCGTCCATCTCGACGAGGAGCTGGTTCAGGGTCTGCTCGCGCTCGTCGTGGCCGCCGCCGAGGCCCGCGCCGCGGTGCCGGCCGACGGCGTCGATCTCGTCGACGAAGACGATCGCCGGGGCGTTGGCCTTGGCCTGCTCGAACAGGTCGCGGACGCGCGAGGCGCCGACACCGACGAACATCTCGACGAAGTCGGAGCCGGAGATCGAGTAGAACGGCACGCCGGCCTCGCCTGCGACGGCGCGCGCCAGCAGGGTCTTGCCGGTGCCGGGCGGGCCGTAGAGCAGGACGCCCTTGGGGATCTTCGCGCCGACGGCCTGGAACTTCGCCGGCTCCTGGAGGAACTCCTTGATCTCGTGGAGTTCCTCGACGGCCTCGTCCGAGCCCGCGACGTCGGCGAACGTCGTCTTCGGGGTGTCCTTGGTGATGAGCTTGGCCTTGGACTTGCCGAAGTTCATCACCCGGGAGCCGCCGCCCTGCATCTGGTTCATCAGGAACAGGAAGACGACGACGATCAGGACGAACGGCAGCAGGGAGAGCAGCACGCTGAGGAACGGGCTGGTCTTGTCCGGGGTGACGGAGTAGCCGTCGGGGATCTGGCCGGCCTCGTACTTGGCCTGGAGGTTCTGGGCGAGCTGCACGCCCTGGTCGCCGATGTAGTTGGCCTGGAACTTGGTGCCGGAGCTGCCTCCGAGCTTCTCGCCCTTCTTCAGGTCGATCTTGATCATCTGGCTGTCGCCGGTGGTCAGGCGCGCCTGCTCCACCTGGCCACTGTTGATCGCCTTGATGACCTCGCTGGTGTCCACCGACTTGTAGCCGCCGCCGGAGCTGACGACGTTCATCAACACGACCACGGCGAGGACGGCCAGCACGATCCACATGACTGGCCCACGGAAGTATCGCTTCACGTCCATCCATACGGGACGCCAGGCGCCCCGTCCCTCCTGCCCGTAGGTAAATGCTGCTGTGAATAAAGACTGTTCTTCGGAATGTACCCCTGAATTGTCACCCGCGGCCCCGAGGGACGGCTGACAGTCCTGCCTTCCCCTGCTCCAACGCAGGGGAACGTTCCAGGGTTCCCCTGCGGGGACCCCGGCCGGGGCCCCCGCGGGACGGGGTGTGCGTCAGCCGCCGTAGACGTGCGGGGCGAGGGTGCCGACGAACGGGAGGTTGCGGTACTTCTCCGCGTAGTCGAGGCCGTAGCCCACGACGAACTCGTTCGGGATGTCGAAGCCGACCCACTTCACGTCGATGGCGACCTTCGCGGCGTCGGGCTTGCGCAGCAGCGTGACGACCTCCAGGGAGGCCGGCTGGCGGGAGCCCAGGTTCGACAGCAGCCAGGACAGCGTCAGGCCCGAGTCGATGATGTCCTCGACGATCAGGACGTGCTTGTCCTTGATGTCGGTGTCCAGGTCCTTCAGGATCCGCACGACGCCCGAGGACTGGGTCCCGGCGCCGTAGGAGGACACCGCCATCCAGTCCATGGTGAGCGGGGTGGACAAGGCGCGCGCCAGGTCCGCCATCACCATCACCGCGCCCTTGAGGACGCCGACGATGAGCAGGTCCCTGCCCGCGTATTCCGCGTCGATCTTCGCGGCCAGCTCGGCCAGCTTCGCGTCGATCTCTTCCTTGGTGATGAGCACCGACGCCAGGTCGCTGCCCATGTCCTTCTCGTCCACCCGCATCACTTTCGTTGTCGGCCGGGACTCCGGGG
Source organism: Streptomyces sp. NPDC043854 (assembly GCF_056436005.1). Taxonomy (NCBI): domain Bacteria; kingdom Bacillati; phylum Actinomycetota; class Actinomycetes; order Kitasatosporales; family Streptomycetaceae; genus Streptomyces; species Streptomyces sp. NPDC043854. The sequence goes on from NZ_JBWKDK010000022.1 coordinate 3,670, forward strand.
TGCCCCGGAAGACTCAGCCGTGTTTCGGCACCGATCAGCCCTGCCGGATGACAAGTCTGCCACCCTGCCGCCGGGCCTCCACCCGACCGGGCAGGTTGATGGCGCCCTGACCCCGCCATCCGGTGATGAGCCGGTCGACTTCCTCGATGTGGCGGGCGAAGAGGGAACCTGCGGGAGAGCCGGCGGCGACCACGGCCCTGCGCAGCACGCGGCGGCGGACGGCCGGGGGCAGGGCGTACAGCTTGGCGCACTCCAGGCGGCCGTCCGCATCGCGTACGCGGGCCTCGGCCTCGGCGGCCCAGGCGTCCAGGGCGTCCGCGTCGTCGCGGGACAGCTGGGCGGTCCGGGCCAGGGCCTCGACGACTCCTTTGCCCAGCGCCTTCTCGAGGGCGGGCAGTCCCTCGTGGCGGAGGCGGGAGCGGGTGTAGGCGGGGTCGATGTTGTGCGGGTCGTCCCAGACGGCGATCGACTGGACCAGGCAGGCCTTGCGGGCGGTCTGCCGGTCCACCTGGAGGAAGGGGCGGCGGTAGCGGTGGGTGCGCCCGGAGCCGCCGGGGCCCCCCGAGACCTCGGGCATCCCGGACAGGGAGCGGATGCCGGAGCCGCGGGCGAGGCCGAGCAGGACGGTTTCGGCTTGATCGTCCCGGGTGTGGCCGAGCAGCACGGCCACGGCGCCGAGCCGGTCGGCGGCCTCGTCCAGGGCGGCGTAGCGGGCGTCGCGGGCGGCGGCCTCGGGGCCGCCCTCGCGGCCGACGCGCACCGCGACCGACTCGGCGGGTTCGAGGTGCAGCGCGGCCATGCGGGCGACGACCTCGGCGGCGCGCAGGTCGGAGCCCGGCTGGAGGCCGTGGTCGACGGTGATGCCGCCGGCCCGGATCCCGAGCTTGGGCGCCTCGAAGGCGAGCGCGGAGGCGAGTGCCATGGAGTCGGCGCCGCCGGAGCAGGCGACGAGCACGAGCGGCTTGCCGTCCGCCGCGGTGGCGCGGTCGGCGGCGGGGCGTTCGGTGAGGTCGGTCAGGACATCGTGGAGCACGCGGCGGACCGCCAGGCGTATCGCCGCGACCGCAGGATGGGGACCCATGTCCGGTTCCCTTCGGGAGGAGTTCGGATGCCTCGGGGGCTGGGAGCAGCCCCCGCGAGATGGCGGTTGTCACTCAGAGTGCGTCGATGGTGACAGAACCGAGCCGTTCCCTGAGCATCGCACGCCCTTCCGCGCCCCACGGTCCCTCGGACGGGTGACGCTCGTTCCCCCAGTGAGACATGTTTACGCCCCGCACGTCACTCTCCTTGGCTCGGTTCGCTCCCCTTGCGGTGCACGCGCGCCACCCAGTCCGCGGGGCTGGCGATCTCGGCCTTGGTGGGCAGGGTGTTCGGGGAGGTCCACACCCGGTTGAAGCCGTCCATGCCGACCTGGTCGACGACGGCGCGCACGAAGCGCTCGCCGTCGCGGTACTGGCGCAGCTTGGCGTCGAGGCCGAGCAGTTTGCGCAGGGCGGCGTCGAGGCGTCCGGCCCCGCTGACGCGGCGCTGCTGGAACTTCTCCCGGATCTCGGCGACCGAGGGCACCACCTCGGGGCCGACGCCGTCCATGACGAAATCGGCGTGGCCCTCGAGCAGGGACATGACGGCGGTGAGGCGGCCGAGGACCTCGCGCTGCTCGGGGGTCTGGACGAGCTCGACCAGGGAGCGGCCCTCGTCGCCGCGCTCGGCCTCGGGGCGGGCGCCGGCGAAGGACTGGGCGGCCTCGCGCAGGCGTTCCAGGATGGCCGCCGGCTCCATCTCGGTGGCGCCGAGGAAGGTCTGGATCTCTCCCTCCAGGTGGTCGCGGAGCCACGGGACGGCGGTGAACTGCGTACGGTGCGTCTCCTCGTGGAGGCAGACCCACAGCCGGAAGTCGTGCGGGTGCACGTCCAGCTCGCGCTCGACGTGGACGATGTTGGGGGCGACGAGCAGCAGCCGGCCGCCGCCCGCGGCGGAGCCCGGCAGGTCCCGCCCGACGGGGGCGAAGGTCTCGTACTGGCCGAGCACGCGGGAGGCCAGGAAGCTCAGCAGCATGCCCAGCTCGACGCCGGTGACCTTGCCGCCGACCGCGCCGAGGACGGCGCCGCCGGGCGTCCCGGCCCGGCGGTCCTGCATCTTGCCGAGCAGGGGGGCGAGGAGCTCGCGGAACCCGGCCACGTTGGCCCGGACCCAGCCGGCCCGGTCGACGACGAGGACGGGGGTGTCGGGGACGTCGGCGCCGTCCGGGATCATCCGGGTGAACCTGCGGACGTGGCGCTCGGAGGTCCTGGCGTGCCTGCGCAGTTCCGCCACCACGGCCCGGGCCTCGTCGCGGCTGACCTCCGGACCCGGCCTGACCAGCCGGACCGCGGTCGCGACCGCGAGGTTCCAGTCGACCATCTCGGCACCACCGATGCTCGTCATGCGTCAACGGTACGTGGACCGGCCCCTTTGCGGATCCCCCGCGGATCCACCGGGTGGCCCGGCAGGTCGTCTCGTTCGGATCCCGCCGGTTCGGCCCGCGTCGTCCGGTGCCCTGCCTCGCAAGGCGGAGAGGCTCCCGGTGACGGGACGTATCCGGGTGCCCGGACGGCGCAGCGGGGTGCGGTGCCGGGGGGCGCGGGCCGGGCAGGATCCGGAAGAGACGGCCTACCGCTGGGAGGCGCCGGCCACGGCTGCGGCGAGCTTGTCCAGGCCCTTCTCGGCGGCCGGGCCGTCGGCGGCGTCCGCGGTCAGGAACGCGAAGGCGAGCAGCCGTCCGGAAGAGTCGACGACGGTGCCGGACAGGGAGTTCACGCCGGTCAGGGTGCCCGTCTTGGCCCGTACGAGGCCGGCGGCCGGGGAGGAGGCGGCGTTGCGGGCGCGCAGGGTCCCGGTGAAACCGGCGACGGGGAGCCCGGTGAGCACCGGCCGCAGCTCCGGGTGCTGCGGGTCGGCGGCGCGGGTCAGGAGCCCGGTCAGGAGGCCGCTGCTGATCTTGTCGGCGCGGTTCAGGCCGCTGCCGTCGGCGAAGCGGGAGCCGGCCGTCTCGAGGCCCAGGGAGGCGAGGCGGGCGGTGACGGCCTTCTCGGCGCCCTCGAAGCTGGCGGGCTGCCCGGAGGCGAGGGCGGTCTGCCGGGCGAGGGCCTCGGCGATGTCGTTGTCGCTGTGGGTCAGCATCCGCTCGACCAGTCCGGCGACCGGGGTGGACAGGGTGGTGGCGAGCGGCTGCGCGCCGGCGGCGGCCTTGGCCTTCAGGGGCTCGCCGGTGACCGTGATGCCGCGCTCCTTCAGCAGGGCGGCGAAGGAGCGGGCGGCCTCCCGGGAGGGGTCCTCGACCCGGTCGACGGGCCCGGAGACGGAATCGTCGATGCGGCCCTCGTCGGCGGCCAGGGCGGTCACCGGGGCGATGTTCCGGTTGACGCCGATCGGGTGGCGGGAGGGGCCGGTGTAGAGGGTGTCGTCGTAGCCGAGCACCACCAGGTCGGTGCCGGAGGCCTTGAGGGCCTGGGCGGTGTCGGCGGCGAGCGCCACGAGGCTGCCGCCGGATCCGGCGGGGCTCTTCTTCCGGGCGGTGAGCGAGGGGTCGCCGCCGCCGACCAGCACGATCTGCCCGGGGTCGGCACCGGGGGCGACGGTGGTGGGGATGCGGTGATCTGGGCCCAGGGCGGCCAGCGCCGCCGCCGCGGTGACGATCTTGACGGTGGAGGCCGGGGTCATCGGCTCGCGCGCCCCGGACTCGAAGAGCACCCGGCCGGTGCCGACGTCGACGACCGAGGCGGTGCGGGCGCTGCCGAGCGCCGGGTCGGCCAGGAGCGGCCGCAGCGCCTCGGCGAGGCGGGTGTCGCCGGCCGCGGCGGTGCCGGCGCCGTTCCCGGCCCGGGGGGCGCCGCCGGGGGCGATCGCGGCGAGCACGCCGGGGGCGCTGGGCGCGGCCTGCGCCGGGGGTTCGGCGTGATCTGCGCCACCCATCATGCTCCAGGAGGCGGCCCTGTCCCGCTCGGCCTTACGCTGGCCGGAGTCCCAGGGACCGGCGGCGGCCACCGCTGCCACCGACAGGGCCAGACCGGCGACGGTCGACCCCGCGATGAGCTGCCACGTCTTGACGAATGGCACCTCGGACCAGCCCCTTTCGCGATCACGGATATGCGTGAGGGACACTTAACCACTGCGTCTTGCCGCGAGCATGGCACCCCACCCGGCTGGGGGCCCCTCCCAGCGGTAGCCGGGGGCGGACGCGCTATCACTCGAGCAACGAAGCTGATCATGGAGGAGCAGGACGTGGAGTTCGACGTCACCATCGAGATCCCGAAGGGTTCGCGGAACAAGTACGAGGTGGACCACGAGACCGGCCGGATCCGTCTGGACCGTCGCCTGTTCACCTCCACCAGCTACCCGACGGACTACGGCTTCGTCGAGAACACCCTCGGCGAGGACGGCGACCCGCTGGACGCGCTGGTCATCCTGGACGAGCCGACCTTCCCGGGCTGCCTGATCAAGTGCCGCGCCATCGGCATGTTCCGCATGACGGACGAGGCGGGCGGCGACGACAAGCTGCTGTGCGTGCCGGCCTCCGACCCGCGTGTGGAGCACCTGCGCGACATCCACCACATCTCCGAGTTCGACCGCCTGGAGATCCAGCACTTCTTCGAGGTCTACAAGGACCTGGAGCCGGGCAAGTCGGTCGAGGGCGCCAACTGGGTCGGCCGCGCCGAGGCCGAGGCCGAGATCGAGCGCTCCTACAAGCGTCTTCAGGAGCAGGGCGGCCACTGAGCCCCGTGCCGGCCACCGGGCCGCTGTGACGGTCCCGGGCCGGCCACCGGGCCGCTGTGACGGTCCCGGGCCGGCCACCGGGCCGCTGTGACGGTCCCGGGCCCTTGTGACACCGCGGGCGGCATCCCCACACGGGGGTGCCGCCCGCTGCCGTTTCCCGGGGCGCGGTCCGCCGGTTTCGCCGTGGATGAAACCGTTCCGCATACTGATACCCGGGCTGGCCGGGGACGGGAGGACGCGTGGCGGAGGCCGAGGAACCCGAGGACCCTGAGCGCGCGGAGGACCGCAAGCCGGCCTCCGACGAGGCGCACAGCGCCTTCTCCCGGCCGCCCGGGACGGAGCCCGAGTTCGCCGGCGACGAGCAGCCGACCTCGGAGTTCACCGTCCCGGAGGGGCTGCCCCTGCCGCCGGAGGGGCCCGCCGAGGGGGCCGCCGAGGGGTCCGCGTTCGCGCCCCCCTCCACGTACAGCGCGCAGCACTCCCCGCCGGCGTACCTCCCCGGAGCCGGCATCCCCGTGTCCTGGATGACGGAGTCCCCCTGGCAGGACCGGATGCGCACCATGCTGCGCATGCCGGTCGACGTGCGGCCCGTCCCCGAGCCGGTGCAGAAGCAGGCCGAGGCGGGGCCCGCGGTGGGCCGGGTGCTCGACCTGACCCTGCGCATCGGGGAGCTGATGCTGGCGGGCGGCGAGGGCGCCGAGGACGTGGAGGCCGCGATGTTCGCCGTGGCCCACGGCTACGGGCTGGACCGGTGCGAGCCGACGGTCACCTTCACCATGCTGTCGATCACCCACCACCCGTCGCTCGTGGGCAACCCGGTGTCGGCGAACCGGACCGTGCGCCGCCGCGGCACCGACTACACGCGGCTGGCGGCGGTCTACCGGCTGGTGGCCGACATCAGCACGCCCGAGGTCGACCTCTCCCTGGAGGAGGCCTACCGGCGGCTCGCCGAGATCCGGCGCAACCGGCACCCGTACCCGACCTGGGTCCTCACGGCCGCCGCCGGGCTGCTCGCCGGCGCCGCGTCCATCCTGGTCGGCGGCGGCGTGATCGTCTTCTTCGCAGCCGCGATCGGGGCCATGCTCGGCGACCGGCTGGCCTGGCTGTGCGCCGGGCGCGGACTGCCGGAGTTCTACCAGTTCGTGGTCGCGGCGATGCCGCCCGCCGCGTTCGGGGTGGCGCTCAAGCTGCTCGAGATCGAGGACATCCAGGCCTCGGCCGTGATCACCGGCGGGCTGTTCGCGCTGCTGCCCGGGCGGGCCCTGGTCGCGGCCGTGCAGGACGGCCTGACCGGCTTCTACATCACCGCCTCGGCCCGCCTGCTGGAGGTCATGTACCTGTTCATCGGCATCATCATGGGCGTGCTGGTCGTGCTGTACCTGGGGCTCCAGCTGGGCGCCGCGCCCAGGCCGGAGGAGGTCCTCCAGATCACGCAGCGGCCGCTCCTCCAGATCGCGGCGTCGATGGTGCTGGTGTTCACGTTCGCGATCCTGCTCCAGCAGGAACGTTCCACCGTGTGGATCGTGACGCTGAACGGCGGCGTCGCCTGGGCCACCTTCGGGGCCCTGCACTACGCCGGCGGCATCCCGCCCGTGCCCTCCACGGCCATCGCCGCCGGCCTCGTCGGCCTGTTCGGCCAGCTCTTCTCGCGCTACCGCTCCGCCTCCGCCCTGCCGTACGTGACCGCCGCCATCGGCCCGCTGCTGCCCGGCTCCGCGACGTACTACGGGCTGCTGCTCATCGCCGAGAACCAGCTCAACAAGGGGCTCGGCTCGCTGACCAACGCCGCGGCCATCGCGCTGGCCATCGCCATCGGGGTCAACCTCGGGGCGGAGACCTCGCGGCTGTTCATGCGGATCCCGCGGGCCGCGAGCGCCGCCCGGCGCCGGGCGGCGGCGAAGCGGACCCGCGGCTTCTGACGTCCGGCCGGCGCAGGGCGTACGGCGCCGTCTGCGGGCCCCGGGAACACGGCTGCGCCCCGGTGGACCGCCTGGGTCCTCCGGGGCGCAGGAAGGCTCGTCCGCGGGCCGCGGAACGGCTGCTACCGCTTGGCGTGGCGGCCGCGCTCGCCGGCGGCGGGCACCACGGCCGGGCCGCCGGCCGCCTTGGCCTCCTTGCGGGCCTTGAGCACCTCGAAGACCACCGGGATGACGGAGATCAGCACGATCGCGACGAGGATCGCCTCGATGTTGGTCTTGATGAACTCGATCTGGCCGAGCCAGAAGCCCGCGACCGTGATGCCGGTGCCCCAGGCGATGCCGCCGATGACGTTGTACGTCAGGAAGGTGCGGTACTGCATCGAGCCGGCGCCCGCGACCATCGGGGCGAAGGTGCGGATGATCGGCACGAAGCGGGCGAGCACGATGGCCTTCGGGCCGTGCTTGTCCATGAACTCGTGCGCCTTGTCCAGGTTCTCCCGCTTGAAGAGCTTGGAGTTCGGCCGGTTGAAGAGCTTCGGGCCGAAGAACTTGCCGATCATGTAGCCGACCTGGTCGCCGAGGATCGCGGCGGCCGTGATCAGGGTGCACACCAGCCACAGCGGCTGCTTGATGTACTCGCCGTTGGCGACGAGCAGGCCCGCCGTGAACAGCAGGGAGTCACCGGGCAGGAAGGCGAACAGCCCCGATTCGGCGAAGACGATGACCAGGATGCCGATCAGCCCGAAGTGGGAAATCAAATAGTCCGGGGACAGCCACTCAGGGGCGAGCGCAAGCGTGTACACGGGTGCGGGAATCTCCAGGATCGGGTGCGTCCGCGAGGGCTGGTGGTACGGCGGACTGGGGGGAGTGTCTCAATTATCAACGGATACGGCCACCTCCGGGTTCCAGGTACCCGGAGGCGGCCGTACGCCTGACGTGCCCCGGTCGCGCGCTCCGCTACGCCACCACTACGCCTTGCGGGCCGCGTTGGCGAGGATGGCGTCCCGCACGAAGACCGTCAGCCCGGGCCGCACACGGTCGTAGAAGGCCGTGAACCGCTCGTCGGAGACGTACATCTCGCCGAGGCAGACGTGCATCTCGTACGGGCACGTGTAGTGGTTCCGCTCCAGCCAGCCGCGGTGCTCCTCGGCCAGGTCCATGGCCTCCTCCGAGCCGGCGGCCGCCCCCGAGTCCAGCAGGGCGGCCAGGCGCCGGTTCAGGTCGTCCCCCTCGGCCTGGATCCGCTGCCAGTCCTCCTTGGTGTAGGAGGCGGCCCGGCGGGCGGACTCCTTGTACGCGTCGGTGTGGCCCCAGCGCTGCTCGGCCTCCTCGGCGTACTGGTCGGGGTCGTGCTCCCCGAAGACCTCGAACTTCTCCTCGGGCGTGAGGTTGATGCCCATCTTCTTCGCCTCCATGGCTTGCTCCACGGCCTTGGCCATCTGCTGGAGCCGGGCGATCCGGTCGGACAGGAGGGAGTGCTGCCGGCGCAGGTGCTCCCTGGGGTCCGCGTGCGGATCGTCCAGCAGGACCGCGACCTCGTCGAGGGGGAAGCCGAGCTCCCGGTAGAACAGGATCTGCTGCAGCCGGTCCAGATCGGCGTCGTCGTACCGCCGGTGGCCCGCATGGCTGCGGCTGCTCGGGGAGAGCAGGCCGATCTCGTCGTAGTGGTGCAGCGTGCGCACCGTGACTCCGGCGAGTCCGGCGACGTGGCCCACGGAGTAGCTCATGCTTCCGCCCTTCTCTCGTACGCCCCCGACTCTCCCGCCTCACGCCGCGTGAGGTGCAAGCCCCTTGTCCCCGGGCCGTGGTGGAGGCTACGCCGGCGGCCAGGTCCCGCCCTGCGCCAGGGCCACCAGCTCGAAGGCGGTCTTCCCGTCCAGGGATTCCCGGATGATGTCGGCGTGCCCCGCGTGCCGGGCGTGCTCCTCGACCAGGTGGAGCAGCAGCCAACGCATGGAGACGCTGGTGTCCTTGGGGAGCCAGGGCTGGTCGGGCAGCGGGAAGGTGCGGTCCAGGCCGGGCACCTCGCGGAGGAACTTCTCCAGCTCGGCCGAGATCCCGTCCCAGAAGGCGAGGATCCCGGGGATGGTCTCCTCGCCGACGAGCCGGAAGCCGTCGCTCCAGGTCTCCTCGGTGCGCTGCCCCTCGTTGGGCTGCTGCTGCGCCCAGCGCAGCCAGGTCAGCTCGACCTCGGCGGCGTGCTTGAGCAGCCCCGACAGGGACAGCCCGCTCGCGCTCGGGCGGCTCGCCGCCTGCTCCTCGGTGAGGCCGAACACCGCCCGGCGCAGTGCGCCGCGCTGGGAGTCGAGGTAGGACAGGAGTGCGCCGAGCTCGTCGCCGTGGGCTTCCGCGGGAACGATCGTGGGCATGGGGGACCTCCGTTTTTCCGGATGTTTCCGGGTGTCGTGCGTCCTGCTGACAAGAGGCACGCTACGGAGCATTGAGGTCAGCCCCTGTCCTAAATCTCGGACTGGGCTGGGCAGGACATCATCAGGACGCGCCGCCGTCCGGGCGGATCGCCGGGAGCTCGGTCATCGGCTTGGGCAGGAGGGCCTTGGACAGGTCCTGGCCGCCCTTCTCGTCGAGCCCGTACATCGCCTCGTAGATCTTGCGGACGGCCGGGCCGGAGGCGCCGGAGCCGGTGCCGCCCTGGGAGATCGTCATCACGATCGCGTAGTCCTCGGTGTACGAGGCGAACCAGGAGGTGGTCTGCTTGCCCTGGACCTCGGCGGTGCCGGTCTTGGCGTGCATCGGGATCTGCTTCTGCGGCCAGCCGCCGAACCGCCAGGCCGCGCTGCCGGAGGTGACCACCGAGGCGAGGGCCCGGTCGATGTCGTCGCGCAGTTCGGCGTCCATCGGCAGCCGGGCCTGCTCCTTCGGGGCGATCTCCTTGACCGAGGTGCCGTCGGCGCTGACGATCGCCTTGCCGATGGCGGGCTGGTGCAGGGTGCCGCCGTTGGCGATGGCCGCGTAGATCGAGGCCATCTGGATCGGGGTGACGAGGGTGTCGCCCTGGCCGATGGAGTAGTTGATGGCGTCGCCCTCGCGCAGCTGGTTGCCCTGGCGGCAGTTCTCGTAGGCGATCTTCTCGGCGAAGCTGCCGTCCTTCTTGCCGTCCCGGCACCAGGCGGCCTTGTTGGCCTCGAAGAAGTCCTTCTTCCACTGGCGGTCGGGGACCCGGCCGGCGACCTCGTTGGGCAGGTCGACGCCGGTGGGCTTGCCGAGGCCGAACTCGTGGGCCGTCTTCAGGAACCAGTCCTCGGGGTCCTTCTTCGGGTTGATCCCGCCGTCCTTCTTCCACTCCTTGTCGGCGAGGAGGTAGTAGACCGTGTCGCAGGAGACCTCCAGGGCGCGTCCGAGGTTGATGTCGCCGTAGCCCTGGGACTCGAAGTTGGTGAAGGTCTGGCCGCCCACGGAGTAGGAGCTGGGGCAGGGGTAGCGGCCGTCGAAGGGGTATCCCGCGTTGACCGCGGCCGTCGAGGAGACCACCTTGAAGATGGAGCCGGGGGCGGCCTGGCCCTGGATCGCCCGGTTGAGCAGCGGGTAGTTGGACTCCTTGGCGGTGAGGGAGGCGTAGTCCTTGGCGGATATGCCGCCGACCCACAGGCCCGGGTCGTACGTCGGGCTGGAGGCCATCGCGACGATCCGGCCGGTCTTGGACTCCATGACGACGACGGCACCCGAGTCGGCCTCGTAGTTGCGGCGCGTGTTCTTGTCGTACGTCTTGCGGGCCTCGGCCATCGCGTAGGCCAGCTCGCGCTCGGCGACGGCCTGGACGCGCGAGTCGATCGAGGTGACGACGTTCGCGCCGGGCACGGGCTTGTCGGCCTGGGCCAGGCCGATGACCCGGCCGAGGTTGTCGACCTCGTAGCGGGTGACGCCCGCCTTGCCGCGCAGCTCCTTGTCGTACGTGCGCTCCAGGCCCGAGCGGCCCACCTGGTCGGAGCGCAGGTACGGGGAGTCGGTCTTCTTCGCCTTGGCGATCTCCGCGTCGGTGACGGGCGAGAGGTAGCCCAGCACCTGGGAGGTGTTGGCCTGGTCGGGTGCCGGGTAGCGGCGCAGGGCGGTCGGCTCGGCGGTGATGCCCGGGAACCGCTCCGCGTGCTCCCGTATCTCCAGGACCTGGTCGGTGGTCGCCTCGGCGGTGATGGGGATCGGCTGGTACGGCGAACCGTTCCAGCAGGGCTTGGGGGTCTTGGCGTCGCACAGCCGGACGCTGTTGACGACGGTCTCCGGCGGCATGCCGAGGACACCCGCGAGGCGGGTGAGGACGTCCTTGCCCTTGTCCTTCATCTTGCTCAGCTCGGTGCGGCTGGCGGAGACCACCATGCGGGTCTCGTTGTCGGCGAGGGGTACGCCGCGGGCGTCGAGGATCGAACCGCGCACGGCGGGCTGGACGACCTGCTGGACGTGGTTGTTCTTCGCCTCGTCCGTGTACTCCTGGCCGTTGCGGATCTGGAGGTACCACAGGCGCCCGCCGAGGGTGAGCAGCAGCGAGAAGACGACCACCTGGATGACCACCAGACGGTTCTGGACCCGGGGCGTCCGCCCCGTCTCCGGAATGTTGCTCAACTCGAAACTCCCCCGAAGCGCTGCCCGCCGCCGACCCCGACGAGTCTAGAGCGGGCCGCACTCAGAGCGGGAAGGTGCTCCTGCCGTGCTGCACCGAGATCCACTTCTGGGTGGTGAAGGCCTCGACCGTCGCCTCGCCGTTCAGCCGGCCCAGCCCGGAGGCCTTCTCCCCGCCGAACGCGGCCAGCGGCTCGTCCCCGATGGTGGAGTCGTTGACGTGCATCATCCCGGTCTCGATGCGCTGGGCGAAGCGGACGCCGCGCTCCACGTCCCGGGTGTGCACGGCGCCGGACAGCCCGTACGGGGTCGCGTTGGCCATGGCCACGGCCTCGTCCTCGCCGTCGAAGACCATCAGCAGGGCGACGGGGCCGAAGATCTCCTGGCCCAGCAGCGGGGAGTCCTCGGGGACCCCGGTCAGCACGCTGGGTTCGACCAGGTTCCCGCGCGTGGCGCCGCGTACGAGGGCCCGGGCGCCGGATTCCACGGCGCGGTCCACGAGGGCGGTGAGCGCCTCGGCCTGGAAGGAGTTGATCAGGGGGCCGATGTGGGTGTCGGCCTCGCGGGGGTCGCCCGTCTTCAGGGAGCGCACCCGGGCGGTGAACTTCTCGGTGAACTCCTCGGCGATGGAGGCGTCGACCAGGATCCGGTTGGCCGCCATGCAGACCTGGCCCTGGTAGACGAAGCGGCTGAAGACGGCCGCGTCCACGGCGTAGTCGATGTCGGCGTCGTCGAGGACGACCAGGGCGCTGTTGCCGCTGAGCTCCAGGACGGTCCGCTTGAAGTGGCGGGCGGCGACCGCGCCGACGTGCCGGCCGACGCGGTCGGAGCCGGCGAAGGAGATCACCTTGGGGACCGGGTGGGTCAGGAGCGCGTCGCCTATCTCGGCGATGTCGGTGACCAGCACGCTGAGGAGCCCGCGCGGCAGGCCCGCGTCCTCGAAGAGCTTGGCGATGACCCCGCCGCCGACCACGGGCGCGTTCTGGTTCGGCTTGACCACGACGGCGTTGCCCAGGGCCAGGGCCGGGGCGACCGACTTCAGGGTGACCAGGAAGGGGAAGTTGAAGGGGCTGATCACGGTGACCACCCCGACGGGGAGCCGCTGGACGCGGCTCTCCTTGCCCTCGACCGGCGAGATCAGGATCCGGCCCTCGGGGCGCACGGCCAGCTGCATCGCCTCGCGGACGAACTCCTTGGCGAGGTGGATCTCGTACTCGGCCTTGGAGCGGGTGCCGCCGAGCTCGTCGATCATCGCCTCGACGAGTTCCTTCTCGCGCTCCTCGGTGATCCGCAGGACGCGCTCCAGGACGGCGCGTCTGGCGTAGGGGCTGGTGGCGGCCCAGTCTCTCTGCGCGCGCTCGGCGGCGCGGTAGGCCTGGTCCACCTGCTCGACGGTGGCCACGGTGATGGCCGCGAGCTTCTCCCCGTTGTACGGGTTGACGTCGATGATGTCCCACGAACCGGTGCCGGCCTGCCATGTGCCGTCGATGTACTGGTGAGCCAGGTCGTCGAATATGGACATGCCATCCCTTACTGCGAGCGCGCACCCGTGCGCTGCACCGTCAGACCGATCGGTCATGCACTGATCAGACGTCATACTACGTGCGAATCAAGACAGTTGGAGTAGGCCGCGCAGGAGATCACGGGTCTGGCCGGGGTCGGGGCAGTCCGCCTGGAGCCGGGTCATCGCCCGCTCGTACTGCGCCACCTCCTCGTCCTTGTCGAGGTAGAGCGCGCTGGTGAGCTGCTCCAGGTAGACGATGTCCTGGAGGTCGGACTCGGGGAAGCGCAGCAGGGTGAAGGCCCCGCTCTCGCCGGAGTGGCCGCCGAAGGAGAACGGCATCACCTGCAGCTGCACGTTGGGCCGCTGGGAAATCTCGATGAGGTGCTCCAGCTGGCCGCGCATGACGTCGCGGCCCCCGTACGGGCGGCGCAGGGCGGCCTCGTCGAGGACGGCGTGGAAGACCGGTGCGCTCTCGGAGACGAGCACCTTCTGGCGCTCCAGGCGCAGCGCGACGCGGCGGTCGATCTCGGCCTGGCCGGCGCCGGGCATGCCGCGGCTGACGACGGCCTGGGCGTACGCCTCGGTCTGCAACAGGCCGTGGACGAACTGGACTTCGTAGATCCGGATGAGCGAGGCCGCGCCCTCCAGCCCGATGTAGGTCTGGAACCAGTTCGGCAGCACGTCGCCGTAACTGTGCCACCAGCCCGCCGCGTTGGCCTCGCGGACGAGGCCGAGGAGCGACTCGCGCTCCGCGCCGTCCGTGACCCCGTAGAGCGTGAGGAGGTCCTCGACGTCTCGTGCCTTGAAACTCACCCTTCCCAACTCCAAGCGGCTGATCTTCGATTCGGATGCGCGGATCGAGTAGCCGGCCGCTTCACGGGTGATGCCCCGGGATTCTCGGAGTCGCCTGAGCTGTGAGCCCAGGAGGATGCGGCGCACCACGGAACCGCCTGCTTCTGCGGTCACTAGTCCTGCCCTCCCCATCGCCATGGATACGCGTGGTCTGCGCGTGTGCTGCGTCGCTGGGCCCCCGAACCCCAGGCCCCGCAGTCTGCCACCAAAACGCATCGGCCCGTACTCGTTCTGTAACGGAATCCGGGCTGCCGCAAAAGAAGTCCGTAAGTGTGCGTAGGAAGAAATGAGCAAGAACCATCACGGGAGGGGACAGGTCCGGCGCGTGCACGTGCATCTGCCCTTGCATCCAGCTTCTGCATTCGGAACGATGGTGCCGCGCACCTGCGTGCTCTTCGCGCCGGCGCCGGACCCACCCCGCAGTTCTTTCTGGACGACGCAAGCCGCCGCCACGTCCGCGAATCCCGGGAGTGCCTCGCATGGGGACGAATGGATCGACCATGCTCGAGCCGTTACGGCAGGGGCTGCCCCCGGTCGACCCCACGGCTGTGTCCGGATCCGCCTCCTGCTCCCTGCCCGCCCGCTTCGAAGCGGTTCGCGGAGCCCGTTCGTTCACCCGGTCCACCCTGGCCCAGTGGGGCCTCGACGACCGCTTCGACGACGTGGCCCTGGTCGTCTCCGAGCTGGTCACCAACGCGCTGCGCCATGCCCTGCCCGGGGATTCGCGGCCCGCGGCGGCCGGAGGCGGCGAGCTCGAGGCGGCCGTGCGGCTGCACCTGATGCGGTGGAGCTCGCGGCTGGTGTGCGCGGTGCGCGACCCCAGCGAGGACCGGCCGGGCGGATCGTTCGAACCGGAGCGCACGCGGGAGAACTGCGACCTGGAGTCCGGGCGCGGGCTGTTCCTGGTGGACGCCTACAGCGACAGCTGGGGCTGGCACCCGCTCGCGGGGCGGCTGACCGGCAAGGTCGTGTGGGCGCTGTTCATGCTCCACGAGTAGCGGCCCACAGCGGTCGCGGGAGCCGGAACAGGGCCCGGGAGCCGCGGCGGGAACAGGGCGCTGGAATCAGGAACGGGACGACCGGCCGGAATCGATCATGGTGATCGGTTCCGGCCGGTGCACGTGCATGGCTTGATCGGTGGCACGGTTCCTGAGTGGTGCGAGTCCGCTCCCGAGTCCGCTTCTCAGCTGATCAGGTGGTCGAACTCGCCGTCCTTGACGCCCAGCAGCAGCGCCTCGATCTCGGCCGGCGTGTAGACGAGTGCCGGTCCGTCAGGAAAGCGGGAGTTGCGCACGGCGACGGCACCACCCGGCAGCTTCGCGAACTCCACACAGGACCCTTGCGAGTTGCTGTGTCTGCTCTTCTGCCAGGTCACGCCGTCGAGTTCTGCAGCTGCCATCCCGTTGTACGCGTGGTCCACAGGAAGCCCCCGATAGTGCAGATGTCAACTCCACCGGATCATAGCTGTGTTCATGGGTGGCTGCATGGGCAGATGCACGTGCACGCAGAGGGTGCTCCCTTGATCACGTTCTGGGGCGGGCAGGGGCTACCGCGGGAGCGGACGGTCCTGCTGCCGCTTGCCGCCGCCCATGTGCGCGCGGTCGGCGGCGGCCGTCCCGTCGTTCCAGCCCGCGAGGTCCGTGGCCCCGCGCAGCCGGGTGGTCGTGGTGCGGGGGAACATCTCGTCCGCCCGGGCCGTGACGGCGACGTCGCGGGCCACCAGGGCGGGCAGGTTGTCCGGGGCCTCGGCCGCGGTGTGCTCGGCGGTCTCGGCGAGGCGGCGGCCGAGGCGACTGGCGTAGGCGAGCAGGAACGACTGCCGGAACGTCTTGGTCCGCTTGCGCCCGCCGGCCCGCTGCTCGGCCTCGGCGCGGGTCATGGCGGCCGTGCCCTGCACGAGCAGCGAGGTGTACAGCAGCTCCACCGCTTCGAGGTCGCTCTCGAAGCCGACCACCGTGGAGAACTCGAAGGCGCTGTTCCACACCGCCCGGCACCGGTTCGCGGTGGCCACCGCGTCGAGCAGCACCGCCTTGGCCTCCTCGTACGGGGGCTCGACCCCGATCCGGCAGGCCGCCGGCGCCTGCGCGGGCCCCTTGCCGCCCGCGGCGAGCAGCGCCTCGTCGACGGTGTGCCGGGCCATCAGCTCCTGGGCCTTGGCGCTGAGCGCCTCCGCCTCCTCCGGGTACGTGGTCGCCTCGGCCTTGGCGAGCAGGGCGCGGATACGGCCGAGCATGCGCGGCTCGATGTGCGCGTGCTCCAGGGTGTCGGCGGCCGGGTCGCCGGGGAGCGGGCCCACCGGCTCGATGGACGGCAGCCGGATCAGCAGGCGGAACACCTCCAGGAAGGCCGTCGCCAGGGCGAACCGGTCCGCTTTCTCCCGCTGGGCGAGCTGCTCCGCGTACCGCGTGTCGTCCGTCCACCACGCCTCGGCGCCGGTCCACCGATCGGGGAGCCGGGCGTAGCGCCGCGCCTCGCCGCCGATCAGGTCGCGGGTGATCCGCAGGTGCCGCTCGCCGAGGTCCCGGCCCACCAGCCGCAGCACGTCCGCGGGCTGCCAGCCGCGCTCCCAGGCCTGCCGTACGTACGCCTCCCCGCGCGCCAGCAGCTCCCGCCCGGCCTCGGCCCAGCGGCCGGGATCGGCGGCGAGCAACGAGGCCCCGGTGTCCAACCCGGCATCGTCCTGAACGTAGAGGGCGGCTTCGCAGGCCCGCGCGACAATGTCCTTCACCCCCTCAGCCTCCCACGCCCCGGAAACCCCGGACCGGGCCCCTCCCACCGCCATCCCCGAACCCACCCCCGCCGGCAAATCCAGCCCTGTCGGCGCTTTGCGGCGCGGGCCCGCAAGTCCAGCCCCGCCGGCGTTTGAGGCGCGGGGTCTGGGGCGGCGCCCCAGAAGGACCCGGCCCCGACCGGCGTCCGAAACCCCGGGTCGGCAAGTCCAGCCCCGCCGGCGCTTGAGGCGCAGGGTCTGGGGCGGCACCCCGGGGCGCCGATCCGGCCCTGTCGGACCCCGGTGGGACACTCGCATGCATGAGCGACCGCCCCCCACGGTGGGCCCTGGCCGAAGACGCCGAGGGCCGGTGGCACGCCACCCCCCTCACCCCCGCGGCCAAGCCCACGGCCACCCCCCGCATCACGGTCGCCGACCCCGCCGAAGCCGTCCGCGCCGCCCCGGCCACCACCCGCTGGATCTGGCGATCCACCTCCGCCGTCTACCCCCGCCTGCTCGCCGCCGGCATCCGCGTAGACCGCTGCTACGACGTCGAGGACGCCGAGCTGCTGCTCCTCGGCCACGAGGGCCGCTCCGGCGAACCCCGCTCCGCAGCCGCCGCCTGGGCCCGGCTCACGGGCGCCCCGGTCCCGCCCGACCCCCCGGCGCGGGCCGCCGCGCCCGGCGCGCAGGACTCCCTCTTCGAGCCGCGGCCCGCTCCGCTGCCCCTCGACGCGCTGATCGCCGTCTATGAGGACCAGGAAAGGCGGCATGCGGCCACCGCCCACCCCGACCGGATGCGCCTGCTGACGGCGGCGGAGTCGGCGGCGTTCCTGATCGCCACCGAGATGCACCGCGCCGGAATGCCCTGGCGGGCCGACGTCCACCGCGCCGTGCTCACCGAGCTCCTCGGCGAGCGGTATGCGGGCGGCGGCGAGCCCCGCCGCCTCGCCGAGCTGGCGGACGAGGTGTCCGCGGCGTTCGGCCGCCGCGTGCGCCCGGAGCTGCCCGCGGACGTGGTCAAGGCCTTCGCCGCGGCCGGGATCCGGCTCACGTCCACCCGCCGCTGGGAGATCGAGGGCCTCGACCATCCCGCCGTCGCGCCGCTGCTCGCGTACAAGAAGCTGTACCGGATCTACACCGCCCACGGCTGGGGCTGGCTCCAGGACTGGGTCCGCGGCGGCCGCTTCCGCCCCGAGTTCGTCCCCGGCGGCACCCTGACCGGCCGCTGGGTCACCAACGGCGGCGGCGCCCTCCAGATCCCCAAGGTGATCCGCCGGGCCGTCGTCGCCGACCCCGGCTGGCGGCTCGTCGTCGCCGACGCCGACCAGATGGAACCGCGCGTGCTGGCCGCGATCTCCCGCGACCCGGCGTTCATGGAGGTGGCCGGCCGCCGGGAGGACCTGTACACGGCCATCTCCCGGCAGGGCTTCTCCGGCGACCGCGACCAGGCCAAGCTCGCCGTCCTCGGCGCGGTGTACGGCCAGACCTCCGGCGACGGCCTGAAGAACCTGGCCGCACTGCGCCGCCGCTTCCCGCAGGCCGTGGCGTACGTGGACGACGCGGCGAAGGCGGGCGAGGAGGGCCGTCTCGTACGGACCTGGCTGGGCCGCACCTGCCCGCCCCCGGCCCGCCGCGGCGACGCCGAGGACGCGGACGCGGACGGCGGCGAGGCGGGGTACGCCGGGGAGCTCGCGGAGGCGGGCCTTCCGCAGAGCCGCCGGGAGGACGCCTGGACCCCGGGCCACGCCTCCACCGACTCCCGGGCCCGCGGCCGCTTCACCCGCAACTTCGTCGTGCAGGGCAGCGCCGCGGACTGGGCGCTGCTGCTGCTCGCGGCGCTGCGGCAGGCCATCGCCGCCGCCGGGATGCGGGCCGAGCTGGTGTTCTTCCAGCACGACGAGGTGATCGTGCACTGCCCGGCCGAGGAGGCCGAGGCCGTCGCCGAGGCGATCCGCGCCGCCGGTGACCGGGCCGGGCGGATCGCGTTCGGCGACACCCCGGTCCGGTTCCCGTTCACGACGGCGATCGTGGAGTGCTACGCCGACGCCAAGTAGGCGGGTGTCGGCGCGGGATGTCTCACGTCGGTTTGGGGGTCCCTGCTCCGCCCTGCGCCGGCAGGTTGAAGACGTGCTCGGGGGTCACGATCTCCGTGATGGCCCGGCCGTAGAGGGTGCTGGGCTCCTCGCCCTCGGCCGCGATGTCCGTGTTGAGCAGCACGACCAGCGTGGCCTGCGCCTCCGGCAGGAAGATGGTCAGCGACTCGTAGCCGGGCAGCGAGCCGTTGTGGCCGATCCAGCCCTGCACGTTGAAGATGCCCAGCCCGTAGCCGGTTCCGGGCAGCGCGTCGACGACCTTGAGGCGCTCGGCCTGCGTCTTGGGCTCCAGCAGCGTGCCGGTGGCCAGGACCCGCGCCCACTTGCGCAGGTCGGCGAGGTCGGAGACCATCGCGCCGGCCGCCCAGGCCCAGGACGGGTTCCAGTCGGCTGCGTCCTGCACCTGCCCGTCGGCGGTCTGGTCGGTGTACCCCTGCGCGTGCGGCGTCGGGAACTCGGCGCCGACGGGGAAGACGGTGTGCGGCAGCCCGGCGGGGGTGGTGACGTACTTGTCCACGTAGTCGTCGAGCTTCATCCCGCCGACCTTCTCGATCACCAGACCCAGCAGGATCAGGTTGGTGTTGCTGTAGTAGAACTTGGCGTCCGGCTCGAACATCACCGGGTGCTTGAAGGAGTACGCGAGCAGTTCCTGCGGGGTGAACGGCCTGCGCGGATTGCTCGTCAGCGCCTTGAAGAAGTCCTCGTCCTCGGAGTAGTTGTACAGACCGCTTCGCATCCCGGCCAGCTCGCGCAGGGTGATGCGGTCGCCGTTCGGGACGCCGTCGACGTACTGCCCGATCGGGTCGTCCAGGCCCACCTTGCCCTGGTCCACCAGCTCCAGCAGGGCGGTGACGGTGAAGGTCTTGGTCTCGCTGCCGATCCGCATGTACAGGTTGGTGGTCATGGGCTGGCCGGTCGACTTGTCGGCGACGCCGAAAGTGCGGATGTACTCACCCTTCCCGGGCGCGGACAGAGCCACCATGACCCCGGGCACCTTGGCCTCGGCCGTCACCTTCCGCACGGCCCGGTCCAGTTGCCGGGCGACCGCCGGGGTGAGCTGCGGGAACTCCCCCTGCCGCAGCGGCGCCGAGACCGCCTCGGTACGTGCCGTCCGCGTGTCCGTGTCCCGCGCGTACCCGGTCCCGCCGCCCAGGGGCGCCGCCACCAGACCCACGGCGACGGCCCCCGCCACCGCCGCTCTGCGCAACCGTGTCGTCATGCCCGGCCTCCTGTCCACGCAACGTCCAGGTCCAGGTCCAGCCATTCCAAGCTAGCCCGCCCCCCGGACGGCGGCGACCGCACCCTGACGGCCCAACCGGCGGAGCGGAAAACTCCGCGCGGTCGGGCCGTCGGGGTGCGGGAGTCGCGGGGGTCGCGGGGGCCGGCTCATGCCCGGCACCATTCCGCTCACTGAGCAGTGTCGCGTCCGCTACCATCGGGCCTCTTTGAGGGCAGGATTGCGCGCGTGTTGTCGGCGGCGGCCGAACTCGTGGCCGGACACACCCGGAGCGGACGACGTCCGGGACGGGGGAGCGGGCGAAGGGGCATACCCCAAGGTGGGGATCCTGATTCGGCGGGCGGCGGCCGAGACTTGGGGGGACGTGAGCCGAGCGGCAGGAGAGCCCGTGGACCACCCGACCGTACCCGAGGACCTCGCCGAACTGGCCCGGCTCCATGGGGTCGAGCCCGAGTACCGGACCGAGCAGGGCACCCGCGTACAGGTACCCGGGCGGAGCCTTGTGGCGGTGCTGCGGGCGCTGGGGGTCGAGGCCGGTACGCCCGATGCCGTGGCGGCGGCGCTGGAGGAGTATCGCGAGCGACGCGCGAGGCGGCTGCTCGCCGAGTGTGTCGTGGTGCGCGAGGGGAGCGCCGCGACCGTCGAGGTGGACCGGGCGGCCACGCTGTGGATCGAGCTGGAGGGCGGGGGCGTCCTCGACGTTCCGGCCGCCGCCGGGTCGGGAGCAGCGGCCGGCGACGGCCGCGCTGGTGCCGTTTCCGGTGGTACCGGTCATGGAGGCGTCGGCCATGAGGGCTCCGGCCATGAGCGTGAGGGTCGCGGGGATCTCGGCCGTAGGGGTGTTGGCCCGGGCGAGGGCGTCCGGGGCCTGCCGGGAGGGATGCCGCTCGGATACCACCGTCTGCACGTGCGCCTCGGGGACCGTACGGAGTCGGCCGCGCTGATCGTGTGTCCCGAGCGGATCGCGGAACCGGGCGAGCGGCTCTGGGGGTTCGCCGCCCAGCTGTACTCGGCCCTGTCCGAGCGGTCCTGGGGCATGGGCGACCTGTCCGACCTCGCGCGACTCGCCGACTGGTCGGGGCGGACGCTGGGCGCCGGGTTCGTCCTGGTCAACCCGCTGCACTCGATGCTGCCCGCCTCCTTCGCCGACCACTCGCCGTACTGGCCCTCGGACCGGAGCTTCGCCGACCCGGTGCACGTCCGGGTCGAGGCCGTGCCGGAGTACGAGCGGCTGGACGCCGGGGCCCGCGCCGCCGTCGGCCGGCTCGCCGCCCGCGCCGCCGCGTTGCGGGCGGACGTCCTGGACGGAGCGGGACTGATCGACCGTGACCAGGTCTGGGACCTCAAGCGCCGGGCGCTGGAGGTGATCCACCGCGCCGGGCTGGACGACGCGCGGGCGGACGCCTTCCGGGCCTTCGCGGCGCGGGAGGGCGAGCGGCTCGACGCGTACGCCACCTGGTGCGCCCTCGCGGAACTGCACGGGCCCGAGTGGCGGACCTGGCCGGGCGAGCTGCCCGACGCCGACAGCGTCGAGGTGGCCCACGCCCGCAAGGAGCACGAGGCCGCCGTCGACTTCCACCGGTGGCTGGCCTGGATCACCGACGAGCAGCTCGCGGACGTCCAGCGGGTCGCCCGTGCGGCGGGAATGCCCCTGGGGATCATCCACGACCTGGCCGTGGGCGTGCACCCCAGCGGCGCTGAGGCGTGGGCGCTGCGGCGCTGCATCGCCCCGGGGATCACCGTCGGCGCCCCGCCCGACGTCTTCAACGCCCAGGGCCAGGACTGGTACCTGCCGCCGTGGCGGCCCGACGCCCTCGCGGCCGAGGGGTACGCGCCGTACGCGGCGGTCCTCCGCCGGGTCCTGCGGCACGCCGGCGCTCTCCGGCTCGACCATGTGATGGGGCTGTTCCGGCTCTGGTGGGTGCCGGAGGGCGGGCCGATCGGCGACGGCGCGTACGTCCGCTACGACCACGAGGCCATGCTGGCCGTCCTCACGCTCGAAGCGCACCGGGCGGGCGTCCCGGTGATCGGCGAGGACCTCGGTACGGTGGAGCCCGACGTCCGGGAACAACTCGCCGCGCGGGGGATCATGGGCACCTCCATGCTCTGGATGGAACGCCGGGAAGACGGGCACGGCGGCACGTCACCCCGGCCCGCCGCGCAGTGGCGGGCCTCCTGTCTGGTTGCGCTCACCAACCACGACCTGCCGAGCACCGCGAGCCGGCTCACGGGAGGGTACGTCGACCTCCACCACCGTCAGGGGATGCTCGCCGGCCCCGTCGAGCGGGCCAGGTCGGAGGCGGCCGCCGAGCGGAAGCAGTGGCGGGAGGCACTCAGGGCGGAAGGGCTGTACGCCGCCGAGGACGAGGACCCGGCGGCCCTCGCCGAGGCGCTGCACCGGTTCCTGCTGCGCACCCCGGCCCGGCTGGTCTGCGCCTGGCTCCCGGACGGTGTGGGCGACCTGCGCTCGCCGAACCTCCCGGGCGTCTTCGACTCGTACCCGAACTGGCAGCTGCCCGTCGCCGACGCGCAGGGCAGGCCCGTGACCCTGGAGCGGCTCGCGGAGTCCCCCGAGGTCGCCCGGCTCGGGCGGCTCCTGAACGAGGACGCCGGGCAAGGACGCTGAGGCAGCGGGCGCCACGGCCGGGCGGGCGCCACGGCCGGGCGGGCGCCACGGCCGGGTCGGCGTCCCGGCCGACGCGGGACCCTAGCCGAGCAGGTGCCCCAGGACCCGCTGGGCGCGCAGTCCGTCCTCGAAGCCCGCCAGCCAGGCGCTCTCCTTGCCGTGGACGACCACGTCGGTCCACTCCCGGAGCTGGAGGTGGAAGGAGTCCGTCCACCCGGCGACCTCTCCGGCCGGGTCGGTCCGCGTCCAGGGGGGCGGCAGTGTCTCGCCGCGCCACGCGACGTCCGTGCGCGTCAGCAGGGTGTGCGGGTCGCGGGAGTGGTATGTGAACTCGCCGTGCGTACCGACGACCCGGAACGAGAGGCCGAGCTCATCGGGCAGGGAGGACTTCGAGGCGGTCAGGTTGAAGTAGACGCCGTTCTCCAGTCGACCGGTGACGAAGGCGTGGTCGTCGACGACGACCGTACGGCCCTCCTTCTCCGGTACGTGGGTGCGCAGCCCGGTCAGACAGGACGAGGTGTCCACCTCGCTCCGGAAGAGGAAGTGCAGCAAGTCGATCAGGTGGACGCCCAGGTCGCCCAAGGCCCCGCTGGTCGACCGGCCCAGGCTGCCGTCGCGCCAGGTGAAGACCGGACGGGACAGCGCACTCCCCCGCCGGAACCCGGCCTCGACCAGCAGCGGCGTCCCCATCTCCCCGGACGTGACGGCCTGGCGCATGCGCTGCACCATGCCGAGAAACCGGTAGTTGAAGCCCACGCAGCAGCTCAGGCCGGTGTCCCCGGCCAGCGCCACCATCGTGCGGGCCTCGGCGGTCGAGATCGCCATGGGCTTCTCGCACAGGACGTGCCTGCCGGACCGTACGGCGTCGGCGGCGATCGCCGCGTGCGTGTGGTTGGGCGAGGCGATGACCACGCCGTCCACGGCCCCGTACATGCTCTCGGCGGTCGGGAACGCCCGGCAGCCGAAGCCGGCGGCGGTCGCCCGGGCCCGGCTCCCGTCGATGTCGAACATGCCCACGAGCTCGGCGTCGGCGTTGGCCAGGACGGCGCCGGCATGGGCGGCCGCGATGTTCCCGGCGCCCACGATTCCTATCCTCATCGGTTCACTTCCCCCGTGATGGCGTGCAGGATCGCCGCCGCGTACGCGTGTTCCGCCACCCGCGGGTACGCCGCCCGGGCGTCCCGGGTCGCGTTCGCCACGAGGAGGCCGTGCTGCACGCTCCGCAGCATGTCCAGGTCGTTGCCGCTGTCGCCGAAGGCGAAGGTGCGGGCGGGCCGGTAGCGGGCGCACAGATGGGCCACCACCGCCGCCTTTCCGCCCGTACGGGGAATGAGGTCGACGTCGAAGGAGCCCTCGGGGTCCCCGGCCTTGGGGTTGCAGCGGCTGACGTTCACACCGATCCCGGCACGTGCGCAGGCGCTCCGGATGCTGTCCACGGCGCGGGCCTCGTGCTCGTCGCCCGGGCCCCTGTCCGTCTCCGGCCCGTCACCCGGCGCGGAGTCCGAAGGCGCGTCACCCGGCGCGGAGTCCGAAGGGGTGTAGTAGTAGCTGTCGATGAACTCGCCGCGCCGCACGTCGGACTGGGGCCGGAGCGCGATGCCCGCCCGGGCCAGCTCCGCGACCACGTCCGACACGGCGGCGCGGGTGTAGCCGCTCTCGCGCATCAGCTGCCGCCACTCCTCGTCCGGCCGGGGCTCCCCGCCGTCGAAGTACGCCAGTTCCGTGCCCATCGAGCAGGCCGCGAAGTGCGGCAGCACCCGGAGGCGGTGGCGCGCGGCCTTGGCCAGTACCGAGTCCAGGGAGCTGCCGGTGACCCAGGCGAACAGCATGTCGCCCCGGTCCGCCTCCTTCACCAGGAGGTCTTCGAGCGCTTCCAGGTCTCCACGCTGCGGCTCGCTCGGCGCGTGGGCCAGGTACGTCTCGTCGAAGTCCGAGAACACTGCGTACCGGACGGGTCCCGGGCCGGTGCCTGTACCGCGATCGGTACCGAGGCAGGTACCGGCACCGCGACCGGTGCCCCTGCCGGCAGTGTCACTTCGCATGGTGGTGAAGGCAGTCATACAGCGCCTCGATGGTGCGGTCCTGCTCGCGGATCGACAGACCGTTGTGCAACGGCAGGTGCAGCACGCGGGAGTTGAGCCGCTCGGTGCGCGGGACGTCGGCGCTCGCGGCCCATGCCGCCGCGGCGAAAGGTGCCTGCCGGTGCGTCAGGACCGGGTAGTAGACGTCCGTCTCCACGCGGTGCTCCTTGCGCAGCCGGTCCCTGAGCGCGTCCCGCCCGCCCGCCGCCGGCTCGACCTGGACGGGGAAGAGGTGCCAGGCGTGGTCGGCCGTGAAATCGGGAATCCCGAGGGCGCCCGACCGGGCCAGCGGGGCGAGGGCCCGCACGTATCGGGAGGCCAGGAAGGACCTGCGGAAGCCGTTCAGGCTCAGGTACGGGAGCAGGCCCAGCGCGATCTCGGCCTGGGTGTTGTCCATGCCGGCGTTGAAGCCGAGGGGGACGGCCTTCACGTTCTTCCGGCCGGGTTCGAAGCCGTGGTACCCGATCGCCCGGCACCGGTGCGCCACCTCGGGCGCGCGCGTGACGACCGCGCCCGCCTTTCCGCAGACGCCGAAGTTCTTGTACGGGTTGAAGCTCAGGACCGCCGCGTCCGAGTGGAGCCCCACGCCCGTCACGCCGATCGCCTGGCACGCGTCCTCGACGAGGGCGAGACCGCGCCGGTGGCACAGCGCCTCCAGCTCGGCCATGGCGGCCAGCTTGCCGTGCAGGTGCACCGGGAGCACGGCCCTGGTCCGCCCGGTGATCCGCTCCGCGACCCGGTCGGGGTCGAGGGTGTAGTCGTCCCGCACGTCGGCGAGGACCGGAACGGCTCCGCAGGCCAGGACGGCGTTCTCGGTGGCCGCAAAGCTGTTGGCCGGCATGATGACCTCGTCACCGGGCCCGACGCCCAGCGCGTGCAGCGCGATCACGAGCGCGTCCGTGCCGCTGCTGGTGGCCAGGGCGTGCGGCATGCCGAGGAACTCGGCCAGGGCCGCCTCGAACGCGCCCACCCCGGCGCCGCTGGTGAACGCCCCCGTCGACAGCACGTCGGTGAACCGGGCCAGGGCGGCGGCGCGTTCGGCGTCGGACAGCAGCCGTTCGCGGGGCAGGAACGGGACACCGGGGGAGCCGGTGTCCCGGGTGAACACCGATTCCCCGGACTCGGGCGACAGCCGCTCGGCGTGGCGCTCCAGCACACCCGCCAGCTCCCGGTTGGCCAGGGCGGGCCCTCCCCGGCGACCGGCGACGGCGCGCCCGTCACGGACGTCGCACACCAGCCGGTGGACGCTGACGCTGTCGCCGGACACCTCGGCCGGGAGGCCCGCTTCCGCTTCGCTGCCCGGCGGCCCGGTCGGGTGACTGTGGGTCAGCATGCGGCAGCTCCTGCGTCCTAGGGGGCGTGAGGCGGGCGTGGAGTCCCGGCCCGCCGCACGCAGCGTACGGCCGGCCACGGCCCGGCGGACGGTCCCGAAAGGGCATCCGCGCGCAGGTCAAGTGCCCTGCACACGCAGCGAATACGGCGCTGACCTCGCACGCAGTCCGGTGCCGGGGAGCTTGGGCCCGTTGCCAAGGCGCGGCCGGAGTGGTGGACAAGGGGCTATACCCGAAGCGACTCCTTGTCGGGCTTCGGCGGCCGTCGCTAGTGTCGTCGGCGGCCCCGCCGGTCGTGTCGACCAGTCTGTGGGCGGGCAAATCCGACGGTGCTCCCTCCTCATGGACGGCTGCGCCGGTGCGGTTGCCGATTCAGGCTGAGTGGGGGAGAGACAGTGACCGGGAGTCGGCGCTTCACGGACGCGAGCTGCTACCACGCCGCGTTCACCGTACTCCTCGACGCGGTCGCGGGGGACGCCGGTCCACGCCCGGAGGGGTACGCCGAGGGACCGACGACGAGCGATCCGGTGGCCGTGCTGGGGGCCAACGCCCTCACCGGTGCGCGGCTGGACGACACCGGGCTCCTGGTCTTCGACGACCCGTTCGAGATCCTGTCGCTCGTCTTCGCCCGCTGCGGGCGCCCACTGGTCCGGAATCCGGTCGACGGGGCGGCCGCGTGGGAGGCGGCCGAGCAGGCGCTGGCCGCAGGCCGGACCGTGGCCGCCGCCGCCGATCCGTTCCATCTGCGCTACTACTGGCCCGGCTACGGGCAGAGCCACGACCTGCACACCGTGGTCCTCCGGGAACTCGACCCGCGGGACGCGACCGTACGCCTGCTGGACGCGGGCGAGGAGGTCTTCTTCGACGGCCGCGTGCCGCTCGCCGAGATCAGGGCGGCCATGTACGGCGACGGCAGCGGACAGTCCTGGGTGGAGCTCGGCTCCCGCCCGGGCGAGCGGCAGTCGCCCGCCGGCGAACTGGCGCGGATCGCCGAGGAGCTGGCCGGGCCGCCCGGCCGGTGGCTCAGCGGTACGGGACTCGTGGAGACGCTCACCGCCCGGCTGGACGACTACCTCCGGGCGGTGCGCGAGCGGCCCCGCGCCCGTGACGGCGAGCGGCCCGCTCCCGCTCTCGGCCGCGCCCTGCCCCTCGGGCTGCTCTGGTACGGCCACACCTTGCGCTGGCTGGCCCGTCGGCTGCCCGCGCTGGGGGTGACGGCCGGGACGGTCGAGGCGGTCGAGCGGGCGGCCCGGGACGTCGTCGTCGCGAACAGCCTGATGATGCGGCTGGGTGTGCTTCCGCCCGGTACGCCCCGGGCGACCGCGTTCCGGACCCAGCTCGACACCCGGCTCGCCTCGATGGCCGGGGACCTCGGCTCGGCCGGCGCCGAACTGTCCGACCGGGCACGGGCCGGATCCGGAGCCGAAACGGCCTCGGGGGCCGCCGTATGACCGGCACCCACCCGCCCGTCGACGGTGTCGCACTCGACCTGACGGCGCACCGCAACAGCACCGCCTGCTGGGAACCGGGTGTCGCCGTGCCCGAGGGCTTCGACGGCTACGGGCGTACGTACCCGGCGGGGTCCCTCGCCCCACGGTCGCGGGAGCTGCACCTGCCACCGGGCTTCGGCCGGGGCGAACCCGACAACGTGGCCTGCGAGGGCCAGATCCTCCACCTGGACCACGACCTGGTGGCCGGGCCCGTCCCGAGCGCCGTGACCGCGGTCCATGTCGTCGGCGCCGCGACCCAGGGCGTCGTACGGGAGACGTTCCGCCTGTACGCCGATCAGGGCGAGCGGGCCGACCTCGCCGATCACGCGGGGGTGGGCGGCACGGAGGTCTCCGTCCCGCTGGGCGACTTCCTGACGCGCGGCCCGGTCCCGGGGGCGGAGTGCTATCACCAGGCCGACTTCCTGTACGACATCGGCGGCCGTCCCGAGCCCAGCGTCCGGCCCCGGCTCTGGTACGCCGCGGTCCCGTTGCCGCGACCGGTGCCGTGCGCCCGGCTGGAACTGCCCTTCAACCCGGACCTGCACGTCTTCGGCATATGGGTGACGGGCACCTCGCGCCCGCCCGTACCACTCGCGAGGGCCTCCGCGCCGGACCCCGCGACGGACCCCGCGACAGACCCGACCCCCGCCACCGACGACCGGAAGCACCGGCCATGAGATGCCTCTATCTCACCCAGGAGCTCGCCCCCTTCTTCGTCGAGGGCGGACTGGGCCAGGCGTCCCGGGCGCTGCCCGGCACCCTCCAGCGTGAGCACGGAATCACGCACGACCTCTTTCTGCCGTACTACCCCCGGCTGGTCCGCGAGCGGGGACTGCGCACCGAGCCGGTCCTGAGCCTGCCCGGGTCGACCGTCGCCGGCGTCACCGCCGCGCCCACGGTTGAGCGGCTGCTCGGCACCGGGGACGACGCGCCCGAGGTGTTCCTGCTGCGGGCCGACGAGTGGTACGACCGTGCGGGCATCTACCGCGACGAGCGGTACGTCGAGTTCGACGACGCCTCGGCCAGGGCCGCGTTCTACGGCCGGTGCGCGGCTGACTGGGCCGAGCTGTCGGGCCGGGGATACGACCTGGTGCACGCCAACGACTGGCAGTCCGGCGCCGCCCTGGCCCATCTGCGCGCACGCCGGTCCACCGGCACCACGCCCGCCCTGCTGCTCAACATCCACAGCGCCCACTACCGGGGCGACCTGCCGCCCGCCGGGCTGCACGGGCTCGCTCTCCCGCCCGGCTGGGCCGAACTGCTCGAAGCCCGCGCCGAAGGGCGCCCCGGCCTGCTGCTATTGGGCATGCTGGCGGCCGACGCGGCGACCACCGGAAGCCCGGGGTACGCCCGGGAACTGGCGGACGACCTCGCCGGGACGCCGCTCGCCGACGCCCTGGCGGCACTCGGAACGACCGGCATCGTGGCAGGTGTGGACGACCGGGTGTGGGACCCCTCGGCCACGGGCCGGGTCTCCTCCCCGTACGGCACCGCAACCGTGGAGCACGGCAAGCGCGAGAACAAGCGGGCCCTCCAGGAGCGGCTCGGGCTCACGCGCGATCCCGACGTGGCGGTCTTCGGTGTCTGCTCGCGACTGGTCGACGAGAAGGGCACCGATCTGCTGCTCGCGGGCCTGGCCCCGCTGGTGGCGGAGGGCCGCGCCCAGCTCGTTGTGGTGGGCCCGGGCGACGACGGCTACGCCGAGGAGCTCGCCGACCTGGCGGCGGCGGTGCCGGGAGCGGTCCACCACAGCCCGGCTTTCGACCAGGACCTCGCCTGGCTGGTGTACGCCGGTTCGGACTTCTCCCCGATGCCCTCGCGGGTCGAGCCGTGCGGGCTCAACCAGCTGATCTCCATGGCGTACGCGACGATCCCGCTGGTCACACCGGTCGGCGGGCTGCGCGACACCGTGACGGACCTCGACGCCGACCGGGCCGTCGGCGGCACCGGTCTGGTCATCCCGGAACACACCGCGGAAGCGGTCCGGCACACCGCGGAACGCGCGATCCGCCTGCTGGCCAACCGCCCCGCCGACGTCGCGGACCTGCGGCGGCGGCTGATGGAACAGGACTGGTCATGGAAGCGGACCGCACGCGAGACGGCCGCCCTGTGCACCGGTCTGGTGGAAGCCGTCCGAGAGCTCCGGCACCGCCCCGCGCACGACACCACCTCCCGGACCGTCCCACCCAGCGAACAGGCACCCTGACCATGGGCAACAACAGCGACCGCCGTACCGACATCCTCGACTACCTGCGGGGACTCAGCCAGGCCATCGACGAGATCTCGTCCCACGACGTCGTCGCCGTGGCCGAGATGCTGGAGGAGGCGTATGAGGGCGGCCACACCATCTTCACCTGCGGCAACGGCGGCAGCGCGGCGACCGCCTCGCACCTCGCCGTCGACCTGGCCAAGAACACCCGCTTCCCCGGGGCGCCGCCGCTGCGCGTCCACTCCCTCGTCGACCACGTCCCGGCGCTCACCGCCTGGGCCAACGACGTCGGCTACGAGGCCGTGTTCAGCGGACAGCTCGACGGATTCGCCGGGCCGGGCGACATCGTCATCGGCATCAGTACGAGCGGTGAGTCGCCCAACGTGCTGAGCGCGCTGCGCACCGCCCGTGACCTCGGCGCCCGCCCGGTCGGCCTGCTCGGCCCGACGGGCGGACGGGCCGCCGAACTCTGCGACCGCTGGATCGCGGCCCCGGCCCGGTCCATCGAGGAGCAGGAGGACGTCCACATGTCGCTGGCGCACATCCTGACCCGGCACATGCGGGGCTTCGTGCGGGCCAAGGCCGACGTGGCACTGGTGACGGCGAGTTCTCCGTGGTGATCGGCCGCCCGGCGGTCTTCCTCGACCGGGACGGCACCCTGACGGAACCCCGGCACTATCCGAGCAGCCCCGACGACCTGGTGCTGAGCGCCGGGGTCATCCCGCCCCTGCGTGCCCTGCGGGAGCGCGGGGTGGCGCTGGTCGTGGTCACCAACCAGTCCGCGGTGGCCCGGGGCCTGTTCGGGCGCCCCGCACTCGACCTCATGCACAGGCACCTCCGCGACACCCTGGCCGGCCTCGGTGTGGAGCTGGACGACATCCTGGACTGCCCGCACCACCCGGACGGCGAGGTGGCGGACCTGGCCGTGCACTGCGCCTGCCGCAAGCCGGAGCCCGGCATGCTGCTGCGCGCGGCCGAGCGGCACGGCCTCGACCTTGCGTCGTCGTGGATGGTCGGCGACTTCGACAGCGATGTGGCGGCGGGCCGCCGGGCGGGCTGCCGCACGGCCCTGGTGCGCGGGCAGGCCCCCGCCCCCGTGGAGGAGCCCGATGTGCGTGTAGCGACCACGGCGCAGGCGCTGTGGCACATCCTCGACTGCTACGCGGCGGTGCCCGCCGGCCACGGGGAGCAGCCATGACCAGGGCGCCCGGGTCCTTCCGGCTGCCCGACGGGCGCGGCCTGCACCTGTACGCCGACGACCGCGACGGCCGCCCGCGTGACCGCGACGTACTTCCGGGCGAATGCGACGGCCTTCCTGGCGAAGGCGACGCCGGACATCCCGTGACGCCGACGGGCCCGGGCGCGGGTGCGCGGGAGGGCGCCGGTCCGACGCTGCGGTGGGACCCGTTCGTCGAGGAGTGGGTGGTGATGGCCGCGCACCGGGCGAAGCGGCCGGTCGCCGCCGAGGACACCTGCCCGCTGTGCCCGTCGGCCGAGCCGGGCCGGTCCGAGATACCGGGCGGCGCGTACGACGTCGCCGTGTTCGACAACCGCTACCCCGCCCTGGTCGGCCCGTCCGCCACCGGCGCGTCGGCCGTCCTCCTCACCGGTCCTCCGGCCGAGGCGCCCGCGACGGGCGCCTGCGAGGTGGTGTCTTTCGGCAGCGGGCACACGGCAACGCTCGCCAGGCTGCCGCTCCGCCGCGTCCGTACCGTGGTCGAGGCATGGGCGGACCGCACGAGCGCACTGAACGGACGCCAGGACATCGCCCAGGTCGTCTGCTTCGAGAACCACGGGGCGCAGATAGGGGCGACCCTGGCCCATCCCCACGGCCAGATCTACGGCTATCCGTTCCTGCCGCCCCGCCTCCGGCGGATGGGGGACGCCGCCCGGCGCGTGCGGGACGCCGGCGGTGGCTGTGTGTTCTGCGAGGTGGTCGCGGCCGAGGCGGCGGGCGGGGAACGCGTGGTGGCGCAGACCCGGCGGTGGGTCGCCTTCGTCCCGTACGCCGCCCGGTGGCCCTTCGAGGTCCACCTCTTCGCCCGCCGACACGTGCCCGACCTGCCCGCCCTGGACGAGGAGGAGCGCGGGGAGCTGGCAGCGGTCTACCGCTCGGTTCTGCGGCGGTTCGCGTCCGTGGGCGACGAGCCGTTGCCGTACATGGCGCTGTGGGTCCAGGCCCCGGCCCGGCAGGACCGCGAACTGGCCCACCTGCACGCGCAGATCTTCTCCGATCGCTCGGCCGCGGGCCGGGTCAAGCGGCTCGCGGCGGGTGAGCTCGGCGCCGGGGCGTGGGTGAGCGAGGCCGACCCCGAGCGCGCGGCGGCCGCGCTGCGCGCAGCGGACCCCGACTGGCCGGCCGGCGACGGTGCGGCCCCGGACCGGGCGGAGCACGGCATGACATCGGTACGAGGGGGGACAGACCCATGTGGATCAGCAGTGCACCGCTGAGGATCTCCCTGGCAGGGGGAGGGACCGACCTGCCGAGCTACGCGCACCGCTTCGGCGGCACGGTGCTCGGCGCGTCGATCGATCTGCGCGTCACGGTGGTGGGCCGCGGCCGACCGCACGGCTCCGGCATCCGGATGTGCCTGGACTCCTGCGGGCGGGCCGGCTCCGTGGACGAGGTCGCGAACCCGTTCGCCCGCGAGGCGCTGCGACGGCACTGGGACGGGCGTCCACTGGAGCTGGTGTCCTTCGGGGACGTCCCCGGTGGTACCGGTCTGGGCAGTTCCGCGGCGTTCTGCGTGGCCCTGACGGCCGGTCTCGCGCGGTCCCACGCGGACGGCGCGGCCCTCGCCGACGCCGCCAGTGACATCGAGATGACCGGCCTCGGCCGCCCGGTCGGCCGCCAGGACCACTACCTCGCCGCGCTGGGCGGATTCCGGTTGCTGCACTTCGGGAAGGACGGAGGCGTCGACGTCGAGGAGGCCGAGGTCTCCGACGATGTAGTGCGCCGCCTCGACGAGGAGCTGCTGCTGTTCTTCACGGGCACCACGCGGGACACCGGTTCCGTGCTGGCCGACCAGCACAGCCGGGTGGGCAGCGGGGACGCCGACGCGCAGCGGCGGCTGCACGAGATCAAGGACATGACGGAACCCGCCCTGCAGGCGCTGCGCGACGGGGACCCGGCCCAGCTGGGCCTGTTGCTGGGCCGGCACTGGGAACTCAAGCGCGGTCTCGGTCGCCGGGTGTCCCTGCCCGGTGTGGACCGCGCCTACCGACACGCGCTGGAGGCCGGGGCGACCGGGGGCAAACTGCTCGGCGCGGGGGGCGGCGGCTTCCTCCTGCTGCACGCGGGGGCGGGGGCGCGCGCCGATGTGCGGACCGCCATGTCCGGCCTGGGCCTCACCGAACAGCCGTTCCGCTTCGACTTCGCGGGCCCTGACCTGGCGCGGCTCCCGGGAGCTCTCGCGTCGACGAGCCAACGAGCCAACCAATAAGGAGACGCTTCTTGTTCGCCCCGTACCGTCGTCTTTTCTCCCCCAAGGGGAGCGTCGCGTTCACCCTGTCGGGGTTCTTCGCGCGCCTCGCCCTGTCCATGTACGGCGTGAGCACCGTGATCATGGTTGCCTCCCTCCGCGACTCCTACGCGCTGGCGGGTTCCGTCTCGGGCGTCTCGCTGGCGGCCACGCTGGTGACCGTTCCGCGCATCAGCCGGCTGATCGACCGGTACGGGCAGGCCCGGGTCGCCGTTCCCGCCGCCGTGATCTCGGCGCTCGGGTCCGTCGCCCTGATGCTCTGCGCCCATTACGACGCCCCGGCCTGGACGCTCTTCGCGACCGGCATCTTCTCGACCGCGCCCAACGCCGGCGGCATGGTGCGGGCGCGCTGGGCGGAGATCTACCGGGACGACGAGCAGTCTCTGCACGTCGCCAACTCCTTCGAGCAGGTGCTGGACGAGATCTGCTTCATCGTCGGCCCCATCCTCACCGTCTTCCTCTGCACCGCGTTGTTCCCGGAGGCGGGGCGGCTGGTGGCCATGGTGCTGACGCTGGGCGGGACGTTGCTGCTCGCGGCCCAGAAGTCCACGGAACCACCGGTGCAGGAGCCCGACCCGTCGGCTCCGGCGCCGCTGCGCAACCGGGGCCTTCAGGTCATGCTGCTGACGTTCCTCTTCACCGGCACCATCTTCGGTTCCCTGGACCTCGTCTCCGTCGCGTACACCGAGGAGCTGGGGCAGGCCTCGGCGGCGGGTGTGGTGATCGCCCTCCAGGCGGCCGGCTCGGCGGTGTCCGGTGTCCTGTTCGGGCTGGTGGTACCGAAGGGCAGGATCACCACGCGGTTCCTGCTCGGCCTGGCCGGCATGGCGGTGCTGATGCTGCCGCTCCAGCTGGCCGGCAACCTCTGGTCGCTGTGCCTGCTGATGTTCGTCGCCGGCATGGCGAACACGCCGACCATGGTCACCAGCATGACGATGGTCCAGAAACTGGTGCCCCGCTCGCAGATCAACGAGGGCATGGCGCTGGCCGTGACCAGTCTGCTGGGCGGCATCTCGCTGGGTTCGGCCCTGGCCGGTGTGGCGGTCGACCGCTTCGGCCCGGCCACCGGCTACTGGCTGGCCCCGGGCGCGGCCGTCGTGGCCCTGATCGTATCGGTGCTCGGCGCCAAGCGGCTCAGGGCCGCAGACACCGCGCCGGAGGACGAGGAGGAGGACGACGGCCCGGAGGGGACGGCCCGGGCGGAAGCCGAGGCCGTGTCTGCCGCCCCGGCACCCGGCTCACCCTCCGCGGCGGCTTCTGCGGAAGGTGCCGTCGTGGTGCCGCTGTCCACCGAGAAGTGACAGGGGCGGCGGGGAGGACCGGGCGACCGGCCCTCTCCGCCGCGCAGGCCCTACGTACGACACTCCCCCGAACCTACGGGAACCCGCCCTGACCGGCCGGGGGGGGGGGGGGGGGGGGGGGGGGGGGGGGGGGGGGGTGGGGGGGGGGGGGGGAGGGGCTTCTTTTGGGGGGGGGA
>NZ_JBWKDK010000022.1:38014-139336 GCF_056436005.1 Streptomyces sp. NPDC043854
ACACCACCCCCCCCCCCCCCCCCCCCCCCCCCCCCCCCCCCCCCCCCCCCCCCCCCCCCCCCCCGGTGCCGTCGTGTCAGACCAGCCCTTCCTTCAGCGCCGTGATCACGGCGGCCGTCCGGTTGGGCGAGCCGAGCTTCAGCAGGATGGAGCCGACCAGGCGCTTGGCGCCGTGCGTCGAGATGCCGAGCACCCGCGCGACCTGCTTGTTGCTCAGCCCCTTGGCGAGCAGGGTGAGCGTCTCGGTCTCGCGTGGGGTCAGCGATACGGAACGGGCGCCCTGGCCCACCACCCGGGTCCTGGTCTCGCTGCCCGACAGCAGCCGCCGGGCCAGCGACGTCGGCATGGGCATCTCACCGGCCAGTACGCGCTCCAGCGTGCTGTCGAGGGACTCGGCGGTGAGCTCGCTCAGGGCCAGGAAGCCGTCGGCCGGCAGAGACACGAAGAGTTCGCTGTAACGGTCGTACGGGGCCTCGCCAAGCACCAGGACCGCGGGCAGTGAGTCGTGGTCGGCCGCCTCGGCGCGGGACCCGAGCAGTTCCCACTGCTCCAGGGTGACGACGAGCACCTGGAACGCGCCCGGTCTCAGGGTGTCCGGCCAGGTGGCGGGCGAGCAGCAGACCACTTCGCCCACTCTGGGCAGCCGCAGGAGCACGGCTTCCAGCCCGGCTCTCACCACGTGGTTCTCCACGAGGAGGGCCACATTGCAGGTGGCCAAGCCTTTGGTCCCGAACGGTCGTGCGTCAGATATCGGAGATATGTCATTCGTCTGCGTCACAGCTCGCCTTGCCTGCCCCTGGCTCCGGCCGCGGTCGCCGCCCGCAGCTGGCCACCGGCTACTGACGTGCTGCCAGCCGTCGTGCCGACAGCGGGTGGAACAGCGGCCCAGAGGCGGTGGCCGTCCCCCTCGACGCGTTTCGATTCAAGCATCGAGTCGAAAGGGTCGCAATGCCTTTCATGATCTTTCTGATTCCTTGCAATCCGGTTGCGTCAGGGCAGCCGAAAGACCTGACTGGCATTCAGCGCCGGGTCTCCGGGGCGTATGTGCAACTCCCCGCGCGTCGGCAGCATGACCACCGCGGCGACGGTCCGTTCGGCCCGGATGTCGCCCCGGTCCGGCACACGGACGGGCGCGGCGGACAGCAGCGCGAAGTGCTCCTCGACGCCCGCGTCCGGGGCAAGCGAGCGCAATCCCTCCCGGGCCGCGTCGAAGCGGCGCAGCGACGACCGCCGGGCGAAGACGTTCAGCTCGTCGTACGGGGCGAGGTCGGGGTGGAGGAAGTGGTTGGTGTGCACCGTCTGCTCCGCGGACACCACCCGCATCTCATCCCCGAGGATCTCCACGTACACGGCACGCTCCGCGTCGCAGAGGGTCAGCGAGCGTGAACTCGCCAGCGTCGGAAGCAGCTTCGCGAGCTGCGACAGCGCCTCGTCGACGTCGGCGGCGGAGTCCAGCAGATGGCGGATCGCCAGGTACGGAGGCAGGCCGGGGCGCCACGCCCCGCCGAGCACGAGGTTGAGCCCCACCGCCAGGCCGTCGCTGTTCATGCCCAGATAGCCGAGCAGACCGGCGAAGCTGAGCACCAGGGCGCGCCGCCCGCTGCCCGACCGGCCCAGCTCAAGCACGCATATCCGGTCGTCCAGGTCGCCGTTGAGGTCGATGGTCTGCGCCAGCACCGGCGGCCCGGCGTGACCGGGCCCGGAGCGTGCGTAGGTCGTGCAGTCGCCGAGGGTGGGCACCTTGCGGTAGCCCATGATCTCGCGTCGCACCTGGAGCAGGAGCGCGGCGTCCGGGTCGATGCCGGCGCCGTGCGCCAAGCCGTCGATCTCCTCGAGCAGGGCGGGGGTGGCCGCCGCGATCGCCGTACGGTGGAGCCGGAGGCGCGGCGCCAGCTCCGCCCGGTCGGTGCCGTCCCGCATGATCCGGTTCAGCCGCGCGAGGCCGTCGTCCAGGAAGGTCCGCAGGGCTCGGGCCCGGTCCTCGCCGTGGCGCACTCCCAGGGCGAAGGGGTCGCCGGTGGCACGGACGTACGGGATCGGTCCGCCGCTCCGGCTCATGCCGCCGGATCCACGCTTGCCGGGGCCGCCCCGGGGCCGGACACCGCCGCGGTGGTCCCCGGGCCAGCCAGCAACTCCTTCACCTCGGGCCACTCGGCGCGCAGCACGCTGTAGTACACCGCGTCACGGCGGCGGCCGTCCGGCATCCAGTTGAAGCTGCGCAGCACGCCTTCCTCACGGGCGCCGATGTTGGCCAGCCCCTTCCGGGCCTGGACGTTCAGCTGGTCGGTCTTGAACTCGACCCGCTCGGCGCCGAGCTGCTCGAAGGCGTGCTCCAGCAGCGCGTACTTCGCCCAGCGGTTGATGCCCTTGCCCTGGAAGTCGAGACCGAGCCAGGACCAGCCGATCTCGATGCGGGCGTCCGCCTCGGCGAGGTTCCCGAAGCTCATGCTGCCCGCGACGCGCCCGCTGCGCTTGTCGGTGATCACGTACACGGCGCGGCGCCCGGCCTCGTGGTCCGCGAGCATGGCGTCGAAGAACAGCTCGTAGTCCGCGTCCGAATCCACCCGGGAGACGAAATACCGCCAGATCCGCGGTGCCATGGCGACGGCGCGCACGGCCTCCCGGTCCCCGGCGGTGATCGGGCGCAGCAGGACGTGGTCGTTCTCCAGCGGGGCCTTGAGGAGTTCGTTCCAGCTCATGGTGGGTGTTCAGCCTTCCGATGGGGTGTACGGCGGTTCCTGGGGGGCGTGGACACCGGCCGAGGGGTCCTCGACCTCGGCTCGGTAGGCCTCCAGGATCCGGTTGCGCCTGGGCTTGTACTGGGAGGTGAGCAGGCCGTTGTCGATGCCGAACGGCGTACGGGCCATGATCGCCCGTTTGATCCGGGCGTCGGCGCCGAACCGCGCGTTGGCCAGCGCCAGTTGCGCGGCGACCGCCCGCTCGTCGGCGGCTCCGGCCGGCGGGGACACGACGGCGACGAGGGAAGCGCGGTTCGGGCAGAACAGCACGCATTCCTCGATGGCCGCACTCGTCCGCAGGAACTCCTCCACCGGCCGGACGTCGATCTTCCTGCCGTTCTCCAGGACCAGTACGTCGTCGGCCCGGCCCCGGACCCAGAGGAACCCGTCCTCGTCGATATGGCCGAGGTCACCGGTCCTGACCAGGCCGTCCTCACCGAACACCCGCGCGGAGGCGCCCGGAGCGGCATAGGTGTACCCGTGGCTCACGGGGTAGGTGCTGCGGACGAGGATGGCGCCCTCCTCGTCGAACAGCACCTCCTTGCCCGGCACGACCCGGCCCACACTGCCCTCCCGGTGGGCGCCGGGGTGGTTCTTGGCGACGATGCAGGTCTCGTTGAGCCCGTACCCCTCGTACACGGGCAGCCCGACCGTGGCGAAGAACCGCAGCATGGCGGCGTCGGCCGGGGCCGAGCCGGTCCACAGGTAGCGGATCCGCCCGCCGAACAGCCGAGCGGCCTCCGCCCGGAGCGCTTCCTCGCGGTCGGTGTCCGGGGACGCCGCCCGCCCGGCCCGCGCCTCGATCTGCCGGCGCGCCAGTTGGTAGAAGGCGGGGACGCCCATCACGACGGTCGGCCGCGCCTTTCGCAGGGCCGGGAAGGCGCCGGCGTACGTCGTGAGCGTCACGTCGTGCCCGAAGCACAGGGCCGAGTAGATCCAGTAGCGCTGCTGGAGCAGGGAGAGCGGCAGGAAGACGAAGACGTCGTCGCCGCGGCCGTGCGAGAACATCTCCTGCACGGCGCCGATCGAGCCGTCGATGCCGGCGACGGTGGCCGCGAGGGCCTTGGGCTCGCCGGTGCTGCCGGAGGTGAACTTGAGCGTGGTGGTGTCGTGCGGGCGGTACGTCACGGGCGGCGGCGCGTCCGGGGCTGCCGCCATCCCGGCGGGGTCCGTGACGTCCGCGGGCGCCGTGCCGTCTGCGAGGTCCGCGAGGTCGGCGATCGACCGGGCACCGGGGGCGTCCGAGGGCTGATCGGTGAAGAGGAACCGCAGGTCGTACCGGTCCAGGAGCTCCTGCCGCGCCTCGAACTTGCCCGGCTCGAACCCGGCGGTGACCACCCCGAGCCGCAGCGCAGCCAGATCCAGCAGCACCCACTCCAGGCAGTTGGCCGCCAGCACCCCGATCCGGTCCCCGCGCCGCAGCCCCAGGCCGGCCAGGAAGCCGGCCACGTGGCCGGCCTGCCGGTACAGCTCGGTCAGGTCGACGGAACGCGTCATCCCGGGCCGGTGCAGAGTGATCCGGTGGCCGGGGGCGGGCGGCACGGAGACGATCCGGTTGATCACCGACACCACGGCCTCGGCCGACCCCGCCGGGCCCACCCCGCTCACCGGGTCCGCCGGGCCCACCCCGCTCACCGGGCCCCTCGCGCTCACCGCGTCCACCCCGTTCACCGGCCGGTTCACGAGGGCTCCCCGGTGCCGGGCGCCGCATCCTCGTCGTGGGCGGCGAAGAACACTTCGTGCTGGAGCCGCACTACGTTCCCGGGCGGCAGCAGCTCCACCCCGTCCGGCCAGCGGGTCGGCGCGGGCTCGCCCAGGGCGGCGGCCAGCCGGGCGGCGAAGCGCGGCATCACCGGTGCGGCGCCCAGGGCCAGCAGCCGCGCGGCCGCCAGCTCCAGGGCGGTCGCCGTGCGCGCCTCGGCCCGCCAGTCACCGGTCGCGGGCAGCACGTGCTCGGCGCGGGCGAAGCGCACGGTGTCCCGGACGATCCCGTCGAGCGCCACCGCTGCGCCGTTGAGCGAGAACCCGTCCTTGCCAAGGCTGGTCGTCAACTCCCGGAGCCGGTCGTGCAGACGGCCCAGGAACGCCGTGTGTTCGGGCGTCCACACCCCGGCGTCCGGCGCCCGGCCGTCGTGGTTCTTCCCGACCCGGCTGCCCAGGTCGTTCAGCCACGCCTGCCAGCCGCCGATCAGGGTCTCGCGCAGGACGGTTTCGTACGAGGCCCTCCCGAAGTCGGTGCGCCGCCCCTCGGGACGCGTCAGTGACAGGAAGAAGCGCACCGCGTCCACACTGGCCGGGTTCAGGATGTCCTTGCCCCACACCGCGTGCCGCCTGCTGGTGGAGAACTTCTCGCCCTCCAGCAGGTAGAACTCGTTGACGTGGTAGTCGATCCTGGGCGTCCACGAGGGGAACGCCAGCCGGTACAGGGCCGGGTAGAGGATGCCGTGGTAGAAGCTGTTGTCGTAACCGAAGAAGTGGACGATCTGCCATTCCTTGCGCGGCTCGTCGGCGCGCCAGTCCTTGCCCAACGTGCGCCCGAGGCCCTCGATCCCGTACAGGAATCCGTAACTCATCTCCGGCCACACCCAGACGACCTGCCCGGGCGCCCCCGTCTCGGCCGGTGCCACCCCCCAGTCGGAGGGATGGGTCATCGCCACGTCCACCGCGGGCCGGTCGAAAACCCGCTCGGCCAGCTCTCGCAGCCGGGCGGGCACGCGGCCCGCGCGGTGGTGCGCGGCGACGGCGTCGCGCAGTTCGTGCAGCGGCAGGGAGTACTGGGTGGCGGTGCCGGGTACCGGGGGCGCGGACGAGTTCCGGGCCTTCGGGCCGACGAGGTCGGCGGGGGAGTTCGGTTCGCCGCACTCTTCGCAGATGTTGCCGCCCGCCGGGGCCGCGCAGCCGGGACAGCCGCCGTGCACGTCCACCTCGTACAGGTACCGGCCGTCCTCGGCGTCGAAGAGGGCGGGGATCTCCTTGGGCGCGACGGTGCCGGAGGCGACCAGCCGGGAGAAGAAGCCGCGTACGGCGTCCGGGTAGGCCGGGTCCTGGCCGGTGACCGTGTACCTGTCGGGCTCGATGTCCATCAGCGCCAGCGTCGCGGCGATCTCCGCGCTGTAGTGCGCGGCCGCCTCGGCGGGCGTGCGGCCCTCGCGTTCGGCGACGTCGACGACGTAGCTCTGGAAGTCGTCGCTGCCGGTGAGGTGCCAGGCGTCGGTGCCGTTCATCCGCTGGAACCGTACGAACGCGTCCGCGCCCAGGTACGGGCCGGACAGATGCCCCAGGTGGAGGTCGCCGTTGGGGGTGGGCGGTGTGGAGAACACGAAGACCGGGCGGTCGCCGAAGCCCCGGCGCGTCCTTGCGTCCGCCGCCCGCGCGGCCCGCTCGGCGTCCCGCCAGTAGAGGGTCGCGAAGACCAGGTCGGTGTCGGCGGTGGTGTTCTCGATGACGTGCGTCTCGAACGGGTCGAAGGCCACCACCGTGCCCGCCGCCACGGGGTGGCGCTCCCCGTCGACGTGGACCGCTCCCTCTCCCGCGACGACCACGAACACCTCGGTCTCGTCGTGCTGGTGCGCGTCGGAGCGGCCACCTGGCGCGACGCGGGCCCAGTCGGCACCGACCGCGAGCCCGTCCACCGCGCTCATGTCGATGCCGAACGAGGACCGCAGTCCGTCCGGGCTGTAGCTGCTGATGATCACGCGTCACTCCTCGGTACGGACGGAAGGGCGGGGCCCGGCGACGGTTCGGCAGGCAGGCCCAGCAGATCGGCGGCCTGGGCGGCGATCGCCGGGGCAAGGCGGTAGCCCGAGCCGTTGGCGGCTCCCGCGAACAGCACACGGCTGTCGCCGCCGAGGTCGCGCACCTCGGGTTCACGGCTGCCGCTGTACGCGTCGCAGAAGACCCGGCCCGCGGCGGGGGCGGCGGCGAGCGCCGGGGCGTACCGCCGCAGGACGGCTCGGGCCTCGCCCAGATCGCGGGCCGACAGCCCCTCGGGGGAGGCGTCGGGGTCTACGTCCCACTGGCGGCAGGTGTAGCTGAACAGCCACTGGCCGCGTTCGCGAAGGGGGAGGAGGAAGGCGTCTTCGTCCTCGAAGACGATGACCGGGGCGTCCGCCGCGGGGCGGCGGGCGATGTGCAGGGCCACCACCTTCTTCACCCGGGCGCCCAGCGGTGACACCAGGGTCGCCCAGGCCGGGTCCGCCAGCCAGGGGCCGGGCGCGAGCACCACCCGGCCCACCGTCAGCCGCTCACCGCTGCCCAGGCCCAGCACCACACCGGCCGGTCCGGGCTCGACCGTCCCGACGCGTACGCCCTCGTGCACGGCGACCCGGCCGGGCAGGGTGTCGGCGACGGCCCGGGCGAGCGCGCTGACATCGGCGTACTGGCAGCCGTCGCCCCGCCGGACGAGGGTTCCCGGCGGCAGGGGCCCGAGGCAGACCGGCACGTCGGCGGCGTCGGACAGTCCGGAGCCGGGCAGGTAGTGCTCCCGCATCAGCGGATCCCGGCCGGCGGAGGCGATCACGGTCATCGGCACGGGACGGATGGGCAGTCCGGGCCGGCTCGCGGCCAGCCGGCGGTAGAAGTCCTGGCTGTACGCGGCCATCGACCGGATCCGCCCGGTCGAACCGCGCGGGAAGTGCAGCCCGGCCGAGCGCCTGCTCGCCCCGCTGCCGATGGCGTCCCGTTCGACGAGGGCGAGCGACGCCCCGGGGGCCCGGGCCGCGATCTCCCGGGCCACCAGACAGCCCACGATGCCGCCGCCGACGACGGCGAAGTCCACCCGGCCGTCGGCCGTGCCGTCCGGCCCGCCGTCCACTCGGGCGTCCGCTTCCCCGACGCCCATCACAGCTCCCGCGTCCCGCCGGCACGCGCGTCGGGGCCCGTGCCCGGCAGGCCCGCCGACCACTCGATCAACGAGGGCAGCTGGTTGGCGGCCCGCACCCCCCGGATCCGGTCGAGGATGCGCCGGCTGCGCCACGCGGTCAGGCTGAGGTTCGGATCGGCGAGGCCCCGCTGGAGGCGTGCCGCGTTCTGGACGAAGATGCTGCGGTCGGCGGGGCCGTCCCAGCGGACCGCGAAGTCCGCGTCGATCCGGAA
This sequence comes from Streptomyces sp. NPDC043854, assembly GCF_056436005.1. Classification (NCBI taxonomy): domain Bacteria; kingdom Bacillati; phylum Actinomycetota; class Actinomycetes; order Kitasatosporales; family Streptomycetaceae; genus Streptomyces; species Streptomyces sp. NPDC043854. The sequence continues at coordinate 45,847 of NZ_JBWKDK010000022.1, forward strand.
CTCGCCGCCCTCCCGCTCCAACCGGTGCGCGAGGGGGTCGAGGAAGTCAAGCGGTGCCTGCTGGAAGCCGGTGGCCCAGACGATCGTGTCGGCCGAAAGGACCTCGCCGGCGCCCGGCTCGTCGTTGTGCGCGAGCGCCAGGTTCCAGCCGTGGTCGTCGTCGCCCGTCACCCGGGTCACCGCGCGGTTGGGGTAGAGCCCCACCAGGTCCTTCGCGCCCGCCACGAAGCGCCGCAGATAGACCTGCTGGTAGATCGCGCGCAACGTCGACTCGGAGATCCCGTCGCTGGTCAGCACGTGCCGGGCGGTGAACGCCTCGCGCGCCTCCCGGGGCATGCCGAAGAAGTGGTCCGAGTGGCACGGCATGTAGTAGTCGTTGGTGAACGGCGAGTCGTCGATCGGGAAGTAGTTGGCCCGCCGCGACACCCACGTGACGCGTCGGGGCAGTTCGCCGTCCGGACGGGAGATCAGGTCGAGGAATGCCTCCGCCCCGGACTGGCCCCCGCCCACCACGCACACCCGCTTGCCGCCCAGCCCCTTGGACCGGGCCAGGAACTCACCCACGTGGAACTGGCTGCCGCCCGGATCGATCCGGGCCTGCGGCGGCACCCACGGCGTGCGGCCGACGCCCACGACGACGTTGTCGGCGGTGACGGTACGGCCGGTGGAACGCACCACGAACCTGCCGTCGAACTCCACCTCCAACACCCGCTCGCCGAACACGACGTTCGGGTTCCTGCGGCTCGCCCACTCCAGGTAGTCGCGGAACTCTTGCCGGGGGACGTCGCTGAACTGCGCATTGATGTAGTGGTGGATGCGCCCCTGCTCATGGAGGTACGCCAGGAAGGAGAACGGGTTCGTCGGATCTGCGAGCGTCACCAGGTCCTTGAACAGCGCCACCTGAAGCGAGGAGCCGGCAATCTGCTGGCCGTCGTGCCAGCCGAAGGACGGCTTGCCATCGAGGAAGAGGTTCGGCAGCGACGCGTGGCCGTGCATCAGGGAGGCCAGACTGAGATTGGAGGGCCCGGCACCTATGCCGACGCAGCTGTAGTGAAGAGGTTCCATTCGACTGACCACCACGGCATTCAGGCTCGGCAACAGGCTTCCCCGCTCGCTACCGGGAGTCGAGGGTTCTGCCGCTCCAGCCTTCAGCACCCCGTCGTCGATCGGCAGCCCCTCCTTGGGCTATGCCTGTTCCGCCAGGTCCCTGGCGCGTCCGTCCGAGCCTTGTACGCCCGGGGCCCCGGAACGAGGTTGGAGGAGGGCGCGCCCCCGTCGACACGAACACGAACACGACCACGAAGACGGCCGCAGCCGACCGACCGAACCGTGAACAGGGAAGGCACGAGGGTGAACGCAGCAGCCGGCCCGAAGGGCAGCCGTGATGTGACCGCCGAGGTGATCGGGTCGCTCGCCCGCATGCTGGGGTGCCCGCCCGACACGCTCTCGCCGGGGACCCGACTCGTCCAGGACCTGGACTTCGACTCCACCAGCCTGCTCGAACTCCTCTTGCACGTGGAGAACGACATGGGCGTGGAGTTCGACCCCGACACCTTCGGACCGAGCTCCTTCGAGACCGTCGAGAGCCTTGCCGGCTACGTGCGGCAGCACCTCGACGCATAGGGGACGTCCGTGCGGCTCACCTCTGCTGACCTCCCGGGGCTCGTGCGGCTCGTCCACGGGACGGCGCGGGCCGAGGGCCCCGGCGCGGCGCTGACCGTGCAGCACGCCGCCGCGGGCGCGGACACGCTGGTCGCGGGGCCCTGCGGGCATGCCGTCGTCCCCGTGGACCTCGCCGCCCGCGCGGCCGCGGTCATGACACCGGACGGCCCGCCCATGCCTCTGACGGCGGCGACGCCCTTCATCTCGGCGGCCCTGACTGGCGTCGGGGTGACCGCACTGCGCTGCACCGCCCCCGGGAACGACCAGGTCCACCGGCCGTCCGCCGCCTCGGCGGAGTACCGGCGGTGGCTCCACGCGCTCACCTGGCTGCGTCTGGGCCTCTGCGACCGGCTGTTCGATGACGTACTGGCCCATCTGTCGGCGCGGACCTTCGGCGGATCACCGCTGCTCCAGCAGCAAATGGTCAAGGGCTCCCTCGCCGACGCCGCCGTTGAGCGGCTGGAGGTGCGGGGCATGCTCGACGCCGCCGGACCGGACGGCTCCGGCCCCGGCGGCCCGGAGCTCGCGCACGAGCGGATCACCGGCATCGAGCGGCGGCTGCTGCGCCTGTGCGGCGCGTACGGCTTCGCCCTCAGGGGCCCCGGCCCGCTCGCCTACGCCTCGGAACTGCTCGGCGATGTGTACGTCGCCGCGGGCGCGCCGGGGGAGGCCGCGTGAACGGCGGACCCCCGCACCACGGCGGGCCGGCGGACGGCCTGGAGGAGCGGCTGCTGCCGCTGCGACACCAGGCCGCCCAGTGGGCCGGGGAGCTGCGGTCCCATGCCCTGGACTGGGACCGCGCCCAGAGCCTGCCCGGCGCCGATCCGTACCCGCCGCACACGGCGATGCACTCGGCGCTGGCGACGCTCCAGATCCCCGAGCGGTACGGGGCGGAGCCCCTGACCGTCGACGGGCACCGCTACCGGCTGACGTCGGCGCTGGAGCGGGTCGTCCTCTTCGAGGAGGGCGCGTGGGGCGACACGGCCCTGATGCTGGCGGCTCCCGGCGCGCTGACCTCCGGGCCTGTGGTGGAGGCGCTGGGCGACCGCGACCAGCAGGACCGGTTCTACGGACACCTGATGGAGCGGACCGCCTGGAGTTTCCTCGCCATGACCGAGGCGGAGCACGGCTCGGACGCGGGCGGCATGCGCAGCGCGCTCACCGAGAGCGCCGACGGGTACGTCCTCGACGGTGCCAAGAAGTACATCGGCAACGCCGCCCGCGCCGACCTGGGCGTGGTGTTCGCCCGGACCGGTCCGGGGCCGCTGGACCTGCGGGCCGTGCTCGTCGACACCGGCCTGCCCGGTCTCACCGTCGCGCCCCTGCCCACCATCGGGCTGGCCGGTGCGCTCGGATCGCTCACCCTGGACGGCGTCCGCATCGGCGCCGACCAGGTACTCGGAAGCCATCTGCCGCCCACCCGGCGGGGCATGTGGGGCTGGCTGCGGTCGTTCAACCTGCTGAGGGCGGTCGCCGCGGCCATGGGCGTGGGCATCGCCCGGGCCGCCCATGAGTACGTCCTGCTGCACCGCACGGCGCCGACCCGGGAGGAACGGCACCGTCTGGAGCGGATGGGCCGGGACATCGACGGGGTGCGGCGGCTCACCCGGCAGGCCGCCCGCGCGGTGGACGCCGACCCCGACAACGGCCGGCTATCGGCCGCCGCCAAGGTGGCGGCGGCCCGGCTCGCCGAGCGGACGACCCTCGACGCCCTCGGCTTCCTCGGCTGCGGGGCCCGGCTGGAGCACCCCCTGCTCGACAAGTGGGCGCGGGACGCGCGCGGGATCGAGTTCATGGAGGGCACGGCCAACATCCAGCTGCTGAACCTCGGTACCTCCCTGCTGCGGGGCGGAGTGGACGCCTTCGGGCCGCCGCCGGACGGCCCCGGCGGTGCGTCATGAGTCCCGGCGCGCCACCCGCCGACGCCGTACACCTGTGGCGGATCCCGCTGGACGACGACCTGCCGCCCGCCGTGCTCGGCCGGCTGTCGGCCGTGCTGTCCGGCGCCGAGCGGGAACGCCGCGCGGCACTGGGGCACGCCGTGAGCCGTCGCCGCTTCACGGTCGCGCACGGCGCCCTGCGCTGCGTGCTCGCCCGCTACCTGGGGGTGGCGCCGCATACGGTGCGGATCGCCGCGGGCCGGTGGGGCAAGCCCGAGATCGACACCGACGGGCACCCGCCCGGCCTGCGCTTCGGCCTGTCCCACGTGGACGGGCACGCGCTGCTCGCGGTCGCCAGGACCCGTGCGGCCGGCGTCGACATCGAGCGCCGCCGGGACGACGGCTTCGTGCGCGCGGTCGCGGCACGGCATTTCGCGACCCGGGAGGCGCGCTGGCTGGCGGTCGCGCCGCCGGACGCGCGAGCCGCCGCCTTCCTGCGCCTGTGGACCCGCAAGGAGGCGTGCGCCAAGGCCGTCGGGGCCCGGCTCGCCGACGGCCTGCGCCTGCCGGTCGCGGGCCGGGGCCGCTCCCTGGTGGTCCCGGTCCCGCTGCCCGCGGCGGACCGCGAGCCGTCGCGCCGGTCCTGTACCGGCCCCGGCCCCGTGCCGGTCCGCGTCCGCGATGTACCCGCCCCGCATGGCCACGCCGCCGCGGTGGCGCTGACGGGAGCGTCCCCCTTCCGGGTCGTGCACCACCACTGGCAGCCGGAACCCCCCGGGCCTCAGGAACACAGAAGGGTGATGGACTGAATGATCGTCATGGGCATCAGTGGCCTTCCGAACGCGCAGGACCAGCTTGCCGCGGACACTCCGGGGCTGCACCCCCTCGACGCGCGCAACTGCCAGGGCCTGGACAGCGCGGCCTGTCTGGTCGTGGACGGCAGGGTGGTGGCCGCCGCGGCAGAGGAGCGGTTCTCGGGCGACAAGGGCACCGGACGGCTGCCGGTGCACGCGATCGAGTACTGCCTGACGGCCGGCGGCATCGCCCCGGAGGACGTCCAGGTCATCGCGCACGGCTTCGACTACGACCGGCACCGGCGGGTGTTCGCCGGCTCCCTGGACCACTTCGACCGGGTACTGAGCGGCCGTACGGTCGTCGACGCGCTGACCGCGCATGGCTGGGCCGGCGTCGCCGACCGGTTCCGGCAGGTGGACCACCACCTGGCGCATGCCGCCTCCGCCTACCTGCCGAGCGGTTTCGACTCCGCGCTGGTCGTGGTCTCCGACGGCATGGGAGAGACGGAGTCGCTCTCCGTGTACCGGGCGCGGGACGGCAAGTTCGACAAGCTGCTCTCCCAGCCGATCTCCGCCTCCCTCGGCTTCCTCTACTCCCGGTGCACCCGTTTCCTCGGCTTCGCCTCCAACTCCGACGAGTACAAGGTGATGGGCCTGGCGGCGTACGGGAACCCCGAGCCGTTCCGCCCCTTCTTCGCCGACCTCGTCCGGTTCGACCCCGCGTCCGGTGGACTGCGGCTCGGCTGGCCGCGCGGCAGCCTGCGCTCGCCCGAACTGGGCTACCCCCGGGCGATGGCCTTCCTGGAGGAGGCGGCCGCCTTCCCCCGGGGCAGTCAGGAGAACGGCCACCTCCCCGAGCACGCCGACTTCGCCGCGTCGCTCCAGGCGAGGCTGACCGAGGTGCTGACCGAGCTCGTGGCGCACTGGCTCGCGGAGACGGGCGAGACCTCGCTGTGCCTGGCGGGCGGGACGTTCCTCAACTGCAAGGCCAACCAGTCGCTGTGCGATCTGCCGGGCGTGGAGCGGGCGTTCGTGCAGCCCGCCTCCGGCGACGACGGCACGTCCCTGGGGGCCGCGCTGTACGCCGCGCACCAGGGCGGCGACGCGTACACCGGCCCGGAGACCGGCTTCGTCCCCTACACCGGACCGTCGTACAGCCAGGATGAGGTACGCCGCGAGCTGGAGCGCTCGTCCGCCGCGGGCGCCGCCCTCACCTGGCGGCACATGGGCCTCACGGACGCCTACTTCGCCGCGGCGGCCGCCGACCTCGCGGCTGACCGGATCATCGGCTGGTTCCACGGCCGGATGGAGTTCGGGCCGCGCGCGCTGGGCAACCGCTCGATCCTGGGGCTGCCGAAGGGCGAGCGGATCAAGGAGCGCATCAACAGCATGGTGAAGTTCCGCGAGCCGTTCCGGCCGTTCGCCCCGGCCGTACTGGAGGAGGACCGCGACGTCCTCTTCGAGACGCGCGGGCTCGCCCCGACCGAGTACATGCTCTGTACCGCCCAGGTGCGGGACGAACACCGCGACGCGGTCTCCGGCATCGTCCACGCGGACGGCTCGGCGCGCGTCCAGGTGGTGCGCCGCCAGGCCAACGACGCCTTCTGGACCCTGTTGACCCGGGTGAAGGAGCTCACCGGGTTCGGCTGTGCGGTGAACACCTCGTTCAACGTGAAGGGCCAGCCGCTCATCATGGCCCCGGACGTGGCCGTCGAGACGTTCCTGAGGACATCGATGGACCGGCTGTACATCGAGGGGTTCGTGGTGGAGAAGACGGAGCCGCTGGAGCGGTAGGCGGGCGGGAAGGGGCCGAGCAGGAGGCGCAGGCCCGCAAGGCCGCCACAAGGCCAAGCGGGCCGCGAAGGCGTAGGTCAAGGGCAAGAAGGCCGCGAAGAGGGGCTGACGGCCCCTCCGGTCACGCATCGCTCACGCAGGCCTTCTCGCGGCACCTCGGCCGCATGCGCGGCTGTACCCCGAGCAGCAGAAAACCCCAGGCCGGGCAATGTGACCTGGGGTTTCTCTGGAGCCGCCTTCGGGATTCGAACCCGAGACCTACGCATTACGAGGGCCCGCAAGATCATCCCGACTGGTGCCGGATGATGCCACAGAATCCCGTTTCCCCAGGTCAGAGACCCCTAACTGTGATCGCTATGACGCTGGGTCCACCCTAGTGCCACCCAGTCCGCTCACGCAGCGCTCACGCAAGCAGGCTCGAAGAACCTCGTGATCGAACTCGGCTACAGCCGATCCAGCCGGCAGTCCCGCTGGGCCGATCGCAAGCGCTGGGTGCTGGAGGACATCCTGGGCGCAGTGCTCCGGGAGACCGAGACCCGCGCCGTAGAGGACACGCAGCGCAAGGCGGACGAGGAGCGGGCGAAGGCCGAGCGCGAGGTTCGCTGGCAGGCGGCCATGGAGAAGGCGAAGGACCTGGCCGCGCAGGAGCAGTTTGCCGAGGTACTCCGTGCGCAAGTCGGCCAGTGGCAGGAAGCGGCAAACCTGAGCGCGTACTGCAACGCCTTGGAGCGTCGGCTGGAAGAGGCGAACGGGGAAGACGAGGCGGCGGTGGCCTCGGCACGAGGGTGGCTAGCATGGGCCCGCCATCACATTCAGAGCCTCGACCCACTGACCCATCTCCCCGCCATGCCCACCGCCCGCGAACCGAAGCCCGAGGAGCTGGCGCCGTACCTGAACGGCTGGAGCCCGCACGGCCCCGAAGCGCACCGCGGCTGGGGAGGCCCCTGAGGAAGGACGGGACCCCACACGACGCGCGCTCCCACGCCGAGGTGCCGGCCTCGCACCCAGGGCGACACCGGCATCGGCGAGAGATTCCCGGTCCGTACGCCTCCGCGATGACTTCCTCGGCGGCAACGTCATGCTTAACCTCGCCGCCCAGCGCCTCGGCGATAGCCTCAAACTCGGCGAGGTCCTCCACGATCTCCTGGGTGATGGCTCAGGCCACGGTCTGGGAGCGCGGTTGGTCTGGGTGCGCCCTATCGGGCCGCGGTCCAGGTTGCCGAGCGGTCCTCCGGCTGCTCACCGGGGGTCAGGTCATGCACCAGCCGGAGTCACAGCCGCCGTCCTCCGTCTCTTCGGACTGGGTTTCGCGCCGGTCGGGGATGGCCTCGGAGAGAGGCCTACCGAAGCGGGTGAGGTAGACCGGGTCGCGGCCGAGGGCGGCGCGACGGCCGTTCACGGTCTTCTCGAGTGCTACCGCCTGTGCGAAAAGTTCTGGCTCCGTCTGTCGCTGCTGGCGCCAGGCATCGACAGTGCGGAAGGGGCAGAAGAAGCAGGAGCTCTTCGGAGGTACGGGGAGGCCGGCGTCCTTGATGATCTGCTCACAGTCGTCGCGCCGTAGACGCAGGTCGAGCAACGGGTACTCGACCTGCTCGTGGGGTTCGCTCCGACGACGGTTCGCCCGGTGGATTTCGTCGACGGAGATGCCGATCCCAACGGTCGCTGGAGCGTCGGCGGTGGCTCCGTGCTGCCGGAGCCACCGCCCGACTACCTTGATCTTGAAGTCCGCGGTGCAGGACCGGCGTCCGGGTGCTCCGTTAGCCATCCGAACAGGGATGGGGATCGAGCGGATACCCGGCCGGTTCAGTCGCTCCATGAGCGTCTCGGTCGTGCCATCCCGCCGCGTCCGCCGAAGCTGGTGCAGCTCGAGACCCGCATTGGCTGCGTAGGGCGCGGCGATGTCTCGGATGTAGGCGAGGGTCGCCGGGTGTTCGCTGTCGTCGCCGACGTTGGCAAACAGGAAGGTTGCGTAGCTGATGTCGCGCCTAGCCGCGAGGACGAGGAGCGCTGTGGACTGGACTCCACCGCCGTAGGAGATCACCTTCATGGGCTGACCTCCCATCCAGATGGTGTGGATAGCGCGTCGCTCATGCCGGTTGGTGCCGTGGCGGCACAGGTGTCGTATGCCATGAATCCCCCTGTGAGAATGGACCGTGTGGGAGATTCTATGGATAGAATCTCCCACATCAACTGTTTCTCTCATCGGAGGGCGTGTGAGTGCAAGTGCGTGGGGACATGTCGAGGGTCTGCTGGGCAGGGGGCGCTTATCGCTTTGGCCGGATGACCGTGGTGTGTCCCTCGGCCAGTATCTCGGTGACGAAAGCGACCGCTTCCTCCTGCTCGGAGCTGGTGAAGCTCTGCGGATCCGGCAGCGGCTTCTTGGGCGGCCGAGACTCGGTCATCACTCTGCGGCCCCGTGGCTTCTGGGGGACGCGCAAGCCGGCCTGCAGCCGCTCGATCTCCTCCATCACGAGGGTGCGCCCGCGCTCGGTCGCGTCCGCGGTGATGGTGTCGAGCAGCCAGAGCGGGGAACGGGAGATCACTAGGTCGGCGGTGGCGATCCGCTTGCGGTGTCGCCACCGGGATACTGTCTGCTGGTCGGTGCCGAGGATGAGGGCGACTTCCTGGATCCCCACGATGACGGGCAGGAGTTCTCGGCTCTCGACGCGGTATCCGTTGGGGATCTTCGCTTCGTACTCTCGCAGGCGATCTTCGGCGACGGGCCTGCCAGCAAGGGCGAGGACTGTGTCCAGCAGCCAGTACGGGTTACCCGAGGCGACGAGATCCGGCTCGGGCAGCGTGCGATCGACGCGCCACTTTGCTGAGGTCTGGCGTTCGATGCCGAAGAGGGCGGCGATTTCGGCATGCCCCAGCAGATACGGGATCCGTGCTGCTGCCATGTCCCGTGCCTTCTCCGCCGTACGCACCACGATCGAGCCCTGTTGTGGGCACCATCAAAATACCGCGCTGCTCCGGTTCGTGCTGGACGTTGCCGTCGAGGCCGGGGCCGAGTCGGTCGCTGAAGGCGGGTGGCGCAGCATCGGCCGCGCCACCCAGCCCCCGGCGGCACCGCTACGCGAGTTCCTTACCCTGCCGGATCTCCCAAGGGCCAGTGGGTACGAAGTGGACGTCGTCGAAGTAGTGAAGCCAGGCCGCGATCGTCTCGACCGTGCGCTGGGCCTGCTCAGCCGAGAGATCTCCTGCGGCCAGCAGCTCCGCCTGTGCGTCGGCGAGGCTCATCCGACCGGCTGCCGTCAATGCGCGCAGTTCGGGGATGGCGTGAAGACGGGCCAGGACCTCGGAGCCGAAGGCCTGCTCGTCGAGACCAGGGCCGATGTCCAGGTGCCCCAAGTCTCGGAGCACACCGGCGAGCACGTCGCTCCCGATGTGGCGGTGTCGCCCGTTGTAGACACGGTAGAGCCGGTCAGGGTTGCGCGTCTCCGGCAGCCAGCGTGCCGCTTGCTCGTCCTGACCGGGTACGACGACGCGGGGGCTGTCTTCGTCATCGCGCATGAGGGACGCCTGCTCACGCATCTGTTCGGCCAGCTCCACTGTCCCCGGGACCGTGTTGGCCTGAAGAGCGGCCAGCACCCGCTGAACCTCCGAATGCGTCACACCGGTTTCGATGAGGAGTTCGATGTTCGCCGCGGGCACGCGGCCGGTGGCCTTGCCCGTGAGGTTGGCGGACCCGACGAGGCAGCGGTCATCGGCCACGTACAGCTTCGCGTGCAGGTTGTGGCACAGCCTGATGGTGGCACGTCCGTCCCGCTGTGCCAGCTCGGCGATCTCCGGATCGGAGACCCCTGCGGCCACCTCGGGCACGGACCAGCGGGTGACGCAGGTGATCTCCTCGACGTCCGCAGGCACAGCGTCGAGCACCGCCTGGAAGACCTCCTTCTTAATGAAGGGGGCCACCACGACGACGCGGTTGGTCGCGGCGGCGAGGAGCTGCTCGATCTGGCGCCAGACGTGGTCGACCGTCACTCATCGTCCTCGTCGTCGGCGTCGCTGGCACCGAGAAACTCGCTGGCGAGGCGGCCCCAATCCTGGCGCATCCGCTTCGCACGCTCGCGCGGCTTCTCTGGCTGCTCGTCTTCGAACCTCGCCCAGGAGATCAGGAGGAGCTTGAAGGCGTTGGCCGCGGAGGTGAGACGTCCGGCGAGCTCCTCCCGGCTCGCCCCGTCGATGTCCCCGTCAAGGACGGCGATCAGGTCACTGTAGACCGGGTGGTCTATGTTGAGGGCGACCTGGAGCATGCCGGGGATGTACTCGACGTTGAAGAAGGCTGGCGAATCTGGGTTGCGGCTGGTCAGAAGCCGCACGTGCTTGCCCTGCGACATCGTCTCTTCGATGATGCGCTGGGCGTCGGCCGGGCTGTAGCGATGCGTCTCGACCAGGCTCTCGTACTGGAGCTGCTTGCTGACCTCTTCGGTGGTCTCTTCCGCGAGCTGATCGGTCAGGCTCGGCCGGGTCTCCGTGCGCCGACGCTGCACCGCTACCTCGGCCTGAACCTCCGCCGTCTCGTGCCGCCTGCGGCTGGACCGCGTCCCCTCGGTCTGGTGCGTGAGTTCGGTGCGCAATCGACCGAGGAGCTTCTCGCGGATGTGGTAGACGATCTCGATGAGCGGAAGACGAGGGTCTCCCTCGTCACGCAGCTCCTCTCGGTACTCATCCCACGACAACCCTGCGGCCTCCTCCCGCCAGTTGAAGTGAGCGAGGCTAGAGAAGATCGTCGCGGACTGTTTGTTGTTGGTGACGCCGAAGACCTCGTCGAGGGCCGGGGGGAAGTCGATCTCCACGCCCCACCACCGCTCAACCGGGTCATAGGAGTTGATCCATCCGGTGTCGAGATCGAGTTCTCGATCCGCCCGGATGAGGGAGATTCCGAGGTTCCTCGCGGCGTGCTTGCCCCAGGGCGTTTCACCTGGCTTGAGGCTCGGCGCAACGTTCGCCGGCCAGGGCTCTCCCTCGATGTCGGTGCGGCGTGCCGCGTCCACTGCGATGGAGGAGCGCACCAAGACGGGGTACTCCTGCCCATCCGCCACACGGACCATGAACTTCTCAACGCCGATCTCGCCGGTGTTGCTCGCGCCGTAAGCGCGGAACATCGGCTTCTTGTCGAACGGCGCGGGCGTGGAGCTGGGCGTCATCATGTACAGCGGGTCGTTCGGGCGGGTATCGCCGGCCCCGGACAGCTGCGCCCACCCGCGCACGGGGACGAGCTTGATCCGCTTGCCCTTCGCAAGCAGGCGCCGGTAGATCCGGCCGATCAGGTTCTCGGTGTTCGTGATGGTGGTCTGGGCACCACGCCACTGGACGCGCTCGAGCTCCGTCCACTGCACGAGAGTGCCGGAGCGGCCGAGTCCCTCGGACAGGGCTTGCCACTCGTCCGGCACGGCGTCGAGCTTGGGTTCCGGGACCTCCTCGAGGCCCTGGGCGATCTCGGCGAGGTCGAGGTACGTGTGCAGGGCATTCTCGGGTCCGTTCGTCCAAGACCAAACGTCCACGCGGTTGCACTGCGAGATGCTCGAGTTGGGCAGGCCGACTCCGAAGCGGCCGATGCCCTTGCGCTGCTGCCGGGTGCCGGCGCCGAAGCGAAGGGATTGCCGGAGGGTCTCGGGGTCCATGCCGGTGCCGTTGTCGAGGACGGCGATCTTCTCAACGCGGTACCGTGCGCGCCGCCCGGTGTGTTCGTTGCCCTCCACGACGAACAGCTCGACGAGATCGGCCTCGGCTTCGAGGCCGTTGTCGATGAGCTCGGCGATGGCGTGGGCAGTGGACTTGTAACCGCTGTCCTGCAGCGCCTTGACCGTCAGGTCGGAGGTGACGATCGAGTATTTCGATGTCATCGGGCCTTCCACACGTCCTCCCAGTTGGTGAATGCTTCCGCTACGTCTCCGAAGCCCGGGAGAGCGGGATCGATCACGGTGATGATGTCGCAGGTTGGGGTGCCGCCGGCTTTCGGGCCGCGGATGACCCGTCCGACCATCTGGCTGTAGAGGACGAGGGACCGGGTCGGGCGGGCGATCACGGCTGCGCTCGCGGCTGGCGCGTCGAATCCGGTGGTCAGGACTCCGTAGTTGGAGAGGATCATCGGTCTGGTGCTCGGTCCCTTGAACCGGGCGATGGCCCGATCGCGGTGGCGTGGAGAGGATTCGGCCGTCACCTGGTCCGCGTCGAGGCCGAGCGCAGACAAGATCGCCACCAGTAGGCGGCTGTGCTCGACGGAGGCCGCGAAGAGAAGGATCCGCCGGTGGTGCTGGCTGAGATCGAGCACAGTGCGGAGAACCTGCAGATTCCACTGCACGTTGCCAGCGAGCCGAGCCATCAGCGTGTCTGGGATGTCGAACGAGGCGGCGAGGGCCTGTTTGTCTCTGCTGCTGAGCGTGGTGCCTGACTCGGCGGCCACGGTGCGGAAGTGCGGGCGGGCGAGGTAGCCCTGCTCGATGAGGGCCGTGACGGGGTTCTCGTAGCCGTCGATCTCCAGCATCACCTTCTGGCGCGCGAAGAAGTCCGACAGCGCTTCGTCCTCGGTGATGTCGGCCCAGGTCCGGCCGGGGGTCGCTGTGAGGCCCAGCAGGCTGGAGTCGCTGCGCAGGGTGAGTGCGTCGACGGTTCGGCGGTAGGTCGGGGCGATGGCCTGGTGGGCTTCGTCGAAGGTCGTGAGCGTAGTCCGCACGCCGAGGCGGTCGAGGAAGGTCGAGTCCGTGCCCGCGGCGGCGGTGGCCTTGTCGAGACCGAGGATCACGATGCCGTCCTCGATGCCGTTGAGGTCGATCGGTGCGTCCCCCCACATCCGCACCACGGAGACCTCGCGGTTACCGAGGGCGGCCCAGGCGTGCTCGAACTCCACGGCCGCCTGTTCCAGCAGCTCACGTCCACGGGCCAGCCATACGACGACGGTCGGTTCGTGACGGCGCAGGTGATCACAGATGATGTTCATGCCGGTGCGGGTCTTGCCGACACCGGTGGGCAGGTGCAGCACGACCCGCCGCTCCCCGGAGTACAGCAGTCGTTGCACCCGGCCAGCCGCGAGCCGCTGGTGAGGAAAGAGCCCGTACTGCGGCGTGCTAGCACCCCTGAACGTCGGCGGCGGCTCGGGCGCCCGCTCCACGACAAGTCCGAGAAAGCCCAGGAGGGTGCGGCGCTGATCTAGGGACCAGGGCAGGGCCGCGAGGAAGTCATCGTCACCAGCGGGCCCGCCGAGGCGGCCACCGAGCTCGGTCCGCTTGTTCTCCGGAAGCAGCTGCAGGAAGTCGGCTCGTCCGGCCGGGTCGCCGATGATCCGTTCCGGGGAGACGGCTGATGCCGCGACCTTCCGGAGCGCGGCTTCGATGTCCTGCCCCTGGTGCAGGAGGCCCAGGAGGTCACATGCATGCTCGCCCAGGAGAGAGCGGATGTAGGGCAGAGGTGCGCCACCAAGGACCGACTCGAACGAGATACCGGGGGACCCAATCATGCCGCGGCCAGGTCTGTTCGCATTCCGCCGTCGCCGTACACCGCGGTGTCTCTCCTTTACCCGACCCGGTCACGTCGCCGGGATGCGGTGTGACCTTCCCCGCTACCCGGCCGGTGATCAAACCCTAGCCCTGCGCACTGACACGCCGCGGTCGGTCCCGGGAATCCGGCCGCCGACAGCGGCGCAGGCGTCGACCGCAGCCGAACTTCGCTGGCAGGCAAGGGCTTTCACCTCCCTGTATGCCGGAGCCAACCTATGGGAACATTTGTTCGCTTGAGTGCTGATGCACGGTTTCGGAGGCGCGGGAATCAAGGCCTTCACCCCCACCTGTCCCTCGCTCCGGCTAGGATCGCGGGGTACTGCTGGTGGAGTGGCTCGCGCCTGACGAGAAGCTCCACCAGTTGATCGACCAGAGCAGAACGAAGTGGGGTGGAGCGTGACATTCGAGTCACCTAATGCGGGTCCGACCTACCTCGACTACAACGCGACGGCACCTGCCCGCCCCGAAGCGCTGAAAGCCACTCTCGCCGCGATGCACACCGTCGGTAACGCATCCAGTACTCACAGGTCGGGACGCGAGGCCGCCAATCGCGTTGATCTGGCGCGCCGTCAGGTGGCCGGCCTCCTGAACTGCTCACCCGGGGAGATCATCTTCACTTCCGGTGCCACGGAGGCGAATAATCTCGCCCTGCGGGCGGCGTTCGCGAAGGGGGGCCGCCTGGTAACGAGCGCGGTAGAACATCCGGCGGTGCTTGAGACGTCGAAGGCCCTAACCGCCGATGCGCCCGGATCGCTCCTGGTGCTGCCGGTCACTGCCGACGGCCTCGTGAACCTGCCCGCCCTCCACGCGGCACTCGCTGCGGGGGGAGTCGCCGTCGTGTCGCTCATGGCAGCCAACAACGAAACGGGCGTGCTGACGCACCTTGCGCCGATTGTGCAAGCCGCCCACGAAGCTGGAGCCCTCGTCCACTCCGATGCGACACAGCTGGTCGGCCGCCTGCCGATCGACCTCGCCGAGACGGATGTCGACCTGCTGTCACTGGCCGCGCACAAGTTCGGCGGCCCGCAGGGGGTCGGAGCCCTGTTCGTTCGCCGGGGCATCCGTCTGCCCTACCGCCCTCTGATCTTCGGCGGAGGCCAGGAGCGCGGCTGGCGGGCCGGCACCCTGAACGTGGCAGGCATTGCCGGCGCCGGGGCGGCGGCCGAGGCCGCTCGCCTTGCCCTGGCCGACGAAGCGCCCCGGATCGCGCGACTGCGTGACGCCCTGGAGGAAGGACTCGTTGCACAGATCGGCGACTGCCAGATCAACGGCGCGGTGGACCGGCGCCTGCCCGGCGTGACCAGCATCACGTTCCGCGGCGCTCCAGCGGACGCGGTACTCGCCTCGATGCCGGATGTGGCGGCTTCGGAAGGGAGCGCGTGCTCCTCCGGAGCGCCTAGCCCGAGCCACGTCCTCCTGGCCATGGGGCGCACTCGGGAAGAGGCGGACAGCACCATCCGGTTCTCCCTCGGGTACGCAACGACCTCCCATGACATCGAGCGAGCCGTGTCCTCCACAGTCCGAGCCGTCCGACACGTACGGGCGACTCTGACACCCGCGATATAACCAGCCTGCCCAAAGATCACTCAAGCCCGAACGGACACGGAGAACGCCTCGCATGTCAGACAGCCGGCTCGCGGAAGCCGCCCATCCCTCCTTCGCACGGCACGAGACCTTCGCGCCGCGCTTCGGGTGGCTTCATAAGGCGTACATGCAGGTAAAGGAGAACCCTGAGGTCTTCCTCGGGGACGATGCCCCGCTCCTCCTCGGCGTCGGCAAGAACATGGCCAACGCCATGCGTTACTGGTCTCGGGCCTTCAAGCTGACGCGTGAGGTCAGGAACAGCGACGAAGCGAACTCCCGCGCCAACTTGTCGTACCCCACGTGGGAGGCGCGCTGGCTCCTTGACGAGGACGGCGCCGACCCTTACCTCGAGGAGCAGGGCAGCCTGTGGCTGCTGCACTGGTGGCTCCTGAGCAACCGGCCGGGCGCCAAGAGCTGGGCGCCCTCCTGGTACGTCGCCTTCCAGCTCGCCCCGTTCGCTCGCTTCTCAGCACCTGATCTCACGGAGCTGATCGTGCGTCACGTGAACCTCTCTTACGAGGAGGCGCCGGTCAAGGGATCGATCGCGAAGGACGTCGACTGCATCACGAAGATGTACGTCCCCGCAAAGCGGGCCAAGGGCGGCGCACCCGGCGCGCTCGAAGACTTGCTCGCCTGCCCCTTCCGCGAGCTGGGTCTGATCGAGACCGTGGAGCACTCGGTTTCCGGCAGGCAGGAGTGGGAGTTCACCACGGGCACGCGCATCACCCTCCCGGACCGGATCGTCGCCTACGCATGCCTGGACTACGCCGCCACCATGACGCGCAACTCCGGGTCGATCTCTCTCGCTCGGCTCGCCAACGAGCACGGCGCTCCCGGGCGGGCCTTCCGCATCCGTGAGCCCGACATCGCGGCGGCGATCGAGCGCGTCGCAGCCACCACAGCCGACTTGCAGCTCATCGAAGCCGTTGGGCAGCGCAGCCTCGTCTTCAACTCCGATCCCTACGACCTCGCCTGGGAGGTCCTGGACGGCCAGTACGACCATGTTCGAAAGCGGCCGGGGTTCCCGACCCGGCAGGACTGGGCGCGTACCTACCCCAAGCTCGCCGTCGCCGAGGCCCGAGAGCTCCGCAACACCGTTGAGCAGCAGCTCCCCCTGATCGAGGAGATCTCCCAGTGACCACCGAGACCCCATCGCGGCCCAAGGCCGTCCGCAAGACTTCCGGTGGCACCGAGTTCCCCGCTGGCATCGAGCTCGTCGGCTCCCGGATGCGTTCCACCAACGTGGAACGAGACGTGCTGGACGAGCTGCACTCGCCTTACGTGGGCGCCCGAGCCCTCGACGTCCTCGACCGTCTGGCCAACGCCCTTGATGATCTGCGCCGCCCCCGCTCGTGGTCGCTCACCGGCGCCTACGGCTCGGGCAAGTCCACGCTCGTCAACCTCATCGACGCGCTCCTCGGGCACGACGAGGGACGCCGGACCGAAGCACAGGAAGTCCTGGCCGGCACCAGTATGGGTCTGGCCCACCGGCTAGAGGCAGCCCGCGCACAGCTGTCCCCGGCAGGCTTCCTCGGCGCCGTGGCGACCGCCCGTCGCGAACCGCTCATCACCACCCTGGCCCGGGCCTTGCAGCTCGCGGCCGAGCGCCGTTGGCCGACCCGCATGCCCAAGGCAATCTCTACAGCCCTGGCACGGTGCTCCGACCCCGCCGTCGAGCCTGAAGACGTCATCGCCGCAGTCACCGCCCTGTGTACGCAGCAGCCGCTGCTACTGGTGATCGACGAATTCGGCAAGACCCTCGAACACCTCGCCGGACACAGTCAGTTCGCCACTGCCAAGGCAGATCTGTTCCTGTTGCAGGAACTCGCTGAGAAAAGCGCCGGCCCGAGGGGCCTACCGCTGTTCATGATGACTCTCCAGCACTCGTCCTTCCTCGACTACGCGGCGCAGTCCAGCGAGCTGCAGACCCGCGAGTGGGCGAAGATCCAGGGCCGATTCGAGAACATCACCTTCGCTCCCCACCTCGGCGATGCAGTACAGCTGATGCGCCGCCGCCTCGACCAGTCCAGGGTCTCCACGGCCGGCAGGAACCTGATTTCTGCCTACGCCGAGGCTGCCCAGGAGACATGGCGTGACCACGGCCTCAACGATGTCGTCGTCCTCAAGACGCAGGACTTCGCAGACCTTTACCCACTCCACCCCCTGACCGCTGTCGCAGCGCCGTTCCTCGCCGCGCAGATCGGCCAGAACGACCGCAGCCTGTCCGGGTTCCTCAACAACGACGAGCCCAATACCGTCCGCCGCTCGCTTGTGACGTTCTCCAGCGACAAGCCGCGCTGTGCCAGCACGGTCAAACTTCCGCAGCTGTACGACTTCTTCCTCGACTCCGGCCGAACCTCGCTCCTGGCTTCAAGCAACGCGAGCAAGTGGATCGAGATCGAGTCGCGAGTGACCCAGGCCAACGGCCTGTCCACCGAAGATCAGAGCCTGCTACGCACCGTCGGCATGCTTAACCTGATCGACGAGGACGGTGCCCTACGGGCGACCGCCGCGATGGTCTACTACGCGCTCCACGAGCCTGGGGAGGCCACTGACACTAGGGCGTTCGCGACTCTCGAGGACCAGCTCAAGAGCCTGGTGGCGCGCGGGTTCCTGGTGTATCGGCACTTCAATGGCGAGTACCGGGCATGGCGCGGAACCGACATCGACATCGACGGACGTCTGAAGGAGGCACGCAGCCACCTCGACGACACCGCCGTCGCCGAGCGCCTCGGCGACTACCTGCCTTTGGCAGTGGCCGCCGGCCGGCACAGCCAGGTGACGGGCATGCTCCGTGCCCTGTTCGTCCAGGTCACCACTGCGCAGACGAAGGTTCTCAAGGGGCCTGACGAACTCGCAGACCACGCCGACGGCCTCCTGGTCTTCCACCTCGGTGGCAT
Source organism: Streptomyces sp. NPDC043854 (assembly GCF_056436005.1). Lineage (NCBI taxonomy): Bacteria > Bacillati > Actinomycetota > Actinomycetes > Kitasatosporales > Streptomycetaceae > Streptomyces > Streptomyces sp. NPDC043854. The sequence goes on from NZ_JBWKDK010000022.1 coordinate 63,960, forward strand.
CGAGGACCGCCCTGTCGTCGAGTCTTCCCTGCCCGTGGTCCTCGGAGTCACCGAACAGCCCGATCTGGTCCTTCGAGCTGCGTACAACCTCGTCGCGCTGGAGGAGCTGCAGCGCGACAAGACCCTCGACCCCGTCGCGCGGCGGGAGATCAGCGAGCGGACATCCGGTGCGAAGCGCGAGCTGCTGGAGCTGCTCAGCGCCGCGTTCTTCCCCCCCACCCAGCGAGCGACCTGGCGACTGTGGCGCTCCGGCATCGCAGCCGACGCCAACACCGGGGAGGTGATCGGGAGCCGCAGCCTCAGCGGCCTTGCGTCCATCGCCTGCGACCGGGTCTTCCCGGCGACTCCGCACATCCGCAACGAAATGCTCGGCCGGCACGAACTGACCAGCCAGGGCGCCAAGGCACGCCGCGAACTGCTGACAGCGATGCTGCAGAAGTCCGGCGAGCAGTACCTCGGTATCGTCAAGTACCCCGCCGAGCGCGCCATGTACAGCGGCGCACTGGCATACATGGGGCTGCACCGAGAGAACACCGAGGCTGCCGACGAGTCCTCAGCCTCCTTCCTCCCCTACGGCTTCTCTCGACCCGGCCCGGCCCACCCGCACACCCAAGAGGTCTGGAACGCGCTCGAGACGGCTCTGACCGAAGCCCATGAGCGCACCAGCCTCGAACGGGTCTTCCGGGCCCTCATGGTGCCCCCGTACGGCGTCAAGGCCGGTGTCGTTCCGCTGCTCGTGGTAACCGCACTCATCGTCCGCCGCCAGGACGTTGCCCTGTTCGAGGACGGCTCCTACCTGCCCCGGCTGACGCCTGACGTGGTCGAGCGCATGGTGAAGGCTCCCAGCCGCTTCTCCGTGAAGGCCACGCCGGTCGGTGACGGCCTGCGCCACACCGTGGTTAAGAACCTGTCCGTGGCCCTCAAGGTGGAGCAGCCCCGGTCCCAGGCGCTGCGCAACCCGGCCCTGCTGGCAGTGACCCGCGCTCTGATGGAACGGGTCATGGTGCTCACCCCCTACGCCCGGCGCACCAAGCGAATCAGCAAGGACGCCATTGCCGTCCGCTCCACCCTGTCCACGGCGCAGGACCCGGACGACCTGCTCTTCCACGCCCTGCCCAAGGCCCTCGGTCTGGATCCAATTACGCCGGAGCAGCGTAAGAGCACATCCAGCAACAAGGGCTACGTCGATCGGCTCGCCGCCGCGGCCGATGAGATCTCCGGCGCCGACCGCGCGCTGCGCGCCGAGGTCGTCGAGACGATCAGCCGCGAGTTCCGCCTGCCGTCCTCACTGCCCGAGCTGCGCCGGGCCCTGGCCGCTCGGTTGAAGGGGTTTGTTGGAGTCTCCCTCAACCTGGAGCTGCGCGGATTCGTCGCCATAGCGCTCAACGAGTACCTGGCAGACGAGGACTGGCTGGACCCGGTGATCGTTCGACTGTCCCACGCCGCCCTCGGCGACTGGTCGGACAACGACGTCGCCGTCTTCGCCCGCCGGGTACGCGAGATGGCCAGCGCGCTGGACCGGGTCAGCCACCTATACAAGAACGACGCGCCGAGGGGTGATGCCGAGGAGGAACTCGACGCCCGGCTGCTCACCCTGACTGACAAGGACGGCGCCGAGCAGCGGACGCTGATCTACCTGCCCAAGCAGGCCCAGCGGGAAGCCGAGAACCTCGCTGTCAGTGTCCTGGTGCAAGCTGAAAAGGTGCTCGGCCCCGACGGCGCCCGAATCCTGCTCGCCGCCCTGGCCCAGCGCGTCAGCGAGCCCACCACCACAGCCGAGAGGGCGGAGTGATCATGACCGACACTGCTTCCGGGAAGAAGGTCCGGCACGTCCTGGGCCTGTCTGGGGGCAAGGACTCCTCAGCCCTGGCGATCTACATGCGCGACCGCGTGCCGGAGATGGAGTACTTCTTCTGCGACACCGGCGCCGAGCTGCCTGAGACGTACGAGTACCTCAACAAGCTCGAAGCCGCCGTCGGCAAGCCCATCGTGCGCCTGAACACCGATCGAGACTTCGACCACTGGCTCGAGGTCTACCAGGGCACCCTGCCGAGCCCCCAGATGCGCTGGTGCACCAAGAACCTCAAGATCAAGCCGCTGGAGGAGTGGGTGGGTGACGACGAGGTGATCTCTTACGTCGCCATCCGCGCCGACGAGAACCGCCTCGGCTACGTCAGCACCAAGCCCAACATCACCGCGGTCTTCCCCTTCCGTGAGGACGGCATCGACCGTGACGGCGTCAACCGCATCCTCGATGAGGCCGGCACCGGCCTGCCCGCCTACTACGAGTGGCGCACCCGGTCCGGCTGCTACTTCTGCTTCTTCCAGCGCAAGCACGAGTGGCTCGGCCTCAAGGACCGCCACCCCGAACTCTTCGACAAGGCCGTCGCCTACGAGGAGAAGGTCCGCCACCAGGACACCGCTATGCAGGGCCGCGACTACACCTGGTCCCAGGGCGAGTCCCTGCACGAGCTCATAGAGCGCCGCGAGGAGATCCAGGCCAAGCACGAGGCCAACGTCGCCCGAGCCGCGAAGCGGATCAAGCCCAACCGGCCGCTGCTGGAAGTCCTCTCAGACGCTCTCGACGCCGACGACGACGAGGCCGGCTGCTCTGTCTGCCACCTCTAGCGAAAACCGCGAAAAAGGGCCTACTTGATGACAAGTCATCATCAAGTAGGCCCTTTTCCGTTCGGAGCTCCCGTTGTCGGTGCTGCATGTAAGGATGTGTCAGCTCATCACACACGGCCACCCAATCGGAGCACAGGGGGAATGGCGACACCGGACACCGCTGCGCGTGCAGTCATCCGCCATCGGCTGGACGCCAGTCCCGCTCTCGAGTTCCAACTCGGCATCACACCCATGATGGACGTGCCGGCGCATCAGGTCCTGCAGGACGATCTCAGTCGACTCGCCTCCCCCTGGGAGCGGCTGTCCGCGACCGAGAGCATCGTCAACGCGATACCCGACGAGCCGGGCCTCTATATGTTCGTCTGGCGCCCTTCCATCAAGCTCGCCATGGCCGACCGGACCGAGGGCCGATTCCATCAGGTCCTCTACATCGGGCATGCCGGCGGCGCCGGCCAACTAGGCAACACGCTCAGGAACAGGTACCGGGACTACCGCAAGCACCTGCGCGGTAACCCCGAAAGCCTTTGGACCCGCGAGCCACCTACCAACCGGGACGACCTGCTCACTCACTTCCTCGCGCTGCGCCCTCTGGAGTACTGGTTCGCGACGGTCGAGGACCGGTCGGCGATCAAGAATCTGGAGGACCGCCTTCTGCACCTGTACAACCCGCCGCTCAACATCCAGGGCGGCCCCACTCTTCGAGGTCGGCTCAGCACCGTCCCCAAGCCGGCACTCCGCTCTTAGCTCGCACCCGCTCCCTGACAACGAGGTACTTGATGCCGTCCAAGACGTTCGTTCCCGCCTTCGAGGCCAAGGTGGGCAACTGGACCTACTACTCCTGCCTGATGAGCTACGCCCAGGTGGCGCGTGAGATCAACTTCGCGCACGAGCTCGGCGGCAATCGCGACCTCGGCACGATGATCCAACGTGGCGTCGGTACCCGGACGCAGGAGATCACGGAGTACCTGCTCACCAACGAGAATCGGTTCCTCGGTGCCCTCATCATCGCGGTCTGGGGCGGCGATCCGAACTACCTGGCCGTGACGATGGACGCTGAGAACCAGGCCGTCCTCCAGGGACTGGACCGCAACTTCGGCGTCCTGACCTTCGACGGTACGCAGCAGTTCTTCGCGCTCGATGGTCAGCACAGGCTCAAGGCCATCAAGGATGCGATCAAGCAGAATCCGGAGTTGGGCAACGAGGACATCAACGTCATCGTGGTGCCGCACTTCGACACCGCGGACGGCCGTCGAAGGACCCGCCGCCTCTTCACCAACATCAACAGGAACGCCAAGAGCACCAACCTGCAGGAGAACATCGCCCTCGACGAGGATGACAGCTTCGCCATCCTCACCCGCCGCCTGCTGGACGAGGACGACTTCCTCAGGCGTGACAAGGTCGTTCTCGTCTTCAGCAAGGTCGGCCAGGACGGCGAACTTGTCCTTGCTCAGCGCTCCATCAACCAGGCCAGCCCCGCATGGAGCACCATCGCGGTCCTCTACGACATCGTCAAGGAGATCGGCTACGACCTGCCCTGCACCACGGGCGAGGCCAAGCAGCGAGCGACTGATGAGCTCCTCGACCAGAGCTTCGAGCTCCTGACCGCCCGCCTTCACGAGCTCCTCGACGCATGCGGAAACCTCCGTGAGCGATACCTCGCCGCTCTGTCAGGGAAGGATCTCCGGGCCCCCAAGGGCCGGGATGGCGCTGGCCACCCGTTCATGCGCCCCGCCGTTCAGAACCAGGTCGCCAAGGTCGTACGACACATCCTTGAGCAGGGAGCCCTGGAGTGGCCGGAGATCATGAAGCGACTCTCCGCGCTCGAGTGGAAGATGACCGCCGCCCCGTTCTCGTCCATGTGGATCGAGACCCCCGAGGGGACGAAGGCAAAGGGCAAGATGGCCAGCGGCAACACGCCACTCCTGTACGACCTCCTGCAGGTGCACCTCGCGCCGCGTTCCAAAGCCCAGATCAGCAGGGCGCTGCGCGCCTACTCCGACGTCATGAAGACCAAGTACCCCATCGCGGCCGAGGAGCTGTTCGCCCTCCTCCCCGTCGATGCCGACTGAGTCCGGCTCCAGGAGGCGTGTCAGGGGCCGCGATATCCACAACCTGTGGACATCGCGGCCCCCTGTGCGGGTGCACGGGCAAGCCCGTCTGACGTCCTTGACCGCGCACAGAGCTTGCCCTTGCCGGTGGTGTATTCGGTGATGTCGGCGAGCCACAATCGCTTCGGCCCGTCTGTGGTGAAGTCGCGCCGCACCCGGTGATCGTGGGTCGGCGGCACGGCCTTCGTGTTCTTGCCGTGGCCCTGGCGCTTACCGAACGCGCTCCACCATCGGCTGCCCCCGGCAGATCCACCAAGCGGCCCGCTCCGCCATCATCTCGCCGGCCGCACCGGCCGCCCCGGCCTCGTCGGCCGGGAAGCGGTGACCGAACTCCGGGTCGTCGCGGTGAGCGCCGAACAGCGTGTCCGCCCGGTATGCCTCGGCGAGCTCGGTGTCGGTGACCGGCCGGCCCAGCCACCGGCAGGAGGGCTGGCGGGCCAATTCGAGCACCCGGCACGTCACCGGCACCGGCACCCGGTGAGGGGTAGCGGCGGCGGCCAGCTCGGGTTTCGCGCGACCCTCACAACCTCCTCCCGGAACTCCTTCGGAGACAACTTGGGCAATGCACCATCCTCCAGGCCGCTTCAGCAAGCCTGGTCAGGTGTCACCCAACCGTGCAGCAGCCCCTCACGAGCCGAGTGCGATATCGGCATCAGCCAGCTGCAGTACCAAGCAGCTCCACCAGACGCTGCCGCGGCCGTGGAGGTCGGGACGATCACTGCAGTGGACCGCCCGCAGGCCGTGCATGCCGCCCAGTTCAACCGTCTCAGCAGCCGACACGTCGAACATGAGACGCCCGTTGGGGACGGGGCCGTGGCGTAGGTTCACGAAGAACCGGCCGCCAGGCACCAGCAACGTGGCGATCCTGGCCATCCCGCGGCAACGTTCCTCAGCGTTCAAATGCATCCAGACCGCCGTGGCGAAGACCGCTTCGAATTGGCCTCCGTGATGGCGCAGCGTCAGGTCGGGGAGAACGTCGTCGACCCAATCAATCTCGCTATCGGCATGGATCCGTTGTCCGTGAGCCCGGAGCTCCGCCGTCGGCTCGACAGCCACGACACGGTGTCCAAGGGCTACCAACGCAGCTGCATCGCGTCCGGTGCCGGCGCCGACATCCAGTATGCGGCCGGGCTCTGCAGGAATCAGCGTAAGCACGTCGCAATGGACTTCATCGAAGGTGACTGCCTCGTACCGCACAGCCAACGCGTCAGCTGCCTCGGCATAGCCAGCAGTTCCCTTGACCGCAGTGGCGCCGTCGCTGGTGGGGGCGCTATCACCACTCATAGCCCAAGGCTACTGGCCAAGCTGCGGTGCTCCCTTCCCCGCATTGCCCGCCGACGGGGCAATCGGACATGGATCCTCTTGGGCCTGGAGGACGAGCGCCATGAGCCAAAAGGGGAGGCAGCCCGACCGTGGCCGGGCCGCCTCATCAGAATCGGACCTCTGAGCAGCTGAAGGTCAAAGGCTCAGATCATTCGAGCCAGAACTTGACCACCACCGCGCCGATCGCGCTGGCCGCTCCCGTCAAGAGTCCGGCCGTTGCGTGTCGTGCAAAGAAGCGTCCTGCCTGCTCGGTGGTGAGGCTGGTTCGCGGGCTGATGGCCAGAGCGCGCGACTGCTTAGAGGCAGGTCGCTTACGCTTGCGAGGCATACGGGTCTCCCAAGTCTTGTGATGGACGGTGACTCGCGAGAGGGCTCCCCTCGACCGTCTGCTGTAGGAGGCGCCGGCCGGGAGGGGCCCTCAGTGCATTCCGAGTCTAGGCACACGACCAGAGGCCAACTGCGCCCCTCAAGGACCGAGTTGTCTCCGCAATAGAGCTCCTGGTCGCGCCCGGGCGCGTGTTCGCGCGTACCATGGAATCCATCATTCAGTTTGTGATGCTTGTCACAAGTTGCAGTCCCCCTGTCGATCGTCGTGATCGATACGGCCACGCACCTTCCAGCCGTCTCTGGCCCCTCTGACGTGAGCCCGCAGAAGGCGCAGGCGTCGACGGGCCGACTTCGCATCCCGATCTCGGACCGCGATGGTCAGCCGGCGCCGCCACTCGATCAGTTCCGCCCGTTGTTCCTTTGGGGAGGCAGCCGACTTCTGCCATTTCAAGACAACCTTGAGGTTGTAGCCGAGCCGCTCTGCAACCAGCTCGGCTGGCATGCCTTTCATGAAGGCTCGTGAGGCCACCGCTCGGGCCCTCTTGGTCAAGTCATACTCGGCAGAGCGCAGTGCGCGGCGCCGCGTCTTGATGGAGGCGAGCTCGACTAGCAGATCATCCATGAAGTCACGGTAGGCCCGACGCCTCGGACGGTCTGGCATGGGCATCTCAGGTGACAGGTTCGCCAGTTCTTCACCGTCCCAAGGCGCTCGTTGCTGATCGTGTGCCCCTCGCCCTCGATGGCCTCCCGCATCTGCTTCAGCGTCTGCTTCCCTTCCAGCTTCTCCACGATCAGGAGGAACTCGTCAACGTCACCGGTTGTCGGTCGGCCGACCTTCCGGGAGGGGGCGGCCTTGCGGGGACCGGCATCCAGGTCCGACTCCTCGGCGGCCTCAAGGCCGTTGTCACCGGAATCATCCGGCTCGTCGCCTGCGGGTGCAGGCTGGCGTCCGAAGGCTTGCCCATCGTTGTACGGGGGCTGGGCGGCGATTGCCGCAGGGTGGAGGCGGTCGTCCGTGGGGCGTGGGGTTGCGGGTTCGGCGACGTGCTGGTGGATCTGCCGCATCAGGGCGCCGAAGGCCATGAGGGCGACGGCTGGGGGGATGGCGGCGATCACGTAGTCCAGGAGCGGGACCTGGGTGGTGCCGCGCGTGCCGTAGACGCCAGCCACGTTCAGGGCGATGGAGCCGAGGGAGCCGGTGGCGGTCAGGGTGATCGCCCACCAGTCGGTCACCCGGCGCAGGCTGGCGCGGAGCATCAGGAGCTCGCCGGAAACGATGAACGCGTCCAGGGTGGCGGGCCAGGCCCACTGGCGTTCCGGGGCGTTGCCCAGGCCGTGGCGTCCGGCGACCTCGGCCAGGTGAGCGTAGGAGAGCCAGAACCCCGCGGCGGTCAGCGCGACGATCACGCATCCAGCGGCGGCCAGAGCGTACCGCTCGGCGGTCGGGGCGGTACTGAGCGAGGGGGTGGGTGTGGTCAAGCGGGTGCACTCCAAGGGTTGGGGTGTGGCCACCTGGCTGTGGTGGCTGGAGAGGGTAGGGACTCGTCCCACTCGTCCTGTGGCTGGTCAGGGCAGGTACGGGTGGTCGGCTGATGTCGAGTCGACTCGTTGCGCCTCCCCCACCCATCCCCGCGCTGACCTGCACGGGGACGGGTGGGGCGAGTTGTGGAGGGTCAGGCGCCGGTGGCGAGCGGGGCCTCTGCGGCGGGATTCTCCGGCGGGCAGTACCGGGTCCAGGCGTCGGTGAACTGCGCGCGGGTGAAGCCCTTGGCCTGGTTGCCGTCGGGGAAGCGGCGGTTGCCCGAGCTGATGCCGTAGTCTTGAAGCAGGATCTGCAGGCCGCGCGGGGTGAGCCCGTTGGCGCTGTGCTCGGCCCACGGCGCCTCGGCATCCGCGTTGAGGATGTCCAGCAGGCGGCTGGTCCGCAGGACCGGCGGGTTGCCCTCGCCGGTGAAGGCCCGGCGGATGTCGACGAGGATGCGGATCTTCAAGCCTCCTTCCTCGTCGCGCCCGGACTCGTAGTCCGTCATCGCCTTGCATGCCGTGCGGGCCATCAACGGCCAGCGTCCGCCCGCGAGGTCGGCGACGCTGTCAGCGGCTCCCACGTGTCGGCGGCGCGGTCTTCTACCGGCAGCTTCGGCTCCAGCGCTATTGCTTCCTCCTTCATGCTGGCCAGCCAGGCCACCAGCCGCTCACGCAGCGCCCTGACCGCCAGGTCGTCGCGGCCGTAGCGCCAGAAGGTGACCTTCTCGCCGCTCGCGCGTCGGCGCATGCGGATGACCACGGACCGGTCCATGATCGTGTCAGGCAGGTCCCCGATGCCCGCGAGAGCGGCTATGGCGAAGGTGGGGAACTTCTGCACCTCGTGGTTGGGGCCGGATACCCGCAGGGTGGGCCGGTTACGCTGATGACCGGCGTTGAGCAGGCCGCACATCTCCTCGTTCTTCTCGGCGACCTTCGCCGACCCGAAGATCGTGTCGACCTCGTCCACCAGCAGGGTGGGCGGGTTGCCGTCGCTGATCGAGCGGAAGATCGCCGCCGCGGACGCGTTGACCGTGATCAGCGGCTCGTGGACCGCCTCGATCAGGACCTCCAGCAGCCGCGACTTCCCACACTTCTTCGCCGGCCCGACCACCGCCAGGCGCGGGGCGTGCTGCCACACGGTCTGGAGGTGTGTGGCCGCCGCCCACAGCGTGGCAGCGGTCAGGGCCTCCTCGCTGGGCATGACCACGTAGCGGCGGATCGTGGCGCGCAGTTCGTCCAGGAAGTGCTCCCCCTCCGATGCGGGGGTAGACGGCGCGGCTGGGGGTGCGTCCGCCGCAGCGGGGCCCTCGGCGGCCGTGTCGAGGTCCTCGTCTTGTGCGTCGTGGAGATGGGCGCCGGGCTGGCCGGGGATCGCGACCGCGGGCGAGACGGTCTTGGCGGGTGCGGTGGGGGGCGTGGATGTCGTAGGTTTCAAGAGGCAGCTCCTTCTCGTGTGGCCGCGTGCGTGCTGGCCACTCGGGTTGACCGTGTGATTGCGGGTGGGGATGTTGCCGGGGCCTCCGACGTTGGCGCGTCGGGGGCTCACTCGTTTCCCGTGAGCCCTGGCAGGAGCCGGGCGACGACGAACAGTACGTCCGGCCCCTGGCACAGTCCCGCGCTTCTGTGTCAGCTCCGCGCAGAATGGCCTGCTACCTTCTCTCGCCCTCAAGCGGCCAGTCCCAGCAGGTTCACCAGGTCCGCGGTAACCACGCGGTACGCCTTACCCAACCGCAGGACCTTGCACGGGTACTCGCCCCGCTTGGCCAGCCTCATAGCCCTTGCTCCGCCCCAGACCCAGCGCACGGTTGCTGGTGTCCAGGTCAATGGCCGCCGGCAAAGCCAGCACCTCCTCGCGGCTCATCCCCTTCACCTGCCCGACGCTCTCGCGATCGCGTACTCGGCACTCCTCTCTTCACAGCCCACGGCGAACACGTCATCGCGCCCGTCTCCAGGCCTCGAGTACCTAGTGTGAAAAAGCTAATGTGTCTCCATGACACAAATTCGTTTCGATGATGGAGATGAGGACGACGTTCCCGAATGGGCGGACCGGGTCATGGCCGACGTGGCACGTGAAGTCCGACGTCGGAGGAAGGAGATGAAGTGGACCGCGCAGAAGCTGGCCGACCGGTGCGAGGAGATCGGGTATCCGATCCCCCGCAACGTCATCGCCAACATGGAGTCCGGGCGGCGGGCGGTGCTGCCGCTGGTCGAGGTGATGGTGCTGGCCAAGGCCCTGTACACCCACCCGATCCACCTGATCTACCCCGTCGGATACGTGGAAGAGGTCCAGAAACTCCCACTCACCTACCCGGTGGATACCGCAGACGCCATGCGCTGGTTCGCCGACCTCGACCAGACATTCACCGCCGGCCCGGCCAACCACTCCATGCTTCACGACCACCTCGCCCATCGCGAGGCCCTGGCCGAAGCTTTGACCGCGCTAAAGGGCGAGGCTCGCCAGCGAGAGGTTGCCGCCCAGGCTGCCGATGACACCGAACGCGCTCAAGCCCTACGCGCCCAGGCCGACTTCGCCGAGCAGGCCGCGCGCGCGAAGTACCAACTCCGCAGGGTTCGCAGGGAGATCTACGCGGAGGGCGGGTTCCTCCCCGACCTGCCGACCACACTCACCGACGTCGACCCCGACGAAGGCTACGAAAAGAACACCGTTTGAAGGGCTCCACCTACCGCCGCTGCTCCTGTCGAGATCCCAAGTCCGGTAAGGAACTCGGCACTTCCTGCCCCAAGCGCAACAGCAGGAACCACTGCACCTACTCCATACGCCAGGAGCTGCCGCCTCGCGAGGACGGCAGCCGACGATCGTTCGCCCGTGGCGGGTACACCAACGCCAAGGCGGCGCAAGCCGACCTCGACCACGTACGCGCCCTCCTCGGGCTCGCCGAAACCGACGACCCCGAAGGCATCCAAGTGCTCGCCGAAATGCTGGCCGAGGTCAGCAGCGAGAAGCTGCCCCTGCCCGACGTGGAGGAGACCCGGCGGCGGCTGAAGGCCGGCCAGGACCTCGTCGGGAGCCTGACGGTCGCCGAGTGGCTGGACCGGTGGCTGGCGGGCAAGCGGATCCGGAAGTCGGGCATCAGCCGGTACGAGACCGATATCCGCGTGCACCTCAAGCCGCACATCGGGCATCGCCGACTGGACCGTCTGCGCGTGAGCCACCTGAGCGAGATGTTCACGGCCATCGCCGACGGCAATGCCGAGGTCCTGGAGCAGAACGCCCAGCGGCGGGCGGCCGTGGAGGAGTTGGCGACCATCCCGTGGAAGGGGGCCGAGAACCGCGCTCGCCGGAAGGCGCTGAAGGCGGCGATCGACGCGATGCCAGCCTTCCGCCGGGTGACCGGTCCTGCCACGCGCCAGCACGTGAAGGCCACGCTCCGCGCGTCCCTGAACGACGCGATCGGGCAGCAGATCATCACGTTCAACCCGGCGGCCCACGTCGAGATCGACCCGGTCCGCAAGCCGAAGGCGCTGGTGTGGACGGACGAGCGGGTCGCCAAGTGGGAGCAGACCGGCGAGAAGCCCTCGCCGGTGATGGTCTGGACGCCGGAACAGACGGGCGCCTTCCTCGACTTCGTCGCCGGCGACCGGCTGTACGCGATGTGGCACTTGATCGCGTTCCGCGGTCTGCGCCGTGGCGAGGCGTGCGGGCAGCCCTGGTCGGAGACCAACCTCGATCGGCACTCCCTCACCGTGACGGGTCAGCTGGTCCAGGACGGCTGGGAGGTCGAAGCGTCCGAGCCGAAGACGGACAGCGGCTTCCGCGTGGTCGCGCTCGATGACGACACCGTCGGCGTCCTGATGCGGCACCGCAAGCAGCAGGAGGCCGACCGCGCCGAGTGGGGGTCAGCCTGGGTGAACACCGGGCTCGTCTTCACCCAGGAGGACGGCTCCTGGCTGCACCCGGGCAAGGTGACTGATCTCTTCGAGCGACTCGTGGCGGCCTCCGGCCTGCCGCCCATCCGGCTGCACGACCTCCGGCACGGGGCGGCCACGCTCATGCTGGCCGCCGACATCGACATCAAGATCGCGTCGGACACGCTCGGGCACAGCGACACCCGGATCACGCGCGACATCTACCAGAGCGTGCTGCCCCACGTCGGGAAGAGCGCCGCCGAGGCCACCGCCAAGCTGGTCCCCCTCCAGCGCAAGGCCGAGCAGGGAGAGCAGGTCCGCAAGGCCGCCAAGGAGGCCAAGCGCGCCGCGAAGGCGAAGGCCAAGGGGAAGAAGAAGGGCAAGGCCAAGAAGGCCGCCAAGAAGGGCTGACGGCCCCTCCGCTCACGCATCGCTCACGCAGGCAAAGTCACGGCACCCCGGCCGTGTGACGCGTCATGCCCCGAGCAACAGAAAAGGCCAGGTCAGCTGGTATCTGACCTGGCCTTTCTCTGAGCCGCCTTCGGGATTCGAACCCGAGACCTACGCATTACGAGTTTTCGTACCGCACAGCCGAGCAAGGTCACAGCAGGTCATATCCGCTGATCAGAAGGCGTTCCGACCCGCTCTGACCGCCTCCGGTCCGGAGCGAACTGCAACGGCAACTGCAACGCGTCTGGCGCGCGGTCCACCACTCCGCCACGCGTCCACACCCTGTGGACACGGCGGCGCCGCCGGATGCTCCAACATCACGACGGCGCCTTGATCCAGATCCTTCTGCATCAAGGAGTCCAGACCCATGCGTGACGCTACACGTCTGCCCGACGCTGACACCCGCGTTCTCCTCCTCGCCCTCGCCGCCAGGCTCAACGCAGAGCGGCCCGCCGAGCCCATGCGCCGCAGCGTCCTCGCCGCACTCGCCCTCACCTTCGCCGTCCGCCGGCACGGCCAGACTCACCGCGCCGACCGCGCCGAGGCCCTGCTCCTCGACCACGCCCCGGCCGTCCCGACCGGCGCCAGCCGCAGCCAGTACGCGCGCCTGCTCCGCCTCGCCGCCGGCGGTGAGGGATGACCGGGGCCCGCACCATCACGGTGCCCACCCTCGACCACGGCCCGATCACCCTCACCTGCCCGCCGTGGTGCGTCGAGTCGCACACCACCCCCGAGTACCGGGCGGACATCTCCCACACCGGGCCCGCGGAGTCGTTCTCCTTCGGGGGGACGCCGCTCCTCGTAGTGATGCTGTCCGCGGACCCTTTCGGTCCGCCCTGGCGTCGGGGCACGGCGCTGTACGTCGAGCAGCAGGAGTTCGCCCGCCCGCTCGACCCGGACGGGCTGCGGCAGTTGGCCGCCGCGTACGCGGTCCAGGCGAGCCGCTTGCAGGCCCTCGCCGCAGACCTGGCTGCCCTCCAGGACGGGGGCGACCGGTGACCACACCCGCAGAGATCGCTGACCGGTGCGCCAAGGTGCGCCAGCTGGCTCAGGGTGGCGCATCGACCCGGCAGATCGCAGCGCAGCTCGGCGTGTCCAAGGACACGGTCCGCCGGGACCTCGCCCGGCCCGACGCTCCGGTTGGGACGCCGGCGCAGCGGCGCGCGGCCCGCCTGGCGCAGTCCGAAGCAGCGGTGCGCCAGGCATGCGCCGCAGCTCAGGCCGTTGCCGATGCTCAGCCGGCGTACACGCTCGCGGCCGACGAGACGGCGGAGCGCTGGTGCGCCGAGCTGCGCGCCGCAGCCGATCTGCTGCTGGCGCAGGCGGAGGCGTTCGCGGACTACTACCCGTGCGCCACCGCCTGATGCTCGCCGTGTTCTTCGCCGCGGCGGCGGTCGGCGGGTTCGCGGGGCTCTGCCTCGCGGGCCCGCCCCGCGCCCGCGACATCTACGCCGCACCCGCCCTCGGCACTTGCGCGCTCCTCATCCTTCTCGCCGCGCTCTGCGCGGCCCTCCTCCCGTGAGGCCCCTCGTGAACATCCCCACCTACACAGCCGTGTCCCTCGGCGGCGTCACTGTCGGCGTGTGCCTGCTCGTCTGGGAGATCATCCAGTGGTGGCCCGGCCGCAAGCAGGTCCTGAAGCCGAAGAACCTGTTCCTGCTCCTGCCGTTCTTGTGCGCCTGGTCATACGGGATGCTGCTCATCCTGTCCGCCGGCGGAATCCTCGGGGGCGCCGCGGACTGGTCCCTATGGGGCACCTCCGCCATCGGCGACGCCGTCCTCGAATACGGCGTCGGCGGCGATACCCCGGACGTCACCCGCTCCTCGCACCTCGCACTCACCCCGGGCGGGCACGCGGTCGTCGTCATCGCGACCGTGGCCCTGGTCGCCGTATCTGTGAAGCGCCGCATGGCCAGCTGGCGGATCCTGCGGGCGATCCTGTCAGGGATCTGCCTCGGCCTCGCCTCCGGAGTCGCTGGCGCCGCGGCTTACGTGCTGTCTCCCGTGGTCTCGACGGCGGGCGACTACGTGGCCGGTCTGCTGTGACCACCCACCTCTCTTTCCGGGACGCCGTTCGGCAGGTCCACGTGGCCGCCGCCGAGTTCGGCCGGCGCATGGCGCAAGGCAACGGCCGACTTCTGGAAGCGCCGGGCCGATGGTTCGACGTGGACACCGCGGGCGCGCTCCTGGCGCGCCTGGCCGTACCCGTACCGGCCCTCGGGTTCGTGGGGAAGCTCTTGGAGCGCGGCCCGCACCTGATCTACGTGGTCCCGGTCGTGTGGGCCGTGGCCGCCTACAGCATGTCCGATTCGTCCGCCACTCCCCCACCGCTACCGGAACCCACCATCGGCGACGAATATGCAGATGAGAGCCTGGAGATCGGGCGCATCGAGAGAGGCCCAGAAGGGGTCGTGTGCATCCTGCACCCAAAGCGGCGGCCCTCCGCAGGACAGGGCCGCGACCCCCGCTGACGGGGTTCTGCAACAGGGTGCATAAAGGCCCCCCGGGATACTTCCCGGGGGCCTTCGCTGCCCTGCCGGACCGCCCCGATTCGCCGCCGTCGCGGACCGGCAGGGAGATCACTTCCAAGGCTTCGGCTGGAGCACCACCTCGCCGGGCCGCACCCGCTCGCAGCCGACTTCGTGGACGAGCGCGCCGCCCTCGGGCCCGCCGAGCGGCAACGGCCGGGCACCACACCCCGGGCACCGCCGAGGCAGGGCAGTCCGGCCGCCGGTCGGGTACGTCGCGTGCTGCACACTCACCGAGCGCCCCCTCTGCCCGGCCGCGGGCAGGCCCAGACCTCCACCTGGACACCGTGGGCGCCGTACTGGTCGCTCAGCCAGCCGCGGGACACAGCGTCGGCCGACAACCGGCGGCCACACACCACGCAGGCCCGCCCGGCCCGTCGGCCCCACGACAGGGCGGACAGCTCCGGCAAGGGCGCATCGGCACACGGGGGTGCGGTTACTTGGACAGGGCTTCGGGTATCGGCGCCGGCGGCGCCCGCTTCTGTCGCCATGGCCAGGACGGTAGGGAACGCGGCAGCGCGCCGTCCGGCTGGTTGCGCAGGATTGCGCGGGCGGGCCGGAGGGTTGGCGCCGGTTGCTCACGGCGACGCAATCGTGTGCCGGACGCGGGCGATCAGCCGCTGCGCCTGCACCCCGTACACCGCGGACTCGGCGAGCCACTTCCACGCCCGCTCGTACAGGGCGATCGACTCGGCGTCCTCAAGCCACATCTCTGTGCTGATCGTCTCGACGATCACGAGCCGCCGATCGTAGATCCAGAAGCCGTGCGACGGGGCTCGGCGGAGCTCGGCGCTGAAGGGGATGATGCCCAGCTCTACGGTGTCGAGGCCGATCAAGCCCATGAGCCTGTCCAGCTGAGCGGAGTGCATCGCCCGCGGCCCGGTGCGGGCGTGCAAGGCGCCCTCCCACACCAGGAACCGAAACGTCCTGTCCGGCTCGTACAGGGCCTGTTGGCGGCGCATGCGGGCCCGCACGGCGTCATCGACGTCGCGGGCGACCTGGCGGAAGTCGGCCGCCGCCGCGAAGGTGTTGCGGGCGTAGTCCGGCGTCTGGAACAGGCCGGGGATCCTGACGACCTCGACACCGCGGATGACCTGCGTGGCGTCGGTCTCGGCGATGGCCTGCTCCTGCCGCGCGCGGTGCCCGGCGGCTACCTGGCGGCGCCACGACCGGTAGGTGGTTTCCAGGCCGTTCAGGCGGCCCTTCAACTCGGCCAGGGTGTCCGGGCGGCCCGCGGCCGCCGCCCACGCTTCGAGGTCGGCCAAGGTGGGGGTCTGCTTCCCGGCCTGGAGCCTCGACACCTTCGAGGGCTGCCAGCCGAGCCGGGCAGCGAACTCCTTGCCGTTCAAGCCGACCTCGGCACGCAGCTCGCGCAGCCGCGCACCGAGGGCTTCCCGGCCGCTCTGGAAGTCCGTGCTCACGCCGAGGAACGTACCCGCTCCGCGTACTCGGCCGTGGGGAGGGCGTGGTGCCATGCGGCGTCCCGGGCCTGGCAGGCCGCGGCGACCTCAGCCGGATCCTCGGAGACGACGACGCCGAGGGTGGTGTCGTCCTCGTCGAAGACGAACCGGACGAGGGTGCGGGAGTCGAAGAGCCAGAAGTCGTAATCGGGCAGGCCAAGCCCGGTGGCCTCGGCCCGGGTCAGGTTGCGGATGTCCTCGCCGGCGGCGACGTTCCCGAGCCCCGAGGCCAGGAGGAACGCCTGCCCCTCGGTCGGCGGCTCGTCGACCAGGCGCACGCGTTCGAAGCGCTTCCCGGCGGCGGTCTGCCGCTGGACGTTCTCGCGCCAGGCGTCGAGAGGTTCGGCGGCGATGTCGGCGCCGGCCTTCCAGCGCTCCCACTTCGCGCTGCGGCGGTCGGTGGCATAGCCGCGGCGGGTCTCCAGGCGCCAGGCGGTGTGCTTGAACTGGCTGAACATGTCCCGGATCTCACCGAACGGGATCATCTCGGCCGCCGTCGTGCGCGGGGCGAAGCGGACGAGGAGGTCGCGCGGCACGATCACGAACGTCTCGCTCTCCTTGACGTCACGAAGCCGGGCGAGCTGTGCGGGGTCGGTGACCCGGTCGCCCTGGACGAGGATGTTGCCCGTGGCCTCGACCTCGTACAGGGTGGGGCAGTCGCCGTCATCACTGGTGGTGCCGAGGAACCGCAGCGTCATGGTGCCCTCCGTCGTTACTGGTTGGGGCTACAGGATGCGGGCGCTTGGGTGGGCACGGGGGTTAATTGCTACAGATTGCCGCCCGGACCTGGGACCAGGAGGTTGCGCGCAACTCGAACCGAGCGAATCCTCTCCAGCGCAGGCCCGGCTGGCTACCCTTCGCGGGCATGAGTACCTACCACGGCCCTGCCACCTTGATCACCAATGACGGCCGGGAACACCGGGTCACCGCCAACCTTCACAGTGCACCCCACGGACTCCGGACCGGGTGGGCAGGCACCCTCTCCGTGCCTACCAGCCAACAGCCGGCCGAGCTTGCGAATCTTGACGGGGGGCGGCTGCGGCTTGACAACGATCGCGCAGGGACGTTCATCCGGCCTGACGTCAGCGACTGGCTCGGATCACCGCCGCACACCTTCCAGATCACGATCCAGGGCAGCGGTGACGAGCCATTTTGAGCTCTGGCCGAACACGAAATACCCGGTCGCCTCTAGGAAGGCGGCCGGGCATCGGCACTTGGTCAGGCTAGGCGGCCGAGTTGCGCGAACTGTGCGCGCTTCAACTGTTGCGCCAGCACAGCGGAGGAAGGCCCCTGGCCGCCGGTCTGCTGTGTGTCCCTCAGGGCCAGGAGTCGGGGCAGCTGGCGTACCTCGTCGGGTGCCCGAACCGGGCTGCACGCCTGCTGGGCGATCCGCGCCGTGGGATCTGTCGACATCCCCGCCAGGGCAGCGCGGAGAAATACGACTTCGTCCACGTAGCCGGCCGTGGTCAGATGCTGGTTCGCCCACTGGCGAATGGTGTGCCAGTCCGAGCTCTCCAGGATCGCGGTGAGCGCTCCGCGGCGGGCGGCGTCGTCATCGAACCGCTCAGCGTCCTGAAGCATACGGATCCTGGCCGTACGGTCGGCCTCCCTGGCCTTCTCGTACGCGGCTCGGAAGGCGGTCATGAGGACGGCACGGTCGGCCGGGGTGGTGTCGGCGGGGATGCCCGGACCGACGGGAACGAGGGTCTCCAGGTACTCCAGGCGCTTCCGGCGCCGGTCCTGAATCCGGTCCCATGCGCCTTGGAGGTCGGCCAGGTATGCGGTGTACGCGGTGTCTACGGCCTCGGCTTTGGCGAGGTCGGACAGGCGCCAGTCGGAGCGTGCTGCCTGGACTGCCTCCAGGTAGGCGGTCTGTGCCTGGCGCGCGGCGGCGATGTCGGGGTCCTGGTCGTGCGTGGGCATCGGCTCGGGGGGCATCAGGCGGCCTTTCGTCGGGAGCGGGCGAGGTGTTCGGCGTCGTCCGGGTGCCACAGGCCGCGGCCGGCGGAGGTGACTCCTTCGGCCGCGGCCAAGCGCCGGGCGTGGCGGCCGGTCACCCCGAGGCGGCCGGCAAGCTCCTCGGTAGTGATCAGGCCACGCTCCGAGGGTGCAGGGATGTCCGCAGGTGTCCGTTCGTGCTGTCCTGTGGTGGACATGAGGTGGGCGAGGCCGGCCGCGCGGAGGGCATCCAGGGCGGCGGCCACCTCGGGGCGGACCTGGCCGCCGTCCGCCCGGTGTCGGTTCAGGTGGGCGCGGAGGGCCAGCCATAGGGGGTGGCAGACCTCGGCGGGCAGGAACACCCCTCCGGCGGCGATGACGGCCGGTCTAGGCTGCGCCGTCACCGCGCTGCCCCTGCTGCTGCTCGCGGCGCCGCTGCCGCTCCTCCAGACGGGCGAGCAGGGCCACCGCGCGCGGATCTCCCCGCCGTGCGGCAGTTCGCAGGATGCGCCGCTGCTTCTCCTCGGCGGCGGCCAGCTCGCGGCGATTCCGGGTGCTGCTGGACTCCGCGGCCTCGGCGTCACCGGCCAGCCGGTTCAGGTGCTCGGCGGCCTCCGAGACGATGCCGGACAGGGCCGGCATGAGGTCGGGGTCGTGGCGCACGGTCTCTTTCAGGAGTCGGGTCACGGCGCGGCGGAAGCGGGCGTTCGCCGAGTCGAGTTCGGCGCGGCCGGGGTACGGGCCGGGTTTGTCGGGGGTGTTGGGCACGGCGTCTCTCCTCGTACATGTACGCGCGCGTTGTGCGCGAGAGGCGGGGAACCGGATACCGCGGGTCAGCGGGCGCGGAAGGTGTCGGGGATGCCAGCGGCGCGGATGAGGTCGGGTGCGGCGGGGAGGGTGCTGGTGAGGACGGGGCATCCGTCGTCGTGCTCGATACCGGCGTGCACGGTGTCGCCGTTGGTGGCGAGGTAGGCGACTTCTCCGGTGCAGTGGCCGCATTGGTAGGTGCTGACCATGCGGGCGATGAGGTTGCGGTCACCGGCGACGAAGGTGCTGCGCGTGATGTTCATCCAGATCTCCGAGTCTCGTGTTCCGGGTCCAGTTCCACGTCCCACCCCATAGGGGGGTGGGACGGGACGGGACTAACTGGCGGTCCCGTGGGACCGGCTGGAACTGAGTGGGACTGCGTTTTCTGCTGACGACGTCGGCAGGGCATAGCGGGGACGGTTCTGGGTGCCGATGTTCTGCACTGCGCCGCGCGCGACCAGCGCGTTAAGAGCCCGGTAGAAGCTTGTCTTCGGGACTCCTGCGATCTCGAAGATCTGGGGGCCGGTGGCGCTCGTAGTCCCAAATGAGTCCCGAAGCGCGCCGAGAACGGCTTCCTCAGTGCGGTTCATCTCAGCCGCGCCGGGCGTCGTGTTGCGGGCGACGAGGACGACCGATTGCCCGACCGGGGTGAGCCGTAGCCACACCGTCTCGAAGGCGTCCTCGTCCTTCTGCTTGTCGCTGTGAACCTCGACGTACTCGCCGTCCTTGGTGACCTTGATGATGCTGGTGGCGGCGCCCTCGAAGGCGCTGGCGCCTCGCATGTCCAGACCGTTCTTGCCGGAGTGGTGGACCATCAGCACGCAGGCTCCACATGCCTGCCGGATCTGGTCCGCGGCGTCCACGACCTTGGACATCTCGCCGTTGCTGTTTTCGTCCGCACCCACGGTCACGCGGGCCTGCGTGTCGATGATGACCAGGGCCGGCCTCATGTCGGCGATGAGGGCGACGAGGGCCTGGCGGTCGATGCCGTTGAGGAGCTGCACGGCCATCGGCAGGAACCTGACGCCCTTCATGGGCACGCGGAACGCCTCCTCCCACGCCCGGACGCGCTTCCTGATGCCCGAAGCGCCCTCGGCGACGAGGTAGAGCACGGGCCCCTGCGAGACGCCTCGGAGCTGCCATGGCAGGCCGCTTCCGATGCAGCCGGCCCAGTCGAGAGCGACGAACGACTTGGCTGAGCCGGGCTTCCCGTAGAGCCAGGCGAGGGAGTCCATGTAGAGGACGCCGTCGATGAGCGGTACGGGGTCGGCGATATTGTCGAGACCTGCCGAGTCCACGAGTGCGGCCCGCAGCTCTGCCAGGCGTGCCTGCATGGGGTTCGCGCTCGGCGGCTCCTCCGGCTTCTCTGCCGGTTTGACAACGGCTGTCCCACGGGGCTCAGGCACGAGCAGGTGCGAGAAGTCGTTGCGGGTGTCCGCGCGGGCCACGGGCGGCCACGGATGCCGCGGCTGCGCCATGCCGGCGCGGAGGCCGGATTCGATGGTGGCGAGTGCGCGGCCCTCGGGGTGGTTGCCTGCGCGGGCTGCGGAGAGAAGATGCTCGCGCGCCTCGTCCTCGCTGAGCGCCCCGGTGCCGACGAGGGTGCCGAGACTGAACGCGGCCGTGTTGATTGCGTTGTTCTGCGCGCCGTTCGGCGCCCGGGTGATCGCGTCGCACTCCGCCTCCACCACCCGTCGGGTGTACGCGTCGTGGCGGTCACCCGGGATGACGAGATGCGTGGCTGGGGCGACTGGAGCCGAGGTTCGCGCGGCGAGTGCCTCCAGCAGCCACGTGGGCGCGGCTGCTGGCGCCTGCTCGGGGTTCTCCAGGGCGTAGACCACGCCGGTGGCGTGGACCGACCCGGGGCCGATGACGTAGGCGTGTCCGGCGCGTACGTCGCCGTCAAACTGGCCCTTCAGCGCGCCGAGTCCGTTGCCGAGGCGCACCCCGGCCGGCGCCCAGTAGTAGTCGTGGTGGCCCTTGGCCGTGTGGACCCGCATCGTGGGCGTGTGAGGATGCCCGAGGGTGGTGGCGGTGTCCTCCAGGGCGCCGGGCCGGTCGCTGTCCATGACGAGGAGCTGTTCGCCGTTGGGGCCCGTGCAGCCGCCGACGTAGACGCCGACGTTGCGCGGGGCAGCGCCGAACAGGCGGTGCAGTTGCTGTGCGTCGCGCAGGGTGGTCCTGGTGAATTGCTCTGCCGGGTGCTTGCCGCGGTCGGTGCAGGTGGTCGGGTCGTGTCCGCGGCCGATGCCGGCGCACCGACTGAGCCCGGGGTGATCGGCGGCGAACACCGTGAACTGTCGCTCAGCGAGCCAGAGCGCCCCGGCGAGCGGGGTGTCTGCCACCTCCGGCGGCGCGGGGACGTGCGTGGTCAACGTGCATTCTCCGTCTTCTTCGCCGCGATGTCCTCGGCCAGAGCGAGGAGATCGGCGACCCAGCGGCGTGCGGCGGCGCGGA
The DNA here is from genome assembly GCF_056436005.1 of Streptomyces sp. NPDC043854. NCBI lineage: Bacteria > Bacillati > Actinomycetota > Actinomycetes > Kitasatosporales > Streptomycetaceae > Streptomyces > Streptomyces sp. NPDC043854. The sequence continues at coordinate 85,377 of NZ_JBWKDK010000022.1, forward strand.
CGGCGTACGCGGACGGCTGGTCTTCGAGGTCGGCTCGGATGGAGCCGAGGGTCAGTACGCGGCGGGCCCGCTCGGCACGCGCTCGGATGAGGACAGCGTCGGAGTACGGGCAGGCCGGCCAGCGGCCGCGGGACGCGCCGGGTGCCCCCGGCGCCGCGTGGGCGCCAGGGGTCCGGTCGGGGGTGCGGGTGGTCACTGGCCGGCCTTGGCCGTGGTCATGATGCGAAGGACTTCGTCCAGGACGGCGGCGGAGTCACCCGCCTGCCAGATCTCCGCAGCGGCGATGTTGAGGAACTCGCAGAAGTTCGGCGGCATGCCCTTCTTCAGCTCGTGGAGCTCTCCGAGGACACGGACCGCGCGAGAGGTGAGGGGCGGCAGGTCGGCCCTGCGGCACGCCTGGACGCCGACCTCATCCGTGAAGGGATTCGCAACCGCGGCCGGCGTTGTTGCGGCGATTCCGCTGGCGGCCGGAATCCGGGTGCGTTGGTCGGCGTCGAAGATGTCCAGTTCCGTGCTCGCGAGGACGGGGAGCGCAGCGGTAACGTGGGTCATGAGGACTCCATCCGATGGCCGGGGCGGCAACCCCGGCCTTTGGCGTTTCAGGACGTGACAGGGGTGTTCTCGGACAGCGCCGGGGCGGCAACCCCGGCGCTGTCGCCGTTCTGCTCGGCGTCGAGCCGACGGACGAAGGCGTGCAGGGCCTCCGCCGGGACGCGGCGCGAGTGGCCGATCTTGATGCTGCGCAGCTGGCCGGAGGCGATGAGCGCCTTGGCGGTCGTGAGGCCGATGCCCAGTTGCTGGGCCACCTCCGCGACCGGATACAGGATCCGAGTCATGCGTGCTCCCATGAGAGACCTGGACGACCAACCGTCCAGGCTGTTCACCTCACCGTACAGGGCCACCCGAGGCCATGCAAGGGCGTCCAGGTTGTTCAGCCCGGTTGCGCACCACCCTGTTCACTGCCATGCTGGGGCGCATGCAGGAGCTCACTGACTGGCGCCTCGCCTTCGCCCCCGGCGGATGGGTGCGCGCATCACGGCCGGCAGACTCGACCACGGTCTACATGCGCCTACAGGGCACCGAAACCGGCCCTCAGCAGCGCTTGAACGTGCACACCGTTCTAATGGACAGCGCCGCACCGGTGAGCACCCACGTGTGGCGCGAGGTTCCTTTCCAGGATGTCGAGCGGATCGCCAATAACACCCGCGGGCTCCTCGGCGGGGTAAGCCAGTGGAATCCGGTTCGCGACGCACTGCGCGCCCCGGCGGAGCGTGATCTGATCGACCTTCGCGCCCTGGAAGAACACTTCGGCACCGCCGAACAACTGGCCGCGCTCGATTCCGAACACCCCACGCTGGAGAACCACATGGTGATTCTTCAGGACGACCGGCCCGACCCTGGCGCCAAGCCTCCGGCGCTGACTCGTCCCGACGGCCGAATCACGGACGACTTCCTTCGCCAACTCGCAGACACGTACCGATGGCTCGTGGCGTCCGGTGAAACGGCCCCCGCCGCCTCGATCGCGCAAGAGACGGGCGCCCCGGTGGCCACCGTCCGTCGCTGGATCGTCAACGCCCGCCAGCGTGGACACTTGGCGCCCGGCCGCCCCGGACGGGCCGGATGAGCGGCCGCCGGAGTAACGGCGAGTCCTCGGTCTACTTCTCCGAGGCCGACGGGAAGTGGCACGGATGGGTAACCGTCGGAGTGAAGCCGAACGGCGCCCCGGACCGTCGCCACCGCCAGGGTCCGGATGAGGCGGGCGTGCGGGCGAAGGTGAAGGAGCTGGAGAAGCTCCGGGACGCCGGGAAGACCCGCAAGGCCGGCCGGCCGCCGACCGTCGAGCAGTGGCTCACCACGTGGATGGACACTGCGTGCGCGCGGAAGGTCGCCGACGGGACGATGGCCCCACGGACGCTGGACGACTACCGGTCGAAGTGCCGGCTGTACCTGTTCCCCGGGATCGGAAAACACCGCGTTGACAAGCTCGCCCCGGAGCACCTGGACGCCATGTACCTGGACATGCTCCGACGTGACCTGTCGTCCGGGACCGTACTGAAGACGCACCGGATCATCGCCCGCGCGCTGAAGGTGGCGATGCAACGGGACCTCGTTCACCGCAACGTCGCCACCCTCGTGGAACCACCGTCCGCCGCTGAGGTCGAGATCGACCCGCTCAACCAGACCGAGGCGAAAGCCGTGCTCGCCGAGGCTGGCCGCCGGCGGAACGGCGCCCGCTGGTCGGTCGCATTGGCCGAGGGGCTGCGTCAGGGCGAGGCTCTAGGGCTGCGCTGGAAGTACGTGGACCTCGACCGGGGCGTAATGAAGATCTGGTGGCAGCTCCAGCGCCTCACCTGGCAGCACGGCTGCGAGGACGCCCACGCCTGCGGCGCCAACCACCACCGCAAGGGGTGCAAGGCCAGCTGCAAGCAGCACGCGAAGCTGAAGAACGGGTGCCCGCGGCCCTGCCCGAAGGACTGCAAGGCTCACGCCAAGGTCTGCCCGCAGCGTACGGGGGGCGGTCTCGTCTTCCGGGAGCCGAAGGGGAAGAACAAGCGCCTCGCCCCGATCCCGCCGCCGTTGGTACCGATCCTGCGGGCGCACCGCAAGGCACAGCTCGAGGAGCGCCTCGGTGCCGGCCAGCTCTGGGAGGAGCACGACCTCGTGTTCTGCCAGGAGAACGGCCGGCCGATCGACCCGCGGATGGACTGGGAGGAGTGGAAGGACATCCTTCAGACAGCCGGGATCCGGGACGCCCGCGTGCACGACGGACGCCACACGGCGGGAACGTTGCTGATCGAGTCGGGCGTCAGTCCCAGGGTCGTGATGGAGATCCTCGGGCACTCCTCCATGCGAATGACCCAGCGGTACACGCACGTTGGGTCGGCGCTCGCGAATGACGCCGCGAAGCGGATGGGGGACGCCTTGTGGGGGTGAACATCCGTTCTATCGCAACGGGGACTGCAACTGCCCCAAACGCAGACCAGCGGCTTCCCAAAGGAAACCGCTGGTCACAAGTGGAGCCGCCTTCGGGATTCGAACCCGAGACCTACGCATTACGAGTGCGTTGCTCTGGCCAACTGAGCTAAGGCGGCACCGCTGGTAGACAAGTGTTCCCCGGAGGGGTTCGCTCATCAGCAGCGGCGCCTAGTCTACAGGCTCGAACAGGGTGCCCCGAACCACGTGATCGTCAGGTGCACTTTTTGCCGTTCGCGGGGGGCTTGCCCTCCAGGAGGTAGGCGTTCACGGCGTTGTCGATGCAGGTGCTGCCGCGGCCGTAGGCCGTGTGGCCGTCGCCGTCGTACGTGAGGAGGACGCCCGAGTCGAGCTGGCCCGCCAGGGACTGCGCCCACTTGTACGGGGTGGCCGGGTCGCGGACAGTGCCGACCACGACGATCGGCGGGGCCCCCTTCGCCGTCAGCGGCCGGGCCGCGCCGGTGGCCTTGACCGGCCAGTACGTGCAGTTCAGCGAGGCCCAGGCCAGGCCCGTGCCGAAGACCGGGGACGCCTTCCGGAAGGAGGGGAGGGCCGCGACGACCGCGTCGGGGCCGGAGAAGGCCGCAGGCTGGTCGAGGCAGTTCACGGCGGCGTTGGCGTACATCAGGTTGGCGTACTTGCCGTCCGCCTCGCGCTCGTAGTAGCTGTCGGCGAGGCCGAGGAGGCCGGCGCCGTCGCCGTCCATCGCCTTCGCGAGCGCCTCGCGCAGCTGCGGCCAGGCGCTCTCGTCGTACAGCGCGGCGATCACCCCGGTCGTGGCGAGGGACTCGCCCAGCGGGCGGTCCGGGTCGCCGCTGGGCACCGGCTTGGCGTCGAGCGTCCGGAAGAAGGCGGCAAGGCGTTCGGCGATCGCCTCTGGGCTGCCCTTTCCGAGCCGGCAGTCGGGCTGCTTGGCGCAGTCCTTGGCGAAGGAGCGGAACGCCGTCTCGAAGCCCTCGGTCTGGTCCCGGTTCATGTCGAGGGCGGAGCGGGAGGGGTCCATGGCGCCGTCCAGGACCAGCCGGCCGACCCGGCCGGGGAAGAGGTCCGCGTACGTCGCCCCGAGGAAGGTGCCGTACGAGGCGCCGACGTACGCCAGCTTCTCGTCGCCCAGCACCGCGCGGAGCATGTCCATGTCGCGGGCGGCGTCGACGGTGGAGACGTGGGGCAGGATCCGCCGCGAGCGCTCCTGGCAGCCGGCCGCGAACTCCTTGAACGACGCCACCAGCGCGGCCTGCTCCGCGGCGTCGTCGGGGGTCTGGTCGACCTGCGTGTACGCGTCCATGGCCGGGCCGGTCAGGCATTCGACCGGGCTGCTGCGGTCCACCCCGCGCGGGTCGAAGGAGACCATGTCGTACCGGGCGCGGACCGCCGCCGGGTAGCCGATGCCCGCGTACGCCTGGAGGTAGCCGATGCCGGAGCCGCCGGGGCCGCCGGGGTTGACCACGAGCGAGCCGAGCCGCTTGCCCGGCCCGGTGGCGGGGCGGCGGGCCACCGCGATCTCGACGTCCTGGCCGGAGTCGGGGCGGGCGTAGTCCAGCGGGGCCTTCATGGTGGCGCACTGGAAGCCGGGGACACCGCAGTCGCGCCAGCTCAGCTTCTGCTCGTAGTACGGGTGCAGGGCGGCCGGCACGGCGGACGGCTGGGCCGACGCCACGGCGCCCCGGGTGGCGGACGCGGCGGCCCGGGAGCCCGCCGAACCGTCCGAGGTGCACCCGGAGAGCAGCAGCCCGGCGGCTGCGATCACGGTTCCGGTGGTGCGCAGCAGGCGACTGGTGTCCATCCCCGGAGCCTACGTCGTGTGAGGGCCGTCGGCCGGGCGGGCCCGGGGGCGGGCGGCCTGGGAGGCGGCTCGCCGTGCGCCGCCGCTGCCGCCCCGGCCCGGCAGGCCCGGCCGTGCGTGCCCCGGCCCCGCCGAGTCGCCCGTACGGGTGAACGGTCAACGGGTGTGTCCGCCAGGGTGGTCCCCGGCGAGGCCCGGTGTGTCCGCCGGGGTGTCCACCGGGGTGTCAGCCGGCGCGGAGGGCCATCGTCATCGCCTCGACCGCGAGGAGCGGGGCCACGTTGCGGTCGAGGGCCTCGCGGCAGGCGCTGATCGCCTCGATCCGGCGCAGGGTGCGCTCGGGGCCGCCGACGCGCGCGACCCGGTCGAGGTCCGCGCGGAGGTCCTCGTTCGCGATGGCCAGCGCGGAGCCGAGCTGAAGGGCCAGCACGTCCCGGTAGAAGCCGGTGAGGTCGGTCAGCGCCAGGTCGAGGCTGTCACGCTGGGTACGGGTGCGGCGGCGCTTCTGCCGGTCCTCCAGCTCCTTCATCACGCCCGCCGTGCCGCGCGGCAGCCGCCCGCTCGTGCCGGCCCCGGCGCCGAGCGCGGCCTTCAGCTCCTCGGTCTCCTTGGCGTCGACCTCCTCCGCGAGCAGCTTGGCGTCCTCGGCGGCGGCGTCGACGAGTTCCTGGGCGGCCTTGAGGCAGCCCCCCACGTCGTCCACCCGGAGCGGGAGCTTCAGCACGGTGGCGCGCCGGGCCCGGGCACCCTCGTCCTGGGCGAGCCGGCGGGCCCGGTCGATGTGCCCCTGCGTGGCGCGCGCGGCGAACGCGGCGACGGCGGGCTCGATGCCGTCGCGCCGTACCAGCAGGTCGGCGACGGCGGTCACGGACGGGGTACGCAGGGTCAGCAGTCGGCAGCGGGAGCGGATGGTGGGCAGCACGTCCTCCATCGAGGGCGCGCACAGCAGCCACACCGTGCGCGGGGCGGGCTCCTCCACGGCCTTGAGGAGCACGTTGGCCGCACCCTCGGTCAGCCGGTCGGCGTCCTCCAGGACGATGACCTGCCAGCGGCCCACGGCCGGGGACAGCTGCGCCCGGCGGACCAGGTCGCGGGTCTCCTTGACGCCGATGGACAGCAGATCCGTACGGACGGCCTCCACATCGGCGTGCGTGCCGACCATGGTGGTGTGGCAGCCGTCGCAGAACCCGCAGCCCGGCTCGCCGCCGAGGGCGCGGTCGGGGCTGGTGCACTGCAGGGCGGCCGCGAAGGCGCGGGCGGCGGTGGCCCGCCCGGAGCCGGGCGGGCCGGTGAACAGCCACGCATGGGTCATCTTCGACGCGGGGGGCGGCTCCTGCCCGGCGTCGACCGCGGTCACCAGGGCGTCGGCGTCACGGGCCGCGGCGGCCAGCTGCGCCTGCACCCGCTCCTGGCCCACCAGCTCGTCCCACACGGGCATCCCGCCCACCGCCTTCCACGTGCCGTCCTGCTCGTACCGCGTACCCAGTGTGGGGCCTGCCGCCGACAATCCCCGTCGCCGGCGGCATCCCCGTCAGGGGCGGCGGCGCGGGCCGTCCTCGCCGTCCTCGCCGTCCTCGCCGTCCCGGTGGGGGCCCAGCAGTTCGTCCGCCAGGGTCGGCAGGTCGTCCAGCGGGGTCTCCTCGGCCCAGGAGGGGCGCGGCCGGCCCGTGCGGCCCCCGTCCGGGCGGCCCCCGTCGTCGAGGAGCGGGAGCTCGCGGGTCACGTCGTCGCCGGAGTCCCGGAAGATGCCCGGCGGCACCCGGTCGGCCGGGTCCTCCTGGGGGCGCCGGGCCGTGGGCCGCACGGCGGAGTACGCCTGCTGCCCGGAGGACGCGGACGCCTGGTCGTCCGACCCGCCCTGCCCGCCCTTGCGGGAGTCCGAGCCGGACGTGCCGGATGTACCGGACGGGCGTACGGGCGGCAGTACGGCCGTCTGGTCCGCGGCTCCGGACGCGTCGACGGCGGGCAGCACGGAGGTCTCCGCCGCCGGGTCGGCCTTCGGCACCGGCACGGTCTGGGTCACGTCGTCCGGCCGGACCACCCGCTTGTCCACCGGGGGCCTGACGTGCGGGGTCCCGACCGGCGGGGTCCCGACCGGCGGGGTCCCGACCATCGGGGTCTCGACCGTCACCGCGTCGTCCGGGTGCGGCTCCTTGCTCATGGACACCTTGGGGCCGGGCGCGGCCGGGGACTGCGGAGCCCGGGCGGCTGCGGCCGCGGCGGCTGCCGCCGCCTGGGCCTCCGCCTGCCGGCGCGCCTCCTCGGCCTTCAGCAGGGCCTCCTCGGCCCGCCGCTGCTTCTCCCGGCGCCGTTCCTCGGCCTCGGCGCGCAGCCGGGCCTCCTCCTCCGCCTCCCGGCGCAGCCGCTCCTGCTCCGCCGCGCGGGCCTTCTCCTCGGCCTCCGCGCGGCGCCGCTCGGCCTCGGCCCGGGCACGGGCCTCCTCCTCGGCGCGCAGCCGCTCCTCCTCCGCCCGGCGGGCGGCCTCCTCCTCGGCGATCCGGCGGGCCTCTGCGGCCTCGGCCTCGGCCTTGCGCCGGGCCTCCTCGGCCTCCCGGGCCCTGCGGGCCTCCTCCTCGGCCCGCAGCCGCTCCTCCTCCGCCTTGCGCGCCGCCTCTTCCTCGGCCTTGCGGCGGGCCTCCTCCTCGGCCCGGCGCCGGGCCTCGGCCCGGGCGGCCCGCTCGGCCTCCGACAGCGGCAGCATGCGGTCCAGCCGGTGCCGGACGACGGTGGCGACCGACTCCGGATCCTGCCCGGCGTCGACCACCAGGTAGCGACCGGGGTCGGCGGCGGCGAGGGTCAGGAAGCCGGAGCGGACCCGCTGGTGGAACTCCGCGGGCTCCGACTCCAGCCGGTCGGGCGCCTCCGTGAACCGCTCCCGCGCGGTCTCCGGCGACACGTCGAGCAGCACGGTCAGGTTCGGTACGAGCCCGTCGGTCGCCCAGCGCGAGATCCGGGCGATCTCGGTCGGCGACAGGTCGCGGCCGGCGCCCTGGTAGGCGACCGAGGAGTCGATGTAGCGGTCGGAGATGACGACCGCGCCGCGCGCCAGGGCGGGGCGGACCACCGAGTCCACGTGCTCGGCCCGGTCCGCGGCGTACAGCAGGGCCTCGGCGCGGTGGGACAGCCCGGCCGAGGAGACGTCGAGGAGGATCGCGCGCAGCCGCTTGCCGATCGGGGTGGCGCCCGGCTCGCGCGTCACGACGACCTCGTGGCCCTTGCCGCGGATCCACTCGGCCAGGGCCTGGACCTGCGTGGACTTGCCGGCGCCGTCGCCGCCCTCCAGGGCGATGAAGAAGCCGGTGCCGGCCGGCGCCTGGTCGGGCTCCCCGCCGCGCAGCGCCTCGCGCAGGTCGCGGCGCAGCGGTACGCCGGCGCGGTCGTCGGCCTTGGCGAGCACCACGACGGCGGCCGGCAGCAGCAGGGCGCCGACGATCATCAGGGTGTACGCGGCGCCGCCGTACGCGAAGACGAGGCCCGCGAAGGCCAGTCGGTGCGGGCCGATCCCGGCGGCCACGACGGGGCCGAGGACGGCGCCGAGCGCCACCGCCACCCGGACGACGGCCTGAAGGTGCTCGGCGACCCGGGCCCGGCGGAACTCCTCGCTCTCCTGGTCGAGCAGGGTGTGCCCGGTGTTGGCGGCCACGCCCGCGGCGAGGCCGGCGAGCAGCGACAGGAACACCACGGTCGCCATGTCCGTGACCAGGCCGGTCAGCAGGAGCGCGGTGCCGGCCACGGCGATCGCGAGGGCCAGCAGCCGGCGGCGGGACAGGGTGGGCAGCACCTTGCCGGCCTGGGTGGCGCGGATGCCGGCGCCGGTGCCGCCGAGCAGGGCCAGCACGAGCAGGGCGAAGGTGGCCGGGCCGCCGCCCAGGTCGAAGGCGTGCAGCACGGCCACGGCGGCGGCGCAGGCCACCGCCCCGGCGACCGCGGCGCAGGCCAGGACGAGCAGCGGGATCGCCCCGGTGCGGCCCTTGTCGGGCCGGTCCCCCGCCTTCGGGGCCCGCAGGCCCTCCAGCGGGGACCGCGGGCGCGGCGTCTTCTCGGCGGGCAGGACCAGGGGCAGCAGCAGCGACAGCGACGCGGCGAACAGGCCGGCGGCCACGTACGAACCGAGCGCGGCCTGGTTGGCGGCGAACCAGTCCACGCCGAGGCCGAGGACCTTGCCGATCAGCGTCGCGGCGAGCAGCGCGCCCGCGGCGGCGGGCATCACGGCGAACGTCGTGCGCAGCGTCAGCCGGCGCAGGGCGTCGAGGTGGTCGGGCAGCGGCCGTACGGTCGCCCCCTCCGGCGGCGGCTCGGGCAGCAGGGCGGGAGCGGCACTCTCCTTGGCCAGGGTCCACAGCCGCTCGGCGGCGCCGGCCACGAAGACGGTGGCCAGCAGCGCGGTCAGCGCGTGCGCCGGGATCCAGTCGAGCCAGAGCGGGGCGACGACGAACAGGGCGATCCGGATCCCGTCCGCCGCGGCCATCGTCCAGCGGCGGTCCAGCCTGCCGCCGGCGGCGGTGAGCTTGGCGAGCGGGCCGAGCAGGACCGCGCCGAACAGCAGGGTGGCGAGGATCCGGACCCCGAAGACGGCGGCGACGGCCAGGGCCCAGCCCCGGTAGCCGGTACCGGTGCCGAAGGTGCCCTGGGAGACGGCCGCCTGGAAGGCGAGCACGACCAGGACCAGCAGGGCGAGGGCATCGCCGATGCCGCTGACGAGCTGGGCGCTCCACAGACGGCGCAGCCTGGGGGTGCGCAGCAGGGCACGCAGCGCCCGCTCGCGGGAATCCGCGGCGAGGGCTTCGTCGTAGGAGGGGTTCGGGGGGGCGGTCACGCCAGTCGGCTGCTCGGCTCGCGTCATCCGCCCAGCCTATCCGCTGCGCTCGGCGGGTGCGGAAGGCTGTGGACAACCCCGGGGCGGGGGCCGCACCGTTGTGGGCCGGATGCGGGCCGCCCGGGTTGCTCGGGCAGCTCCCGCGCCCCTGCCGGGGCGCGGGAGCTGGGTCAGGACTCCGTGGGCGGGGTGGCGGCCGTCTTCTTCGCCGCCGTCTTCTTCGCCGCCGCCGTCTTCTTCGCCGCCGTCGTCTTGGCCGCCGCCGTCGTCTTGGCCGCCGTCTTCTTGGCGGCCGTCTTCTTCGCTGCCGCCGCCGTCGTCGTCTTCTTCGCCGTCGTCTTCTTGGCCGCGGTCTTCTTCGCCGTCGTCTTCTTGGCCGGACCCTTCGCCCGCTTCTCCGCGAGCAGCTCGTAGCCCCGCTCCGGCGTGATCGTCTCGACGTCGTCGTCCCGCCGCAGCGTCGCGTTCGTCTCGCCGTCCGTCACGTACGGGCCGAACCGGCCGTCCTTCACCACCACCGGGCGCTCGCTGACCGGGTCCGTGCCCAGCTCCTTCAGCGGCGGCTTGGCCGCTGCGCGGCCCCGCTGCTTCGGCTGCGCGTAGATCGCCAGCGCCTCGTCCAGCGTGATCGTGAAGAGCTGGTCCTCGGTCTCGAGGGAGCGGCTGTCCGTGCCCTTCTTCAGGTACGGGCCGTAGCGGCCGTTCTGCGCCGTGATCTCCACGCCCTCGGCGTCGGCGCCCACGACCCGCGGCAGCGACATCAGCTTCAGCGCGTCGTCCAGGGTCACCGTGTCCAGCGACATCGACTTGAAGAGGGACGCCGTCCGCGGCTTCACCGCGTTCTTGCCCGTCTTCGGCGTGCCTTCGGGCAGGATCTCCGTCACGTACGGGCCGTACCGGCCGTCCTTCGCCACGATCTCGTTCCCGCTGACCGGGTCCTGGCCGAGGTGGAACTCGCCGCTCGGCTTGGCGAAGAGCTCCTCCGCGTACCCGACCGTCAGCTCGTCCGGAGCCAGGTCGCCCGGGACGTCCGCCCGCTGGTGGCCCTCGGCGTCCTTCTCGCCCCGCTCCACGTACGGCCCGTACCGGCCGACGCGCAGCACGATGCCCTCGCCGACGGGGAAGGAGGAGATTTCCCGGGCGTCGATCGCGCCCAGGTCCGTGACCAGCTCCTTCAGGCCGCCGAGGTGGTCGCCGTCGGCCGGGCCGGCCTGCACGGCGTCGCCCTCCGCACCGAAGTAGAACCGCTTCAGCCACGGCACGGCCTGGGCCTCGCCGCGGGCGATGCGGTCGAGGTCGTCCTCCATCTTCGCCGTGAAGTCGTAGTCGACGAGCCGGCCGAAGTGCTTCTCCAGGAGGTTGACCACGGCGAACGACAGGAAGGACGGCACGAGCGCCGTGCCCTTCTTGAAGACGTAGCCGCGGTCCAGGATCGTGCCGATGATCGACGCGTACGTCGACGGGCGGCCGATCTCCCGCTCCTCCAGCTCCTTGACCAGCGAGGCCTCGGTGTAGCGGGCCGGCGGCTTGGTCGCGTGGCCGTCCGCCGTGATCTCCTCGGCGGCCAGCGCGTCGCCCTCCGCGACCTGCGGGAGGCGCCGCTCGCGGTCGTCGAGCTCGGCGTTCGGGTCGTCCGCACCCTCGACGTACGCCTTCATGAAGCCGTGGAAGGTGATCGTCTTGCCGGAGGCGGTGAACTCGGCGTCCCGGCCGTCGGCGGCCACGCCGCCGATCTTGACGGTGACCGAGTTGCCGGTCGCGTCCTTCATCTGGGAGGCGACGGTCCGCTTCCAGATCAGCTCGTACAGGCGGAACTGGTCGCCGGTCAGGCCGGTCTCGGCGGGCGTGCGGAAACGATCACCCGAAGGGCGAATCGCCTCGTGCGCCTCCTGCGCGTTCTTGACCTTGCCGGCGTAGACGCGGGCCTTCTCCGGCAGGTAGTCGGCCCCGTAGAGCTGCGTGACCTGCGCGCGGGCGGCCGCGACGGCCGTGTCCGAGAGCGTCGTGGAGTCCGTACGCATATAGGTGATGAAGCCGTTCTCGTACAGCTTCTGCGCGACCTGCATGCACGCCTTGGCCCCGAGGCCCAGCTTGCGCGAGGCCTCCTGCTGGAGCGTCGTCGTACGGAAGGGCGCGTACGGGGAGCGGCGGTACGGCTTGGACTCGACCGAGCGGACGGCGAACGAGCTGTCCGCGAGCGCGGCGGCCAGGGCCCGCGCGTTCGCCTCGTCGAGGTGCAGCACCCCGTTCTTCAGCTGACCGTTCGCGCCGAAGTCGCGGCCCTGCGCGACGCGCCTGCCGTCGACGGTGTTCAGGCGCGCGACGAGCGTCGAGGGGTCGGAGGGGTCGCCGGCCCGGCCCGTGGCGAAGGTTCCGGTCAGGTCCCAGTACTCGGCGGAGCGGAAGGCGATGCGCTCGCGCTCGCGCTCGACGACGAGGCGGGTGGCGACGGACTGCACGCGGCCCGCCGACAGCTTCGGCATGACCTTCTTCCACAGGACCGGCGAGACCTCGTAGCCGTAGAGGCGGTCGAGGATGCGGCGGGTCTCCTGGGCGTCGACCATGCGCTGGTTCAGCTCGCGCGGGTTCTCGACGGCCTCGCGGATCGCGTCCTTGGTGATCTCGTGGAAGACCATCCGGTGGACGGGGACCTTGGGCTTGAGGACCTCCTGGAGGTGCCACGCGATGGCCTCGCCCTCGCGGTCCTCATCGGTGGCGAGGAAGAGCTCGTCGGACTCGGCCAGCAGCTCCTTGAGCTTCTTGACCTGCGCCCTCTTGTCCGCGTTGACGACGTAGATCGGCTGGAAGTCGTGCTCGACGTCCACGCCGAGGCGGCGGACCTCGCCCGTGTACTTGTCGGGGACCTCGGCGGCGCCGTTCGGGAGGTCGCGGATGTGCCCGACGCTCGCCTCGACGACGTATCCCGGGCCGAGGTAGCCCTTGATCGTCTTCGCCTTGGCAGGGGACTCGACGATGACAAGTCGGCGGCCGCCCTGTGCGGTCTCGCTAGTCGGGGACAACTTGGCTCTTCTCTCCGGTCGGCACTCGGTCGCAGTACGGCGACGCTGCGGAGTGTGACGGTACAACCCGCCCCCGTGTCAAACGGCACAAGCCCGCAACGGCCACTCGAACGGTAACCCGACAAGTGCCATTCCTGCCGCCCGGATACCCCGCCGGACCCGTCCCGATCACTGGCCCGAGTGGCCAGGGGGCCGTCTGGCCGCGCGCCCGCACCCCGCCTGACGTCCGGTTTCCTCCGTCGGCCGGCATCGGCGCGAATCGGTCGGCATTCGCCGCGGCGGCCGGGGCGGAATCCCGGCGGAGGCGGGCGGAGGCGGGCTCACGGATCCGCCCGCGGACCCACTCGCGGATCTGTTCGCGGACCTCCCGGATCTCCTGGATCTCCTGGATCCCCCGGCTCCCCGGATCTTCCGGATCTTCCGGATCTCCCCGATTCTCCCGGATCCGCCCGATCTCGAGGGTTTCCCGAATCCCGCGGCTTCAGAGCCGCGTGAGGCACCACACGCCGAGGGCCACCGCCGTCGCGCCGCCGAGCAGGGCCAGCGGTACGGCCACAGCCGGGCGCACGCCCTCGGCCACCGGCGCGCCACCGCGGGCACGCGCCCCCGTCCAGGCCAGCAGAGCCGTCCCGAACAGCAGGAACACGGCCGCCGCGAAGATCGCCGGACCGCGTTCCATGCCGTTCTCCCTTGTCACCGGGCCACAGGCCGCGCCGCTCTCGGGCTCCCCCGGAATCCCCCCGGCACCCCGGGGTCCCCGCCGGCCGACCTCGTACCCGGGAGCCTGCCAGCCGCGGGAGAACGGCGGGCGAACCGCGGGTTACATCACAGCTGCGGCACCGGCACCGGGCGGCGGGGGCGGGGGCGGGGACGGAGGCGGGCGGGGGTGGCGGCGGGGCCGGACCGGGTCAGCGGTCGACGACCGGCTCCAGGAAGCCCTGCCCGACCAGCATCCGGATCGCCTCGGGCGTCCGGTCCCGGAGCGCGACCGGGTCCTCCTGCACCAGCTGCGCGATCGCGTCCAGGATCCGGCCCGCGCTGAGCGAGCCGTCGCACACGCCGGCGAAGCCCGCCCCGACCGTGTCCACCGTGGTGGCGCGCCGCATGCCGCGGTTCTGCCGCAGCACGACGTGCTCCGGGTCCTCCGCCCCGGGCGCGCCGACCTGCTCCTGAACGACCTCGTCGACCAGGACGAAGCGGGCGTCCAGCAGGGCCGCGTCATCGTGCTCGCGCAGGTAGTCCTGGCGGGCGAAGTGGGCGAGGACGGCGTCGCCGAGCGGCTGTTCCACCGTGTGCGGCCATTCCTCGACCACGATCGACGGCTCGGCCGCGTCGCTGCGGCGCAGGGTGATCCAGCCGAAGCCGACCGCCTTGGTCTTGCGGGCCTCGAACTCGTCGAGCCAGTCCTCGTACCGGCGTGCGTACTCGGCGGGTTCGGTGCGGTGGTCCCCCGCGTCGCGCAGCCACAGCTCCGCGTACTGCGTGACGTCCTGCACGTCACGCTGCACGATCCACGCGTCGCAGCCGCGCGGCACCCAGGAGCGGACCCGGTCGCGCCAGTCCTCTCCCTCCACGTGCTGCCAGTTGCCGAGCAACTGGGCGTACCCGCCCGGGTTGAGGTGGGCGCCCGCCTGCTGGACCAGGGTCCGGCACAGGTCGTCGCCGCCCATGCCGCCGTCCCGGTACGTCAGCCGCGCGCCGGGGGAGATCACGAACGGCGGGTTGGAGACGATCAGGTCGTATGTCGCCTCGCCGACCGGCTCGAACAGCGACCCGAGGAGCAGTTCGGCCTCCGGGGCCCCGGACAGCGCCAGCGTCAGCCGGGTGATGTCCAGGGCCCGCGGGTTGACGTCGGTGGCGGTGACCCGGGTGGCGTGCCGGGCGGCGTGCAGGGCCTGGATGCCGGAGCCGGTGCCGAGGTCGAGGGCGCCGGCGACCGGGGTGCGCACGGTGATCCCGGCCAGCGTGGTGGAGGCGCCGCCGACACCGAGGACCACGCCCTCGTCACGGCTGCCGATCCCGCCGGCCCCGCCGACCGCGCAGCCGAGGTCGGAGACGATGAACCAGTCCTCGCCGTCCGGGCCCCCGTACGGGCGGATGTCGACGGTGGCGAGCACCGTGTCCTCGCCGTCGGCGGCCTCCCCCCGGCGCAGCCAGCCGTCGGCCAGCGCCGCCTCGACGGGCAGCGCCTGCGCCGCGTGCGCGTACGGCTCCGGCTGCTGGAGCAGGAACAGCCGCACCAGGCTCGCGAGCGGGCCGGTGCCGCGGCTTCGGGTGGCGCGCAGGGCGGGGACCGTCTCGCTGCGGGCCAGCGCGGCGTAGGCGGGGGCGCCGAGCAGCTCCAGCAGGCCGTCGGCGGTGAAGCCGGCGGCGAGCAGGGCGGCGCGGAGTTCGGCGGCGCGGTCGGGCGCGGGAAGGTTGGTGGTACTCACCCGTCCATTGTGTCGGCTGACGGCGCGGATCCGTGTGCCGCACGGGCCACGGCGCGGCCGCCGGGGCTCACTTGGCGGGCGCCGTGACCTTGCAGCCCTTCTGGCTGTTGATCGCGCTGTCCAGGCCGCCCGCGGTGAGCTTGTCGTAGGCCTCCTTGCTGCCCTTGTTGGCTTCCGCGATGCCGGCCGAGAGCTGGCTGAGGCCGTCGGCGAACTTGTTCTGGTCCTTGGGGTCCAGCGCGTCGATCTTCGCCTTCAGGTCCGCGTAGGCCTTGGACGCGGCGTCGAAGCCCTGGACCGCAGCGGTCTGGGTCGCCTGGCCGTCCTTGGTCGGCGGGGCCCCCGCCGACGACACCGCGGCGCTCATCGCCTTGTACGCATCGGACTGGGCCTGGAAGGCCGCGGAGTCGGTCTTCTGCACCTCGTCCGGCTTGGTGGTCGCGCTGGACACGCGCTTCATGTCGGCGTTGGCCGTCTCGATCTTCTTCAGCTCGGGCGACCACTTGTCGCAGACCTTCTTGGCCCACGCGTTGGCCTTCTCGTTGCCGTCGTCGCCGCCGCACCCGGACAGCACGAGCATCAGTACCGCACCGCCGGACACCGCGGACGCAAGCTTCTTGTTCACCGGATTGGTCCCTTCGCAGGCTCTCGGCCCGGAAGATACACGGCCCCCTTCCGGCCACGCAGAACGGCGGGCGGACGGCGCGTCAGTCCGCGCCGCCCGCCCGCCGTTCGGACGTGCCTTCGGTCCCTCGGGGAGACCCGCCGTGTCAGGACACGACCGCGGGGTCGGCCGGCTGCTGCGCCACCCGCTCGGTTCCCGTGCCGTCGCCCCCGTCGCCGACCGCGATGTCGCGCCGCTTGGAGACGTACACGGCGGCGACGATCACGGTGATGGCGATGACCGCGACGATCGCGCGGACGGTCGGGCTGCTGTCGACGCCGTAGCTGAACTGCACGACGGCCGGCGCGATCAGCAGCGCCACCAGGTTCATGACCTTGAGCAGCGGGTTGATCGCGGGGCCGGCGGTGTCCTTGAACGGGTCGCCGACCGTGTCGCCGATGACCGTCGCGGCGTGGGCCTCGCTGCCCTTGCCGCCGTGGCGGCCGTCCTCGACGAGCTTCTTGGCGTTGTCCCACGCACCGCCGGAGTTGGCGAGGAAGACGGCCATCAGCGTGCCGCAGCCGATGGCGCCCGCGAGGTACGCGCCGAGCGCGCCGACGCCGAGGACGAAGCCGACCGCGATGGGCGCCATGACGGCGAGCAGGCCGGGGGTGGCGAGCTCGCGCAGTGCGTCCTTGGTGCAGATGTCCACGACGCGGCCGTACTCGGGCTTCTCGGTGTAGTCCATGATTCCGGGGCGCTCGCGGAACTGGCGGCGCACCTCGTAGACCACGGCGCCCGCGGAGCGGGACACCGCGTTGATGGCGAGGCCGGAGAACAGGAACACCACCGCCGCGCCCAGGACCAGCCCGACGAGGTTGTTGGGCTGGGCGATGTCGAGGCTGAGGTTCATCTCCCCGGCCTTGGCTCCGACCTCCCTCACCGCGGTGGAGATGGCGTCGTTGTACGAGCCGAACAGGGCGGCGGCGGCGAGCACGGCCGTGGCGATGGCGATGCCCTTGGTGATGGCCTTGGTGGTGTTGCCGACGGCGTCGAGGTCGGTGAGGACCTGGGCGCCGGCGCCCTCGACGTCGCCGGACATCTCGGCGATGCCCTGGGCGTTGTCGGAAACGGGCCCGAAGGTGTCCATGGCGACGATCACGCCGACGGTGGTGAGCAGGCCGGTGCCGGCCAGGGCCACCGCGAAGAGCGCGAGCATGATCGAGGTGCCGCCGAGCAGGAAGGCCCCGTAGACGCCGAGCCCGATGAGCAGCGCCGTGTAGACGGCGGACTCCAGGCCGACGGAGATGCCGGCGAGGACGACCGTGGCGGGGCCGGTCAGCGCGGACTTGCCGATGTCCCGGACGGGACGGCGGGTGGTCTCGGTGAAGTAGCCCGTGAGCTGCTGGATCAGGGCGGCGAGCACGATGCCGATGGCGACGGCGACGAGGGCGAGGACCCGCGGGTCGCCGGAGTGCTGGGTGATCGCCGTGTTCTCGACGCCGACGAGCTCCTGGTAGGTGGCCGGCAGGTAGGCGTAGACGGCGATGGCGACGAACACCAGGGAGATCACGGCGGAGATGAAGAAGCCGCGGTTGATGGCGGTCATGCCGCTGCGGTCGGAACGGCGCGGGGAGACCGCGAAGATGCCGATCATCGCGGTGACGACGCCAATGGCGGGAACGATGAGCGGGAAGGCCAGGCCCAGGTCGCCGAAGGCTGCCTTGCCGAGGATGAGGGCGGCCACGAGGGTGACGGCGTACGACTCGAAGAGGTCGGCCGCCATACCGGCGCAGTCGCCGACGTTGTCGCCCACGTTGTCGGCGATGGTCGCGGCATTGCGCGGGTCGTCCTCCGGAATGCCCTGCTCGACCTTGCCGACCAGGTCGGCGCCGACGTCGGCGGCCTTGGTGAAGATGCCGCCGCCGACACGCATGAACATCGCGATCAGCGCGGCGCCGAGGCCGAAGCCCTCCAGGACCTTCGGGGCGTCGGCCGCGTAGACCAGGACGACGCAGGAGGCGCCGAGGAGGCCGAGGCCGACGGTGAACATGCCGACGACCCCGCCGGTGCGGAACGCGATCCGCATGGCCTTGTGGGAGACGTCGGTGAGGTCCTTGGCGGGCTCCCCCTCGGCGGGGGTGGCCTCGCGGGCGGCGGCGGCGACGCGGACGTTGGCGCGGACCGCGAGGCGCATGCCGATGTAGCCGGTAGTCGCCGAGAAGAGCGCGCCCACGAGGAAGAAGGCGGAGCGTCCCGCGCGCTGCGCCCAGTCGTCGGCGGGAAGCAGGAACAGCAGGAAGAACACGACGACGGCGAAGATGCCGAGGGTGCGCAGCTGCCGGCCCAGGTAGGCGTTGGCGCCTTCCTGTACGGCGGCGGCGATCTTCTTCATGCTGTCGGTTCCCTCGTCGGCGGAGAGAACCTGGCGGACCAGGATCTGCGCGACGACGAGTGCGGCAATTGCCACGGCCGCGATCACCATCACGATGAGCCGATTGTCATCGGTGAGTACCGCGGCGGCCAGATCGGCTGTGCCGTCCGGCGCTTCAGGGGTGAAGAGCCCCGTCATTCGTCCTCCTTGACGTGATGAGCTCAAGATGTGGACGGATTGTAGGGAGCCGGTCCCGAGCAAAACAGTGCGCAGGAAACGGAATTGGCCTGCTCTCGCCCCCCACCAATAGATCGCGCCACTCCATTACCCCCGAAAGAGGTAATGGGGCAAAGGCATTGACCCGTGGTCATCGATCTAGGAATTTCCTGCGGGCACGAAAAAGGCCCTGCTCAGCAGGGCCTTGAATAAGATCGAATAATACGCCGGGCAGGAGGGGCTACACGGCCTAGGAGAGTTCGGGGTTCGCCGAAACGGGCCAGCTCATCCGGATGGTTCCGCCCCGCTCACTGGTCGTCACCTCGACGTCGTCGACGAGCCCGCTGATCACCGCGAGCCCCATCTCGTCCTCGGTGTCCGCATCCGGGTCCAGGGCGGCGTCGAGCCCGGGCACGGTGTCTCCCGGCCCGCCGCCCGGCCCGGGGACCTCGTCGCCGACCTCGATGGAGAACAGCTTCTCCTCCTCGGTCAGGACCACCCGTACGGGCGCGGTGAGCCCGTTGCTGAGGTGCAGGCCCACGGCGCGCGAGCAGGCCTCGCCCACCGCGAGGCGGACCTCGTCGAGCACGGCCTCCTCCACGCCGGCCCGCCGTGCCACGGCGGCCGCGACCAGGCGGGCCGTCCGGACGTGCTCGGGCTGGGCGCTGAAGCGCAGTTCAACGGTGGCCATTGCGTCCCCCTCGGACTACGGGCGTGCCTTACAGGGGCCCGGACCGCCCACGGCCCGCGCCCCCGCTGCTCTTCGGCTCCCTCCCCGGGCGCCGCCGCGCGGCGCACCGGGGCGGAACTCGTCAGTCGGTGGCGGCGACGGCGTCCTCCACCGTCGTGTGGATCGGGAACACCTTGGTCAGGCCGGTAATGCGGAAAATCTTCAGGATGCGCTCCTGGTTGCACACCAGGCGCAGCGAGCCCTCGTGCGCACGGACGCGCTTGAGGCCTCCCACGAGCACACCGAGGCCGGTGGAGTCGAGGAAGTCCACCCGCTCCATGTCGACAACCAGGTGGTAGCTGCCGTCGTTCACCAACTCGACCAACTGCTCGCGCAGCTTGGGCGCGGTATACACATCAATCTCGCCACCGACCTCCACGACCGTGCGGTCGCCGACAGTGCGAGTCGACAGGGACAGGTCCACGGATCCTCCAGCACCTTGCTATCGAGCGGCGCCCCCCAGGGGCCTCCCCACCCGAGAGCGGGGGAGGGATTGGCTGCCGCGATGGCATTCAATCACTTACCGGCAGGCGCGCACGACGCCTTCGGACCATTGTCCCGCACGCCGGTGACACACTCGGTTCCAATGGCCAATACTCACCGCCCCGGTCGTCCCACGGCACCCGAGGACCCGCGACCCGCTCCCGACACGGTTCTGGACCGCCTGTCACGGGGGTCTCTTCGAGCTGCGCGCATCACCCATACGGAGCACTTGCCCCGCCGGGAGGGTCGTCATGCCGTGTGGCCCGACCGCATCCGAACGGATGTCGTAGCCGCGATCCGGGCTGCGGGGATCGAACACCCGTGGGCACACCAGGCAGCGGCCGCCGAGCACGCCCTCGACGGCGAGTCCGTGGTCGTCGCCACCGGCACCGCGTCGGGCAAATCGCTGGCCTACCTCGCCCCCGTGCTCTCCGCCCTCGCGGACGGCGCCGAGGCCCCCAACGGGAGGGGTGCGACCGCCCTCTACCTGGCCCCGACCAAGGCTCTGGCCGCCGACCAGCGACGTTCCGTGCGGGAGCTCGCCGCGCCGCTGGGCCACGCGGTCCGGCCCGCCGTCTACGACGGGGACACGCCGGTCGAGGAGCGCGAATGGGTCCGCCAGTACGCGAACTACGTCCTGACCAACCCCGACATGCTGCACCGCGCGATCCTGCCCGGGCACGCCCGCTGGGCCTCCTTCCTGCGCACCCTGCGCTACGTGGTCGTCGACGAGTGCCACACCTACCGGGGCGTCTTCGGCTCCCACGTGGCACAGGTGCTGCGGCGGCTGCGGCGGCTGTGCGCCCGCTACGGCGCCGAGCCGGTCTTCCTGCTGGCCTCCGCCACCGCGAGCGACCCGGCGGCCGCCGCGTCCCGGCTGACCGGCCTCCCGGTCACCGAGGTCGCCGACGACGCCTCGCCGCGCGGGGAGGTGGTCTTCGCCCTGTGGGAGCCGCCGCTGACCGACCTGCGGGGCGAGAAGGGCGCGCCGGTGCGCCGCACCGCCACGGCGGAGACCGCCGACCTGCTGACCGACCTGGTCGTCCAGGGGGTCCGCACGGTGGCCTTCGTCCGCTCCCGACGCGGGGCCGAGCTGATCTCGGTGATCGCCCAGGAGCGGCTCGCCGAGGCGGACCGGTCCCTGCCCCGCCGGGTCGCGGCCTACCGGGGCGGCTACCTGCCCGAGGAGCGCCGCGCGCTGGAGCAGGCCCTGCACTCCGGCGAGCTGCTCGGCCTGGCCGCCACCACCGCCCTGGAGCTGGGCGTGGACGTGGCCGGCCTGGACGCCGTCCTGATCACCGGCTACCCGGGCACCCGGGCCTCGCTGTGGCAGCAGGCGGGCCGGGCCGGGCGTGCGGGACAGGGGGCCCTGGCCGTGCTGATCGCCCGGGACGACCCGCTGGACACCTACCTCGTCCACCATCCGGAGGCCCTGTTCCGCCAACCGGTGGAGGCCACGGTCCTGGACCCGGACAACCCGTACGTCCTGGCCCCGCACCTGTGCGCGGCCGCTGCCGAGTCCCCGCTGACCGAGGACGACCTCGCCCTGTTCGGCCCGGCGGCCACGGGTCTGATGCCGCAGCTGGAGGCGGCGCGGCTGCTGCGCCGCCGGGCCACGGCCTGGCACTGGACGCGCCGGGAGCGGGCGACGGACCTGACCGACATCCGGGGCGGCGGCGGCCGCCCGGTGCAGATCGTCGAGTCCTCCACCGGGCGCCTGCTGGGCACGGTCGACGCGTCCGCGGCGCACACCGCCGTCCACGACGGCGCCGTCCACCTCCACCAGGGCCGCACCTACCTGGTGCAGCGGCTGGACCTGGAGGACTCGGTCGCCCTGGTCGAGGAGGCCAGCCCGCCCTTCTCGACCACCGCCCGCGACACCACCTCCATCTCCGTCCTGGAGACCGAGACCGAGATCCCGTGGGGGGACGCCCGGCTCTGCTTCGGCTCGGTGGAGGTCACCAACCAGGTGGTGTCCTACCTCCGCCGCAAGCTGATCACCGGCGAGGTGCTCGGCGAGGCCAAGCTGGACCTGCCGCCGCGCATCCTGCGCACCCGGGCCGTGTGGTGGACCGTGACCGAGGACCAGCTCGACGAGGCCCGGATCGGCCCGGAGATCCTCGGCGGCGCCCTGCACGCCGCCGAGCACGCCTCCATCGGCCTCCTCCCGCTGTTCGCCACCTGCGACCGCTGGGACATCGGGGGCGTCTCCGTCCCGCTGCACCCGGACACGCTCCTGCCCACGGTCTTCGTGTACGACGGCCACCCCGGCGGAGCCGGCTTCGCGGAGCGGGCCTTCCACACGGCGCTGGCCTGGCTGACGGCCACCCGCGACGCCATCGCCGCCTGCGAGTGCGAGGCCGGCTGCCCGTCCTGCATCCAGTCCCCCAAGTGCGGCAACGGAAACGACCCCCTCCACAAGCGCGGCGCCGTCCGCCTGCTGACCCGCCTGCTGTCCGCGGCCACCTGAGCCCCGCCCCCTGCCCCCGCCGGCCCCGTGGCAGCCTGCGACGGGCCGGGGGCGGCGACAGCCGGCGAGCGGCTCGGGCCGGTGACGGCCGGCGACGGGGCCGGAACGGTGTTTGCCTGCGGGTCGTCCGGGGCGGCGGCCTGCGGCGGGCCGGCTCGGGCGGTGATCGCCGGCCGGAAGGGGCCGGCCGCGGGTCGGGCGGCCACCTCTGCCACCTCGCCCCGGAGGACGCAGGCGGACAGGTCGGCGGCCTGGGCCCGGCCCACCCGGCGGGCGGCGGCGCAGGCGGCCTCCGGGCCGTGCGCCCAGGTCGCCGCCGCGGCCAGGGCCGCCAGGTCGGCGGCGGCCGCGGCTCGGTGGCGGGCCAGCACCGCCTGCCCGAGCAGGAGCACCCCGCCGAAGACCGCCCCCAGCACGGTCGCCACCAGCGCCGCCCACACCGTGGCCGAGCCCCGGTCGCCCCTCATGGCGGCGGCCCCACGCTGTCCTCGGCCAGGGCCACCGCCTGGGCCCCGAGCCGTACCGGCAGCCCGCCCGGCCCCGGCGGCGGCGCCGCCACCCGCACCCGCCACAGGTCCCCCTCCCGTTCCAGCGCCACCTCGGCGCCGGGCGGAGCGGCCGCCCGGGCCGCCGCCACCGCCTGCTCCGCCGGCTCCGACCGGGCCGCCGCCCGGGCACCGGCCCGGGCCGCGTCCACACAGCGGATCTGCGCGGCTGCCGCCATCAGCGCCCACACCAGCAGCGCCGCGAACAGCACCAGCGCGGGAATGACCAGCGCGGCCTCCGCCGTCACATATCCCCGGTCGCTTCCCCGTCCGCCGATACGCCGCGGCTTTCGCTCAGAACGGCACATCGAGCGCCTTCCCGATGGTCGACTGGAGCGCCGAGGACACCACGTCGCTCGTCACCACCTTGTACAGAACGGCTGCGAATGCACACGCCGCGATCGTGCCCATGGCGTATTCGGAAGTGGACATCCCCGCATCGCCCGCCCGGCCGCCGAGCGCCGCCCGCACACGAAACCACATGATCCTCATGACAACCTCCCGCTGATATTCGTTCTTGACGTGATCTCAGTTCTGATTTACCTACCGGGCGTGTTTCGCGATCTCACGTTCCGGAGAGAAGGCCCGAGGCCATTCCGATCACCACCGGAGCCACTCCGACGGCGAGGAACGCGGGGAGGAAACACAGCCCCACCGGTGCGGTGACGTGCACCGCCGCCCGCTGTGCCCGGGCGGCCGCCTGCCGGGACCGCTCCTCCCGCAGGGCGGTCGCCAGCCGTGCGACCGGCTCCGCCGCCGGCGCCCCCGTCCGCGCGGCCCGCTCCAGGCACGCGGCGAGCGCCCCTGCGCCCGGGATCCGCGCCACCCTCCCCCAGGCCGCGCCCGGTTCACCGCCGAGCCGCACCTCCGCCCCGGCCAGCGCCAGCCGCTCGCCCACCGGGCCGCCCAGCGACTCACCCACCGCCTCCGCGGCCTCCACCGGCCCGGCCCCGGCCGCGAGACAGGCGGCCAACAGATCGGCGGCGAAGGGCAGCTGACGCTCCGCCTCCTCCACCCCGGCCCCGGCCGTCCTGCCCGGCATCCGGCGGCGCAGCCACCACGCCGCGGAGGCCGCAGCGCAGCCGGCCGCCGCCCCCGGCGCCCCGCCGACCAGCACCCACACCGCCAGCAGCACCCCCGCCGGGCCCCACCACGCCCCCGCGAGGCCCCGTATCCGCGCCCCGAGGACGGGCCGCCGCCTCTGGGGTCCCGCCGGCAGCAGCGCGGCGACCCTGCGGCGGGCCGTGCGCGCCCGGACGTGTGCCACGACCGCGGACACCGCGCCGAGCACCGCCACCGCGAGGCACAGCGCTGTCCCCAGCCTGTGGACCGCGAGCCCGCCCATCACCGCTCCCCCGTCCGTACGATCCGTCGGCACCACAGCAGCCCGAGCCCCTCCAGGACCCCGCCTGCCAGCAGGCAGCCCCACCCGACCGGGGTGTGCAGCAGCACGCGCAGCGGATCCGCCCCGAGCCCGGTGCCGATCAGCAGCCCGACCAACGGCAGCAGGGCGAGCACCGCCGCCGTCGACCGGGCCCCGGCCAGCTGGGCGCGCAGGGCCTCCCTGCGGTCCCGCTCGGCCCGCAGCGCTCCTTCCAGCCGGTCGAGTCCGGCGGCCAGGCCCGCGCCGCCGTCCACGGAGATCCGCCAGCAGGCGGCCATCCCGGCCAGCCCCTCCGCCCCGGGCTCCCGCGCCGCCTGGCGCAGCGCGGCGGGAACGTCCCCGCCGAACGCGGCGGCGGCCAGCACCGCCGTCTCCGCCGCTCCCGGGCCGCCCGGGCCCGCGACCGTCCGGCGCATCGCCGCCGTCAGGGCCTGCCCGGGCTGGGCCCCGGCCCGCAGTTCGCCCACCGCCGCCCCGCACAGGGCGATCACCTCGGCGGCCCGCGCGGACCGGTCCCGCTCCCGCTGCCGCGCGCGGAGCCAGCGCCGCACCAGGGGCACGGCCGCGGCACCCGCCACCAGCGGGATCACCGAGCCGCCCAGCAGCGCGACCGCGAGCCCCGCCCCGAGGCAGGCCCACTCCCGCCAGCGGACGGCGCGCTCCCTGACCGCGACCAGCAGCCGCTCCCGGCAGGCCGGTCCGCCGGGCACCGCCGGTCCGCCTCCCGCCAGCAGGACCCGGGCCCGCCGGGACACCCGGTCGCCCCCGGACAGCGCCCAGGCGGCCGTCCCGGCGCACAGCACCCCGGCGAACACGGGCACCGGCACCACCCCCGCGCCGTTCACCGCGAACCTCCCAGCAGCGGACGCAGCCGCTCCCAGCCGGACTCCCGCGCGAACCCCCGGGCGGACCAGCGCAGCGCCGGCACGGTGACCACCAGCCCGGTGGCGTCCCGCTCCAGCACGTGCACCTCGGCCACCCGCCGCCGCCCGGCCCGGTCCCGCACCAGGTGGATCACCAGGGTCAGCGCGGCCGCCAACTGGCTGTGCAGGGCGGCCCGGTCGAGGCCCGCGGCGGTTCCGAGCGCCTCCAGCCGGGCCGGGACGTGCCCGGCGGCATTCGCGTGGACAGTGCCGCAGCCGCCTTCGTGTCCCGTGTTCAACGCGGCCAGCAGATCCGCCACTTCGCTTCCCCGCACCTCGCCGACGACCAGCCGGTCCGGCCGCATGCGCAGCGCCTGCCGGACCAGGTCCGCCAGGGTGACCAGACCCGCACCCTCCTGGTTGGCGGGCCGGGTCTCCAGCCGCACCACATGGGGGTGGTCGGGGCGCAACTCGGCGGAATCCTCGGCGAGGACGATCCGCTCACCGGGTCCGACCAGCCCCAGCAGGGCGCTGAGCAGGGTGGTCTTGCCCGTGCCGGTCCCGCCGGAGACGAGGAACGACAGCCGGGCCTCGACCATGTCCCGCAGCAGCCGCTGGCCGCCGGGCGGCAGCGTCCCCGCCGCGACCAGCTCGTCCAGGGTGAACGCCCGCGGCCGCACCACCCGCAGCGACAGGCAGGCCGAGCCGACCGCCACCGGCGGGAGGACCGCGTGCAACCGGGTGCCGTCCGGCAGCCGGGCGTCCACCCAGGGGCGGGCGTCGTCGAGGCGGCGTCCCGCGACGGCGGCCAGCCGCTGGGCGAGCCTGCGCACGGCGTCGGCGTCGGCGAAGGTCACCCCGGTCAGCTCCAGCCCGCCGCCGCGGTCCACCCACACCCGGTCCGGGGCGGCCACCAGCACATCGGTGACCTCGGGGTCGGCGAGCAGCGCCTCCAACGGGCCCGCACCGACCAGTTCGGACCGCAGCTCGGCCGCGGCGCCCAGCACCTCCGCGTCGCCCAGCAGCCGGCCCTGGGCCCGCAGGGCCGCCGCCACCCGGGCCGGGGTCGGCTCCGCCCCGGTCTCGGCGAGCCGCCGGCGCACCGCGTCCAGCAGCACCGTGCTCATGCCGTCACCCCCCGGTCGGCGGCCGGACCGAGGACCCGCCGCCAGAAGCCGTCGCAGAACCGCGCCAGCGCGCCCCGCCCGTGCCCGCCCGGTGGTTCCCCCTCGGCGACCCGCCCCGGGAGCCCCACCTCGACCGGCACCTCCCCGGCCAGCGGCGCCCCCAGCAGCCCGGCCACCGCTTCGGCGTCGAGTCCGCCCGCCGGCCCGCCCCGTACGACCACGCGCACGTCGCGGGCCGCCATCCGCACCCCGGCCGCGACCCGGCCCGCCGCGGCCACCGCCCGCAGCTCGCCCGGTACCACCAGCAGCACCAGGTCGAGCTGGGCCAGTGCCTCGGCGACGGCCTCGTCCACGCGGCGGGGCAGGTCCACCACCACGACCCCGCCGCGGCGGCGCGCAGCGGCGACCACGGAGCGCATGGCGGCGGGCGGCACCACCACCCGGTCCCCGCGGTCCCAGCTCAGTACGCGCAGCGCGTGCAGCTCGGGCAGGGACTCCTCCAGCGCTCCCGCGCCGACCCGGCCGCGGGAACCGGCGAGGTCCGGCCAGCGCAGCCCCTCGGCGCTCTCCCCGCCGAGCAGCACGTCCATGCCGCCGCCGAGCGGGTCGCCGTCGATGAGGATGGTCCGCTCTCCGGCCCGGGCGGCCCTGACGGCCAGGGCGCACGCGAGGGTGGACGCCCCCGCGCCGCCGCTGCCGCCGATGACCCCGACGGCCAGGGCGCTCCTCCCGGCCCCTTCGACCACGTCGGCGATGCGGTCGACGAGCAGGGTCTCGGCGTCGGGGAGCCTCAGCACCTCCTCGGCGCCGATCTCCACCGCGCGCTGCCACACGAGGGGGTCGTCCAGGTCCCTGCCGACGAGGAGGACCCCGGGCCGGCGCGGCGCCCCGCGCACCCGGCGGGCGGCGTCGTCCCCGACGAGGACGAGCGGCGCGGTGTCCCACCCGACGTTTCCGGCCGGACCGCCGGTGCTGTCGGGCGGCCCGCCGGCGCTCCCCGGCGGCCCCGCGGTGCCCTCGCCGACGGCCCCGCCGCCTCCGCTTCGCCCGGGCACCGCGTGGTGCACGTGGGGTTCGGCGCCTGCTGCCGCGCACAGCCGCAGCAGGTCGTCGAGGAGCAGCGGGTCCTCGGTGATGATCAGCGGCCGGCCGCCCGCGGGCGCCGGCCCGCCCTCCGGAGCCACCGGCCTGATTCCGTCTGACCCGGCCCGCTCGCGCAGTTCACACGACTTCGATCCAGCCACGGTCTCCGCCCCCTTCTCACCGCAAATCCCAGTGCCGCGGACTTCGCGGCCGGAATCACCGTGCAGCGATCCGGAAAAAGAAGTGGATCTTGCTCGAAAACCGTGGACAACGGGAACCTTGTGAATAACTCCGTCACTCCAACAGGTGAGTTCCGGAGCGCGGCGGAACCACTACGCACCGTAACGAGTCTGATGGGGTGAGGGCCTCGACCACGCAGGCCCGCCGAGGAGGGAGGGCCGCGGGAATGGGCACCCGGCACCGGAGGCGAGGACGCGAACCGCGTCCGGACATGCGACGACCCCCGCCGGGGGGGAGAGCGGGGGTCGTCCCCACGGTCCGACTCGGGGGGGGAGGAGCCAGACCGGGTTAGCACGGTCGCGAACGATCCGTGACTTCCATGGTGTACCCGAGAGCCTTCTCAGGCAAACCCACGCGCCACACCTTACGCCGAATGGTGGGCGCATATGCTCGGGGCGTGGAAATCCAGCCCTTGCCGCACTCGTCGCCCCGCACCGCAGCCTTCTTCGACCTGGACAAGACGGTCATTGCGAAGTCAAGCACTCTGACGTTCAGCAAGTCCTTCTACCACGGCGGTCTGATCAACCGCCGGGCCGTACTGCGCACCGCATACACCCAGTTCATCTACCTGGTCGGCGGCGCGGACCACGATCAGATGGAGCGGATGCGGGAGTACCTGTCCGGGCTCTGCAAGGGGTGGAACGTCCAGCAGGTGCGCGAGATCGTCGCCGAAACCCTGCACGACCTCATCGATCCGCTGATCTACGACGAGGCCGCCTCCCTCATCGAGGCCCACCACACCGCGGGCCGCGATGTCGTGATCGTCTCGACGTCCGGTGCAGAGGTGGTCGAGCCGATCGGCGAGATGCTCGGCGCGGACCGGGTCGTCGCCACGCGGATGGTCATCGGCGAGGACGGCTGCTTCACCGGCGAGATCGAGTACTACGCGTACGGCCCCACCAAGGCCGAGGCCGTGCGGGAGCTGGCCGAGTCCGAGGGCTACGACCTGTCCCGGTGCTACGCGTACAGCGACTCGGTGACCGACATCCCCATGCTGGAGGCGGTCGGCCACCCCCACGCCGTCAATCCCGACCGCGCGCTGCGGCGCGAGGCGGTGGCGCGCGAGTGGCCGGTGCTGGTGTTCAACCGGCCGGTGCGGCTGAAGCAGCGGCTCCCCGGGCTGTCCATGCCCACCCGCCCGGCGCTGGTCGCCGCCGCGGCGGTGGGTGCGGCCGCGGCCACCGCCGGGCTGGTCTGGTACGCGAACCGGCGCCGCTCCGGCGCGCTGGCCGCCGCCGCAGCCGCCGCCACCGCGGGCACCGCCGCAGCCGCGGCCGCCTCCGCCTGAGCCGCACCGCCGGCCCCGGACCTGCCGCACCGCACGCCCGCGGCCGAGCGGCCGCGGGCGGCGGCCGGCGGCGGCCGGCCCGGGGCCCCGACCTGCACGGACACGCCCGTCCGGTTCGTCCGCGATCATCCTGGAAAGTAAAAAAATCAGCCAGGGGTTCCGCTTGCCACCGAAGCGGAGTACAAAGGAATCACGGCCCGCGAGACCGAAGAACATCCGAGAGGATCATCTTTAAGAACGCAGTAGAGGCCCACGGACCGAATTGCAGGAACGCCGAGCACCCACGCGACGTCGACCCGTCGATTACGGGCCAGCCACACCAGGAAAGCGGGCAAAGACCCCGACCTGATGGGCGCATATCGAGGACGCTTGGTAACTGGGCGTGAATGCCAGCGGCGGCACCACAGCAGGACGGTGTCGCCGCAACCCTGTGTACGGACCTGCGTACGGGCCCTCGGGCGCTACGCCGCGCCGCGCTGCAGCGCCTCGCAGACCGCCGTCGTCTCCCGGACGCCCAGCTCCACGGCCCGCCCGCAGTGCGCGATCCACTGCGCCACGCCCTCCGGGGTCCCGGACACGTAGCCGGCGAAGGCCGTCAGGTACGCATCCCGCCCCAGCTCCGCGTGGCCGACCTCCGCCGGGCAGACCGCCTTCGGGTCGAGACCGCTGTTGATCAGCACGATGCGCTCGGCCGCCCGCGCGACCAGCCCGTTGTACGAGGCGAACGGGCGCAGCGCCAGCAGCTCCCCGTGCACCACCGCCGACAGCACCAGCGCCGGGGCCGCGGTGCCCGCGATCACCAGCCTCGACAGGCCGTCCAGCCGGCCGGCGACCTCGTCGGCGGAGGGCAGCGGCTCCCCGACCAGGGGCTCGTCCACCGGCTCGCCGGCCAGGCGGGGCCGGCCGACCACATCGCCGTCGGCCGTCGACCCGGAGGCGACCAGGTGCAGGCGGGCCAGCACGCGCAGCGGCGACTGCCGCCAGATGCTCAGCAGCTGCCCGGCCTCGGCCGTGAGCCGCAGGGCGGCACCGACGGTGCGCGCCTCGGGGTCCGCGCCGAAGTCGGTGCGGCGGCGCACCTCTTCCAGCGCCCAGTCCGCCCCGGACAGCGCCGCGCTCCCGCGGGCCCCGCGGAGGGCGGCCTCGGAGGTGAGCTCCGCGCTGCGGCGGCGCATGATCCGGTGCCCGTACACCCGGTCCACGGCCTTGCGTACGGAGTCCACGGTCTCGGCAACGCCCGGGAGCGAACCCAGGGCGGCCAGCGGGTCGGCAGCGCTACTCATAAGTAGGGAGACTACGCACTCGACGCCCTCGGCACCGACCCCCCTTGGAGTGGTCTTCTTCACTCGGATGCGCCACCCAAAGCGATACAGCGGCTACGCTTCGTGAACATGAAGATCGCTTTCGTGGGAAAGGGCGGCAGCGGCAAGACGACCCTGTCCTCCCTGTTCATCCGCCACCTCGCCGCAGCCGGGGCCGCGGTCGTCGCGGTGGACGCCGACATCAACCAGCACCTGGGCGCCGCGCTCGGCCTCGACGAGGAGCAGGCGGCCGCGCTGCCTGCCCTCGGCGCGCACCTGCCGCTGATCAAGGAGTACCTGCGGGGCTCCAACCCGCGGATCGCGTCGGCCGATTCGATGATCAAGACGACGCCGCCGGGCGCGGGCTCGCGCCTGCTGCGGGTGACCGAGGACAACCCGGTGTACGAGGCCTGCGCGCGCCCGGTGCCGCTCGACGGGAGGCCCGTACGGCTGATGGCGACCGGGCCGTTCACCGAGTCGGACCTGGGCGTTGCCTGCTACCACTCCAAGGTCGGGGCGGTGGAGCTCTGCCTCAACCACCTGGTCGACGGGGCGGACGAGTACGTCGTCGTCGACATGACCGCCGGCTCGGACTCCTTCGCCTCGGGCATGTTCACCCGCTTCGACGTGACGTTCCTCGTCGCCGAGCCGACGCGCAAGGGCGTCTGCGTCTACCGCCAGTACAAGGAGTACGCCCGGGACTTCGGGATCGCGCTCAAGGTCGTCGGCAACAAGGTGCAGGGCCCGGACGACGTGGCGTTCCTGCGGGACGAGGTGGGCGAGGACCTGCTGGTGACCGTCGGGCACTCGGACTGGGTGCGGGCGATGGAGAAGGGCCGGCCGCCCGCGTTCGGGCAGCTGGAGGCGGACAACCGGCAGGCCCTCCAGGTCCTGCGGG
Organism: Streptomyces sp. NPDC043854; assembly: GCF_056436005.1. Taxonomy (NCBI): domain Bacteria; kingdom Bacillati; phylum Actinomycetota; class Actinomycetes; order Kitasatosporales; family Streptomycetaceae; genus Streptomyces; species Streptomyces sp. NPDC043854. The sequence continues at coordinate 116,007 of NZ_JBWKDK010000022.1, forward strand.
AGGCGGTCGACGGCTCGTACGCCCTGCGCGACTGGGAGCGGTACACGGCGCAGATGGTGCACTTCCACCTGCGGAACGCGGAGAGCTGGGGCAACGCGAAGACCGGGGTCGACCTGGCGGCCCAGGTCGACCCCGGATTCGTCCTGCGCGAGGAGGCCGGCGGCGCGCCGGGGGCGGCGCAGGCGCTCAGTCCTCGCCCGCATCCGCTGCAGCCGGCTCCGTGTCCGGCTCCGCAGCCGGCTTGACCCCGGTGGGGGCGGTCGGCTCGGCCGGCGGCCCCGCCGTCAGGAACTTCGTCCAGCCCTCCTTCGGTGCTTCGCCGACGTCGAGGGTGCGCAGCCACTCCAGGACCTTCGGGTCCTGTGCGTCCAGCCAGTCGGCGAGCTCGCGGAAGGGCACGCAGCGGACGTCCGGGCGCGTGCAGACGGTCTTGATGGTCTCCTCGACGGCGCGCATGTAGGTGCCGCCGTTCCAGGACTCGAAGTGGTTGCCGATGATCAGGGGCGCGCGGTTGCCCCCGTAGGCCCGCTCGAAGGCCTGGAGCAGGCCGTCGCGCATCTGGTTGCCCCAGTAGGCGTGCTGCGAGGGGTCGCCCTGCGTGGCCGTACCGGACTGGTGGACCAGGTAGTTGTAGTCCATGCTCAGGGTTTCGAAGGCGCGGCCGGGCAGGGGCACCAGCTGGAGCGGCAGGTCCCACAGGCCGTCGGTCTTCTTCGGCCAGACCTGCTTGCTGATGCCGCTCGAGTCGTAGCGGAAGCCGCCCATCTCCTTGGCCGCGAGCATGAAGTTCTTCTGGCCTTCGAGGCAGGGGGTGCGGGCGCCGATGAGCTCCTTGTCGTAGTCGAAGGGGAGCGCTTCCATGTCCTTCAGGCCGGCGTTGGTCTTCCAGTTCTTGACGAAGGACTTGGCCTGGGTGATCTCGCTCTTCCACTCCTCGACGGACCAGGTGCCGACGCCGCCGTCGGGGCCGCAGAAGTGGCCGTTGAAGTGGGTGCCGATCTCGTTGCCCTCCAGCCATGCGGCGCGGAGCTGCACGGTGGTGTCCCTGATGCCCTGGAGGTCGCCGAAGCCGATTTCGGAGCTGCCGGACGAGTGCTGCGGGGCGGTGTAGAGGGAACGTTTCTCCTCCGGGAGCAGGTACACGCCGCTGAGGAAGTACGTCATCCGGGCGTTGTACCTCTTGCCGACCTCGCGGAAGTGCGAGAAGAGCCTCTGGCTGTCCTCGCCGGCCCCGTCCCACGAGAACACCACGAACTGCGGCGGCTTCTCGCCGGGCTTCAGCCTGCGCACCTTCTGCACGTTCGGCTGCGGGCCGGTGAACGCGGTCGAGCCGTCGCCGATGGGCCGGTTCACACTGCCGGGGGCCTGCGGGGCGGCGGCGCCCTTCTTCACCCGGGGCCGGGCGGACTCCGAGCTGCTGCAGCCGGCGGCCCCCAGAACCAGGGCCATGGCGACCAGGCCGCCGGCGGTCTTCTTCGTGGCGGCGATCATCCGTCCACCTCTCCTCCAGTTGCACCGCGGGACTTCGCTTCCGCGCCGCAACGTCCCACGCGACCCACCTCGGAGAAGGTATGACAAGCCGTACAAAATGCTTAATCACCCATGAGGGGGATTCTCTCGGCCATTCGCCCGTATCGTCTTTCGCAGAGCTTTACTCTGCATTACCTTTCGTTTACTGAGTGTTGGAACTTCTGACAGCTTTACACCGCCATCGACCGATTCCCGCCGCTTCATCCCTCACAGAGGAGACGGGACCGTGACAGCCACTTCCTTCCCCAAGCGCCCATCCGACGAGCTCGGCAACACGCCCGGCGAGAAGCCCCGAACCGACCTCGCGGCGGACCTGTCCGCCTCCCTGACCGTGTTCCTGATCGCCCTGCCGCTCTCCCTCGGCATCGCGCTGGCCACCGGCGCCCCGCTCCAGGCCGGCCTGGTGGCCGCGGCCGCCGGCGGCATCGTGGCCGGGTGCCTGGGCGGCGCGCCGCTCCAGGTCAGCGGTCCCGCCGCCGGACTCACCGTCGTCACCGCGGAGTTGATCCAGCGCTACGGCTGGCGCACGACCTGCGCCATCACCGTGCTCGCGGGCTGCTGCCAGCTGGGGCTCGCCGCCCTGCGCACCGCCCGGTCCGCGCTGATGGTGAGCCCCGCCATCGTGCACGGCATGCTCGCGGGCATCGGGGTCACGATCGCCCTGGCCCAGCTGCACATCGTGCTCGGCGGCACGCCGCAGAGCTCGGCCGTCGCCAACGTCAAGGGGCTGCCGGGCCAGTTGGCCGACATCCACCCGACCGCGCTCGGCGTCAGCGCGCTGACCCTGGCCGTCCTGCTCGGCTGGCCGCGGCTCCCGGGGCGGCAGGGCCGGGCCCTGCGCAAGGTGCCGGCCGCGCTCGCCGCCGTCGCCACCGCCACCGCCTGCGCGGCACTGGGCGGGCTCAGCCTGCCGCGGGTGGACCTGCCGTCCTGGCGCAGCCACGCCCTGCCCGAGCTGCCCGAGGGCCCGGTCCTCGGCCTCATCGCCGCCGCCCTGACGATCACCCTGGTCGGCAGCGTGGAGTCCCTGCTGTCCGCGGTCGCCACGGACAAGCTGATCGCCTCCGAGCGCCGTACGGCCGACCGGCCGCCGCGCGCCGACCTCGACCGGGAGCTGCGCGGCCAGGGTGCGGCGAACATCGTCTCCGGAGCGTGCGGCGGACTGCCGATCACCGGTGTGGCCGTGCGCAGCGTGGCCAACGTCAAGTCCGGGGCGGCCAGTCGGAAATCGGCCATGTTGCACGGCCTGTGGGTGGTGCTCGCGGCCGCGCTGCTGGTCCCGGCCCTCGACCTGATCCCGCTGGCGGCGCTGGCCGCGCTCGTGATGGCGGTCGGGGTGCAGATGGTCAGCATCACGCACATGCGCAACATCACCCGACACCGGGAGTTCCTGGTGTACGCCACGACGGTCGTGGCCGTGGTGCTCGGCGGCGTCCTGGAGGGCGTCGCCATCGGGATCGCGGCGGCCGTGGCCGTGGCCCTGCACCGGCTGACCCGGACCCGGATCACCGTGGAGGAGCGGGACGGCGCCCACCACGTGTGGGTGCGCGGGCAGTTGACGTTCCTCGCGGTGCCGAGGCTGAGCCGGATGCTGAACCAGGTCCCGCACCGGGGGCACGTGGTCATCGAGCTGGACGGCTCGTTCATGGACCACGCCGCGTACGAGACGCTCCAGGACTGGCAGGACTCCCATCTGGCGCACGGCGGTTCACTGGAGGTGACGGGCCGCCCGGCGGCGGCCTCCGGCGCCGCCGCCCTGGACGCCGACGAACCGGACGGCGACCGGCCGGACGGGGGTGGGCCCGACGGCGACCGGCCGGACGGCGGCCGGCCCGGCGCCGCCCCCAGGGCGGGCGGCGAGCTCGGCGCCCGGCGGGACGGCCACCACTGCTGCCGGCCCTGGACCCCGTGGAAGAACCACTGCGACCACCGGACCCCGGCCCCGCGCACCCGCGGCGCCAGCCGGCTCGCCAGCGGCATCACCGCCTTCCAGCGGGACACCGCCCCGCACGTCCGCGACGAGCTCGCCCGGCTGGCCCGCGAGGGGCAGCGGCCCTCGCAGCTCTTCCTGACCTGTGCGGACTCCCGCCTCGTGACCAGCATGATCACGGCCAGCGGTCCGGGCGACCTGTTCACCGTCCGCAACGTCGGCAACCTGGTCCCCCTGCCGGGAGCCGAGACCTCGGACGACTCCGTCGCGGCGGCCATCGAGTACGCGGTGGACGTGCTGAGGGTGGACAGCATCACCGTGTGCGGACACTCCGGCTGCGGCGCCATGCAGGCCCTGCTCAACTCCGTCCCGGGGGACCCGGCGACCCCGCTGAGCCGGTGGCTGCGGCACGGCCTGCCCAGCCTGAGGCGGATGGACAGCCGCCACCACGCCTGGGCCCGGATCTCGGGCCGGCTCCCCGCGGACGCCGTCGAACAGCTGTGCCTGACGAATGTGGTGCAGCAGCTGGAGCACCTCAGGGCGCACGAATCGGTGGCCCGGCGACTCGCCGACGGCACGCTGGAGCTGCACGGAATGTACTTCCACGTGGGCGAGGCCCAGGCCTACCTGCTGTCGGAGGGAGAGGATTTTTTCGACTGCCGGGTTTTTGACACTGTCGGCCAACACGCCTGACGCCAGGGCGGCCTGAACCGATAACCTCCCGTATCCGTGCAACCGGTCGACCCCTTCCCGCGCCCTGCGGCGGGAAGGGGCCGCTCGCGCGCGCGGCCCCGGCGCGCTATAGGTCTAAACCAATTCTGGGCCAACCCTTGTCACCTGGGCGCCCGACTGATGAGCTATGCCCAAGGGGACGCAACGGACACCCTGGGAAAGGGAGATGTCGTGAGCAACGAGAGCCTGGCCAATCTGCTCAAGGAGGAGCGGCGGTTCGCACCGCCCGCCGATCTGGCCGCCGCCGCCAATGTGACGACAGCGGCGTACGCAGAGGCCGAGGCGGACCGGCTGGGCTTCTGGGCCGAGCAGGCCCGCCGCCTCACCTGGGCTGTGGAGCCGACCGAGACCCTCGACTGGACCAACCCGCCCTTCGCCAAGTGGTTCACGGACGGCAGGCTGAACGTCGCCTACAACTGCGTGGACCGGCACGTCGAGGCCGGCCACGGCGACCGCGTCGCCCTCTACTTCGAGGGCGAGCCGGGCGACAGCCGCGCGATCACCTACGCCGAGCTCAAGGACGAGGTCTCCCGGGCCGCGAACGCCCTGACCGAGCTGGGCATCGGGGCCGGCGACCGGGTCGCGGTCTACCTGCCCATGATCCCCGAGGCCGTCGTGGCGATGCTCGCCTGCGCCCGGATCGGCGCCGCGCACTCGGTGGTCTTCGGCGGCTTCTCCGCCGACGCCGTGGCCTCCCGCATCCAGGACGCCGACGCCAAGCTGGTCATCACCGCCGACGGCGGCTACCGCCGCGGCAAGCCCTCCGCCCTCAAGCCCGCCATCGACGAGGCCGTCGCCAAGTGCCCGCAGGTCGAGCACGTGCTCGTGGTGCGCCGCACCGGCCAGGAGACCGCCTTCACCGAGGGCCGCGACCTGTGGTGGGACGAGACGGTCGGCCGCCAGTCCGCCGAGCACGCACCGCAGGCCTTCGACGCCGAGCACCCGCTGTTCATCCTCTACACCTCGGGGACCACGGGTAGGCCCAAGGGCATCCTGCACACCTCCGGCGGCTACCTGACGCAGGCCTCCTACACCCACCACGCCGTCTTCGACCTCAAGCCGGAGACCGACGTCTACTGGTGCACCGCCGACATCGGCTGGGTGACCGGCCACTCCTACATCGTCTACGGGCCGCTCTCCAACGGCGCCACGCAGGTGCTGTACGAGGGCACGCCGGACACCCCGCACCAGGGCCGGTTCTGGGAGGTCGTGCAGAAGTACGGCGTCACCATCCTGTACACCGCGCCCACCGCGATCCGCACGTTCATGAAGTGGGGCGACGACATCCCCGCGAAGTTCGACCTGTCGAGCCTGCGCGTGCTCGGCTCGGTCGGCGAGCCGATCAACCCCGAGGCCTGGATCTGGTACCGCAAGCACATCGGCGGCGACCGCTGCCCGATCGTGGACACCTGGTGGCAGACCGAGACCGGCGCGATGATGATCTCGCCGCTGCCCGGCGTCACCGAGACCAAGCCCGGCTCGGCGCAGCGCGCGCTGCCCGGCATCGGCGCCACGGTCGTGGACGACGAGGGCAACGAGGTCCCGAACGGCGGTGGCGGCTACCTGGCCCTCACCGAGCCGTGGCCGTCGATGCTGCGCACCATCTGGGGCGACGACCAGCGCTTCGTGGACACCTACTGGTCCCGCTTCGAGGGCCGCTACTTCGCGGGCGACGGCGCCAAGAAGGACCAGGACGGCGACATCTGGCTGCTGGGCCGGGTGGACGACGTGATGCTGGTCTCCGGCCACAACATCTCCACCACCGAGGTGGAGTCGGCGCTCGTCTCGCATCCCGCGGTCGCCGAGGCGGCCGTCGTGGGCGCCGCCGACGAGACCACCGGCCAGGCCATCGTCGCCTTCGTCATCCTGCGCGGCACGGCCAGCGAGGACGAGGCCCTGGTCGCGGACCTCCGCAACCACGTGGGCGCCACCCTCGGCCCCATCGCCAAGCCGAAGCGCATCCTGCCCGTCGCGGAGCTGCCCAAGACCCGCTCCGGCAAGATCATGCGGCGTCTGCTGCGCGACGTGGCGGAGAACCGCGAGCTCGGCGACGTCACCACGCTGTCCGACTCCTCGGTCATGGGCCTCATCCAGAGCAAGCTGCCCACGGCCGGCAGCGAGGACTGAGCCCGGGCCGGGCCCGGCCCGGCCCGGCCCGGCAGGGATCGGGCCTGGCAGGGATCGGGCCTGGCAGGGATCGGGCCTGGCAGGGATCGGAGCCGGAAAGGGGCATCCAGCGCGACGCGCCGGATGCCCCTTTCGCACATAAGGTGATGATCACCCGATTCGTCCCTGCGCGCTCCTGTACGGTTAGGGAAACGTAAAAACGCAGGTGCGCCGGGAAGTCTGGTCGGCAACGAGTTCCGCCATGCCGTCCCACCACCCGGAGGTGCCCTCTCGTGGCCGCGCCCCGCTCCACCGACCGCCGCAGCCGCACGTTCCCCGGCCTTCTCTCCCTGCCCGAACGGCGTTTCGTGGCCGATGCCCTGCGCACCGAGACGGTTGGCGGCGTCCTGCTCCTCGTGGCCGCGGTCGCCGCCCTGCTGTGGGCCAACATCCCCGCCTTCGGCGACAGCTACGAGGCCGTCCGCAGCCTCCACATCGGCCCTGCCGCCCTCGGCCTCGACCTGTCGCTCCAGCACTGGGCGGCCGACGGCCTGCTCGCCCTCTTCTTCTTCGTCGCCGGCATCGAGCTCAAGCGCGAGCTCGTCGCGGGCGACCTGCGCGACCCCAAAGCGGCCGCGCTCCCGGTGATCGCCGCCGTCTGCGGCATGGCCACGCCCGCGGCGGTATACGCCCTCGTCAACGTCATCGGCGGCGGGTCGACGGACGGCTGGGCGGTCCCGACCGCCACCGACATCGCCTTCGCCCTCGCCGTCCTCGCGGTCATCGGCACCTCGCTGCCGTCCGCCCTGCGCGCCTTCCTGCTGACCCTCGCCGTCGTCGACGACCTCTTCGCGATCCTGATCATCGCGGTCTTCTTCACCAGCGACATCAGCTTCCCGCAGCTCGGAGGCGCGCTCCTCGGCCTGGTCCTGTTCTGGTTCCTGCTGCGCAAGGGCGTGCACGGCTGGTACGTGTACGTCCCGCTCGCCCTGGCCATCTGGGGCCTGATGTACAACAGCGGCGTCCACGCGACCATCGCCGGCGTCGCCATGGGCCTGATGCTGCGCTGCACCCGCCGGAAGGGCGAGAAGCGTTCCCCCGGCGAGCACATCGAGCACCTGGTCCGCCCCCTCTCGGCCGGCCTCGCCGTCCCGCTCTTCGCGCTGTTCTCCGCCGGGGTCGCCCTCTCCGGCGGAGCCATCGGGCAGGTCTTCACCCGGCCCGAGCCTCTCGGCGTCGTCCTCGGCCTGGTCGTCGGCAAGACGGTGGGCATCTTCGCCGGCACCTGGCTGGCCGCCCGCTTCACCCGGGCCGAGCTGAACGAGGACCTCGCCTGGCCCGACGTGTTCGCCGTGGCCTCGCTCGCCGGCATCGGCTTCACGGTCTCCCTGCTGATCGGCGAGCTCGCGTTCGCCGGGGACCCGGTCCTCACGGACGAGGTCAAGGCCGCCGTGCTCATCGGCTCCTTCATCGCCGCCACCGTCGCCTGCGTCCTGCTCAAGCTGCGCGACCGCACGTACCGGGCCCTGACCGAGGCCGAGGAGCGCGACGAGGACCTCGACGGCATCCCCGACATCTACGAGGAGCACAACCCGGACTACCACCTGCGGATGGCGCGGATCCACGAGGAGAAGGCCGCGGCGCACCGGCGCAAGGCCGCGGCCGCCGCGCCGACCGAAGGGGCGGCCGGGTCCAGCGGCGGCGGCGACCGTCCGGCATGATCTGAACTGACGCAGTGACCGACGGGGGACAGCCGCCGGCCGACGACAGAGGGAGAGAGCGATGAGTGCAGTGGACCAAGGGGCGCAAGGAGCCGAGCGCACACTCGGCCAGCTGGTCGCCTCGGCCACCGCCGAGATGTCCGCCCTGGTGCACGACGAGATCGCCCTCGCCAAGGCGGAGCTCCGCGAGGACGTCCGGCGCGGCGCCACCGGCGGCATCGCCATCTCGATCGCCGGGGTGTTCGCCCTCTTCTCCCTGCCGGTGCTGAGCTTCGCCGCGGCGTACGGGATCCACAACCTCGGGCTCGGCCTGGCCTGGTCCTTCCTCATCGTCGGCGTGGCGTTCCTGCTGCTCGCGGGCCTGCTCGCGCTGATCGCCACGTCCAAGTTCAAGAAGGTCAAGCCGCCGGAGAAGTCCATCGCCTCCTTCAAGGAGACTGCGGCCGTCCTCCAGACCGTCAAGCCGCACCCGCGGCCGGTGAGTGACCAAGCTGTGGGTGTGGCACGCTCGTCCTCATGACAGCGACCGCACCGGACTCCAGCCCCCCGCCCACCGCCGCCACGGCGGTGCGCCTCGACGGCCCCTGGACGCACCGGGACGTCGCGGCCAACGGGGCCCGGTTCCACGTCGCCGAGCTGGGTGACGGGCCGCTGGTGCTGCTGCTCCACGGCTTCCCGCAGTTCTGGTGGACCTGGCGGCACCAGCTGACCGCGCTCGCCGAGGCCGGGTACCGCGCCGTCGCGATGGACCTGCGCGGGGTGGGCGGCAGCGACCGCACCCCGCGCGGCTACGACCCCGCCAACCTGGCGCTCGACGTCACCGGCGTCATCCGGTCCCTCGGCGAGCCGGACGCCGCCCTGGTGGGGCACGACCTGGGCGGGTACCTCGCCTGGACGGCGGCCGTGATGCGGCCCAAGCTGGTGCGCCGGCTCGCCGTCTCCTCCATGCCGCACCCGCGGCGCTGGCGCTCGGCCATGCTGTCGGACTTCGGACAAACCAGGGCGAGTTCCCACATCTGGGGCTTCCAGCGGCCGTTCATCCCCGAACGGCAGCTCGTCGCCGACGACGGGGCCCTCGTCGGGCAGCTGATCCGGGACTGGTCGGGGCCGCGGCTCCAGGAGGACGGGGCCGAGGAAGACCTCGCCGTGTACCGGCGGGCGATGCGCATCCCGTCCACCGCGCACTGCTCGATCGAGCCGTACCGCTGGATGATGCGCTCCATGGCCCGGCCGGACGGGCTCCAGTTCAACCGCCGGATGAAGATGCCGGTGCAGGTGCCGACCCTGCACCTGCACGGCTCGCTCGACCCGGTGATGCGCACGCGCAGCGCCGCGGGCTCCGGCGAGTACGTCGAAGCCCCGTACCGCTGGCGGCTGTTCGACGGGCTCGGGCACTTCCCGCACGAGGAGGACCCCGTCGCCTTCTCCACCGAGCTCGTGAACTGGCTCAAGGACCCGGAGCCCGACCGGTGACCCCGGTGCTCCGCCCCGCCCGTGCGGCTGCGGCCATCTGACGGATTGCCGTTCCGACTGTCCTACGGTCCTTCAATTGCCCGGCGCATAGGCCAATTGGCAGCGCCGGACGGGGTTACCGACCTTGGCGCCCGGGCACAGCTCGTTGTATGGGCTGGACGCACGACCACGGTGACACCACACACGACCGCCGCCCGGCAGTGACGCCGGGCGGGCACGGGAGGACCGGCCGCGAGGGCCGCGACCCCCGACTCGGAATTCCGCGCATCCTGCGCCGCCGGGCCCGCTGGGTGTCGGCCCGGCTGCGCCATCCACGGACGTAGCCGGGCCCAAGGATCACCGTCCGTACGGGTCACCGTTTGTACGGCTCGCCCGTCCGTACGGCTCGCCCGTCCGCACGGCTCACAGGGCGCAGCCCTGGCTGTCGGCCCGCCGTTCGGCGACCTTCCCGATCCGGATGTCGTCGCGGACCTCGTCCGCCGTCAGCGCGTAGCCGGTGTTCGGGTCGTCGAGGGACTTCGCGAAGACGACCCCGTACACCTTGCCGTCCGAGGTCAGCAGCGGGCCGCCGGAGTTGCCCTGGCGGACGGTCGCGAACAGCGAGTACACGTCGCGGCGGACGGTGCCCCGGTGGTAGATGTCCGGGCCGTTGGCGTTGATCCGGCCGCGGACACGCGCCGAGCGGACGTCGTACGCGCCGTTCTCCGGGAAGCCCGCGACGATCGCGTCGCTGCCGCTCACCGCGTCCTTGTCGGCCCACTCCAGCGGCGGCGCCTTCAGCTTGGGCACGTCGAGGACGGCGATGTCGCGCTCCCAGTCGTAGAGCACGACCTTCCCGTCGTACAGCTTGCCCTCGCCGCCGATCTGCACGGTCGGCTCGGTGACGCCGCCGACGACGTGGGCGTTGGTCATGACCTTGCCGGGGGCGAAGACGAAGCCGGTGCCCTCCAGCACCTTGCTGCAACTGGGCGCGGTGCCGACGACCTTCACGATCGAGCGCTTGGCGGCCCCGGCGACGGGGCTCTGCGCCAGCGCCGGGTCGGGCGCCCTGACCTCGGTGATGGGCTCGTTGGAGAACGGGCTGAAGACCTGCGGGAAGCCGTTCTGGGCGAGGGTGGAGGTGAAGTCCGAGAACCAGGTGCCGGCCTGGGCGGGCAGCACCCGCGACACCCCCAGCAGCACCTTGGAGTTGCGGACCTCCTTGCCCAGCGTGGGCAGCGAGGTGCCGGCGAGCGCCGACCCGATGAGCCATGCGACGAGCAGCATCGCGATGACGTTCACCAGGGCGCCGCCGGTGGCGTCGAGGACCCGCGCGGGCGACCACGTGATGTGGCGGCGCAGGCGGTTGCCGAGGTGGGTGGTGAAGGCCTGTCCGATGGAGGCGCAGACGATGACGACGACGACGGCGACCACCACGACCGTGGTGGACACCCTCGTGCCGTTGTCGGTCACCTTGTCCCAGACCAGCGGGAGGACGGACATGGCGACGAGGCCACCGCCCAGGAAGCCGATCACCGACAGGATGCCGACGACGAAACCCTGGCGGTAGCCGACGATCGCGAACCACACGGCAGCGAGCAGCAGCAGGATGTCCAGCACGTTCACGTGGGCCACCGTCTCATGCGCGCCAGTCGAGCGGGACCTGCCTCGACCGGTCCCATGGGCGCTCCCAGCCTGCGAAGTGCAGCATCCGATCGATCACTCCGGCGGTGAAACCCCAGACCAGAGCGTTGTTCACGGTGAAAGCGGGGCCCAGGTGGCCACTGGGGTGCACGGCGGTGGCGCGGTTCGCGGGGTCCGTGAGATCGGCCACGGGCACGGTGAAGACGCGGGCCGTCTCGCCCGGGTCCACGGCGCCCACCGGGCTCGGCTCGCGCCACCAGCCCAGGACCGGGGTCACGACGAACTCGCTGACCGGGATGTACAGGCGGGGCAGCACCCCGAAGAGCTGGACCCCGGCCGGGTCGAGCCCGGTCTCCTCCTCGGCCTCGCGCAGCGCCGCGTTCAGCGGGCCGGTGGTGTGCGGGTCGCCGTCCTCCGGGTCGAGGGCGCCGCCGGGGAAGGAGGGCTGGCCGGGGTGCGAGCGCAGGCTCCCGGCCCGCTCCATGAGCAGCAGTTCGGGGCCGGAGGGGCCCTCGCCGAAGAGGATGAGGACCGCGGACTGGCGGCCCCGGCCGTCCTCGGGCGGCAGGAACCGGCTGAGCTGGGTCGGGCGGACCGTGCGCACGGCCTCCACGACGGGGTCCAGCCAGTCGGGCAGGCCCCGGGTGCTCAGGCGCAGGTCGCGGCGCCCGGCGGAGCCCTGACCGAAGCCCGGCCCGAAGCCCGGCCCGAAGCCCTGCCCGGAGACCGGCCCGGAGACCCGCGCCGGAGGCGCGGCCGCCTGGGCCACTCCGCTGTCGTCCCGCGCTCCGCGCGTCATAGGCACCCCTGCTTCCTGGAGTCGCTGTTGCCGGCACCGGCCCGGCACGTCCCGACGCCGTACCGTCACCGGGACAACGCCGCCCCGGTCCGGATTCGTTCCACCGGGCCGCCGCCGTGGGCGGCGGCCCGCGCCTGCTCAGACCGCTGCCGGGGCTCCGCCCAGGGGCGGGGCCGGAAGGCCCGGGTAGTCCGGCGGCGGGTTCAGCCGCTGGCCCGGCTGTCCGCCCTTCTCGTACTTCAGCAGCTTCTTCGCCTTCTCCGGGTCCGTCTCGCCCTCCCCGTACGCGGGGCAGAGCGGGGCGATCGGGCAGGCGCCGCAGGCCGGCCGGCGCGCATGGCACATCCGGCGGCCGTGGAAGACGACGCGGTGCGAGAGCATCGTCCACTCGCTCTTCGGGAAGATCGCGCAGATCTCCGCCTCGATCTTCTCCGGGTCCTCCTGCTCGGTCCACTTCCAGCGCCGCACCAGCCGCCCGAAGTGGGTGTCCACGGTGATCCCGGGGACCCCGAACGCATTGCCCAGCACCACGTTGGCCGTCTTGCGGCCGACGCCGGGCAGGGTCACCAGGTCCTCCAGGCGGCCCGGGACCTCCCCGCCGAAGTCGTCCCGCAGGGCCTGCGAGAGGCCGAGGAGGGCCTTGGCCTTCGCCCGGAAGAACCCGGTCGGCCGGATGATCTCCTCCAGCTCCTCGGGCACGGCGGCCGCCATGTCCTCCGGGGTCGGATACGCGGCGAAGAGGGCCGGGGTCGTCTGGTTGACGCGCAGGTCCGTCGTCTGGGCGGACAGGACGGTCGCGACCAGCAGCTCGAAGGGGTTCCGGAAGTCGAGTTCGGGATGGGCGTACGGGTAGAGCTCGGCCAGCTCCCGGTTGATCCGGCGGGCGCGGCGCACCATGGCCAGACGGGATTCCGTTTTCTTGGCCGAAGCTTTGCCCGGGGGCTTCGGCGGGGCCTTCTCGGGCTTCCCGAGCCGCTCGGGTGCCTCCTCGGGGGCTTGTTCGCCCACAGCTGAATCGGCCGCGCCCGTCACTCGCGCGGACCCCTTGGCCTGTGCTCTCACCGGCTTGTTGGACACCCGGCCAGCCTAAGCCCGGCCGCCCGAGCCCGCCCGGACCTCAGGTAACACCACCCCGATTGGCCTCTCGCCGCACAGCATGCCCGTACGTCCGGCATCCTTGTGATTGATCGCACTGTTTGAGGCGTCCGGCAAAATGGGGAACACGGTCCCCTGAGCTGGTCGACATAGGAGAGAGACTCGTGGACGACGTTCTGCGGCGCGCCCCGCTCTTCGCGGCGCTCGATGACGAGCAGGCCGCGGAGCTCCGCGCCTCCATGAGCGAGGTGACTCTCGCACGCGGTGACGCCCTGTTCCACGAGGGCGACCCCGGTGACCGGCTGTACGTCGTGACCGAGGGCAAGGTCAAGCTGCACCGCACCTCACCCGACGGCCGCGAGAACATGCTGGCCGTCCTCGGCCCGGGCGAGCTGATCGGCGAGCTCTCGCTGTTCGACCCGGGCCCGCGCACCGCCACCGCCACCGCCCTCACCGAGGTCAAGCTCCTCGGCCTGGGCCACGGCGACCTCCAGCCCTGGCTGAACGCCCGGCCCGAGGTGGCGAGTGCCCTGCTGCGCGCGGTGGCCCGCCGCCTGCGCAAGACCAACGACCAGATGTCCGACCTGGTCTTCTCCGACGTCCCGGGCCGCGTGGCCCGCGCGCTCCTGGACCTGTCGCGCCGCTTCGGCGTGCAGTCGGAGGAGGGCATCCACGTCGTGCACGACCTGACGCAGGAGGAGCTCGCCCAGCTCGTCGGCGCCTCCCGCGAGACCGTGAACAAGGCCCTGGCCGACTTCGCCGGCCGCGGCTGGCTCCGGCTGGAGGCCCGCGCGGTGATCCTGCTCGACGTGGAGCGGCTCGCCAAGCGCTCGCGCTGACGCACCCGCATACGCGAGAGGGGTCCTGCCCGGTGGTCCGGGCGGGGCCCCTTCGTGCTGCCACGGGCCCCGCCCACCCCGGCCCGCCCGCGACCGGGCACAGTGGGCCCATGGAACCTCGGGGAGTGGACGCGTACGGGTACTTCGAGCGGGAGGGCTCGCTGGGCCGGGTGCAGGAGCCGTTCGCGCCGGTCGTCGCCGCTGCGCGCGCCCTGATCGCCGACGCGTACGGGCCCCGGCTGCACAGCGCCTACCTGTACGGGTCCGTACCGCGCGGCACCGCCCGCCCGGGGCGCTCCGACCTCGACCTGCTGCTCGCCCTGCACCACGAGCCCGCCGACGAGGACCGGGACACCGCCGAGGTGCTGGCACGGACCCTGGACGAGGAGTTCCCGCAGATCGACGGGGCCGGCGTGCTGCTGTACGGCAGGGACCGGCTGCTGAGCGAGCAGGAACGTTACGACATGGGCTGGTTCCTGGCCTGCCTGTGCACCCCGCTGCTCGGCCCCGACCTGGCCGAGGAGCTGCCCCGCTACCGCCCGGACGCCCGGCTGGCCCGCGAGACCAACGGCGACCTGGCCGCCATCCTGCCCCGCTGGCGGGCCCGGCTGGACGAGGCGGCCACGCCCCGCGACGTCCGGCGGCTCAGCCGCGGCCTCGCCCGGCACCTGGTGCGCACCGGGCTCATGCTCGTCATGCCCCGCTGGGGCGGCTGGACCAGCGACCTCGCCGAGTCCGCGGAGGTCTTCGCCCGCTACTACCCGCAGCGCGCGGCGCAGATGCGGGCCGCGGCCGCGGTGGCGCTGGAGCCGGTCTCCGACCCGGCCGTGCCGCGCGCGTTCGTCGAGGACCTCGGGCCGTGGCTCGCGGAGGAGTACACGGCCCGGCTCGGCACCAAGACCCCGCGCTAAGCGGCCTCGGGGAAGTGGGGTGCGTTTCCGCGTCGTCCGGTGCGGTGCATCGGCGTGCTGCCGCATCGCCCTCCTCAGGCGCGGCTCGGCAGGGCTTCCGCCAGGTCCTCGACGGCCCGCTTGGCCTCGGCCAGGTCCGCCCCGGTGGCCGCCCGGTACGCCTTGATCGCCTCGATGGTGCGGCCATCGCGCAGCAGCGCCCGTACCGCGTCCAGGCCGGCCGGCTCCGGCTCCTCGATGCCCAGGTGGTCCAGGACCAGGCCCAGGCGCCGCTCCAGCCGCTCCGCCCTGCGCTCCAGTGCCTTCGTGCGCAGGGTCACCGTCGAGGCGGTCCACGCGGCGCAGGCGAGCAGGGCGAGCAGCAGGATCAGCATGTTCATTCAGGTCCCCCGGGGATCAGTCCGTGATCTCGAAGGTACTCCAGCTGGGCCCGCACGGACCATTCGGCGGCGGGCCACAGGGAGCGGTCGACGTCCGCGTACACGTGGGCGACGACCTCCCGGGGGGTGGTGTAGCCGTTCTCGACGGCGGTCTCGACCTGGGCGAGCCGGTGCGCGCGGTGGGCGAGGTAGAACTCCACCGCGCCCTGCGCGTCGTCCAGCACCGGGCCGTGGCCGGGCAGCACCGTGTGCACGCCGTCGTCGACCGTCAGCGAGCGCAGCCGGCGCAGCGAGTCGAGGTAGTCGCCGAGGCGCCCGTCGGGGTGGGCGACGACGGTGGTGCCGCGGCCGAGGACCGTGTCGCCGGTCAGGACGGCCCGGTCGGCGGGCAGGTGGAAGCAGAGCGAGTCCGCGGTGTGCCCGGGGGTGGGGACCACGCGCAGCTCCAGGCCGCCGGTGCGGATCACGTCCCCGGCGGCCAGCCCCTCGCCGCCGAGGCGCAGGGCCGGGTCCAGGGCGCGGATCTTGGTGCCGGTGAGCTCGGCGAAGCGGCCGGCGCCCTCGGCGTGGTCCGGGTGGCCGTGCGTGAGGAGGGTCAGCGCGATGCGCTTGCCCGCCCGCTCGGCGGTCTCGACGACCGCGCGCAGGTGCGCCTCGTCCAGCGGGCCGGGGTCGATGACGACGGCGAGGTCGGAGTCGGGCTCGGAGACGAGCCAGGTGTTGGTGCCGTCGAGGGTCATGGCCGACGGGTTCGGGGCCAGGATGTTCGTGGCGCGGGCGGTGGCCGGGCCGGAGGAGACCACTCCGCGCGGTTGTCCGGGCAGGGCTGCGGCATCGGTCACGACCCACCTCCGAAGGTGACGCGCTTGGTGAACTCGTCGTGGCCGGGCCAGCTGAGCACCACCTCGCCGTTCTCCAGCGCCGCCTGCGCCAGTACGGGGGCCAGGTCCCGGCCGGCGGCCGCGGCGAGGGCGTCGGCGGCGCTCCGGTACGGCTCCAGGGACCGCAGGGTGGAGATGGTGGGCGGCATCATCAGCAGCTCGCCCTTGTCGTAGCCGTCCGCGGCGTCGGCGGGGCGGATCCAGACGGTCCGGTCGGCCTCGGTGGAGGCGTTGCGGGTGCGCTGGCCCTCGGGGAGGGCGGCGACGAAGAACCAGGTGTCGTAGCGGCGCGGCTCGAACTCGGGGGTGATCCAGCGGGCCCACGCGCCGAGCAGGTCGGAGCGCAGCCGCAGGCCGCGGCGGTCGAGGAAGGCGGCGAAGGACAGCTCGCGGGCGACGAGGGCCTGCCGGTCGGCCTCCCAGTCCTCGCCGGTGGTGTCCCCGACGACGGTGTCGGCGGTCTCGCCCGCCAGGAGCACGCCCGCCTCCTCGAAGGTCTCGCGGACGGCCCCGCAGACGATGGCCTGGGCCGTGCGGGCGTCGGTGCCCAGGCGGGCCGCCCAGGCGTCCAGGCCAGGCCCGGCCCAGCCGACGAGGCGGTCCTCGTCGCGCGGGTCGACGGCGCCGCCGGGATAGGCGTACGCGCCGCCGGCGAAGGCCATGGAGGCGCGCCGGCGCAGCATGTGCACGACCGGTCCGGCCGCGGTGTCCTTCAGCAGCATCACGGTGGCGGCCCGTCTGGGCGCCACCGGCGTGAGGGAGCCGTCCGCGAGCGCGCGGATCAGGTCGGGCCACTCCGGCGGGTACCACTGCCCTCCGGCGGGGGTGGCTCCGTGTGTCTGCTGCTGTCCCTGCTCACCGTTGGGCATGCCCGGGATGCTACGGCCATCCGGCCCGATGTTCGAGAGCTGCCTGCCCTGGGCGGGCCCGCGCGCCGTCGGCGGGCCCGCGCACCGTGGGCGTGCGGGCCCGGCAGGGCCCCGGGGATCCCTCGGGGAGCCCCGGGTGCGTCCGGGGCCGGTCAGGCCTCGGGCAGCAGCTCGACCTGGATCTCGACCTCGACCGGGGCGTCCAGCGGGAGCACCGCCACGCCCACCGCGCTGCGGGCGTGGACGCCCTTGTCGCCGAGCACCTCGCCGAGGAGCTCGCTCGCGCCGTTGAGGACGGCCGGCTGGGCCGTGAAGTCGTGGGCCGAGGCGATGAAGCCGACGACCTTCACCACGCGCGCGATCCGGTCGAGGTCGCCCGCGACGGACTTCACGGCGGCCAGGGCGTTCAGCGCGCAGACCGCGGCGAGCTCCTTTGCCTGCTCGGGCGAGACCTCGGCGCCGACCTTGCCGGTGACCGGCAGGCTGCCCCTGACCATCGGGAGCTGGCCCGCGGTGAACACGTAGTTGCCCGAGCGGACGGCCGGCTGGTACGCGGCCAGCGGCGCGGCGACCTCGGGCAGGGTCAGGCCGAGGTCGGCCAGCTTCGCTTCGACGGCGCCGCTCATGCCTTCTCCCGCTTGAGGTAGGCCACGAGCTGCTCGGGGTTGTTCGGGCCGGGCACGACCTGGACGAGCTCCCAGCCGTCCTCGCCCCAGGTGTCCAGGATCTGCTTGGTGGCGTGGACCAGCAGCGGGACCGTCGCGTATTCGAACTTCTTGGTCATGGGGGCGAGCGTATCGCCTGTCGCACGGGGGAAACGCCCGGCCGGAGCCGGCGACGGCGCGGCGGGACCACGGCGCGACCGCCGCGGCCGGCCCCCGGATCCCACCGGAGGGAGAGGGTCCTGCGCGGCGCGAGGGCCGAATGGTTAGGCTCAGAGGCTGTGAGCAGGCTCCAGGTGGTCAGCGGCAAGGGCGGAACCGGAAAGACCACGGTTGCCGCGGCACTCGCGCTCGCCCTCGCACGCGAGGGCAGGCGGACGCTTCTGGTGGAGGTCGAGGGCAGGCAGGGGATCGCACAGCTCTTCGGGACGGAGGAGCTCCCGTACGAGGAGCGCCGGATCGCCGTCGCCCCGGGCGGCGGGGAGGTGTTCGCGCTCGCCATCGACGCGGAGCGGGCGCTGCTGGACTACCTCCAGATGTTCTACAAGCTCGGGTCCGCCGGCCGCGCGCTGAAGAAGCTCGGGGCCATCGACTTCGCGACGACGATCGCGCCCGGGCTGCGGGACGTGCTGCTGACCGGCAAGGCCTGCGAGGCGGTGCGCCGCAAGGACAAGGCCGGCCGGTACGTGTACGACCACGTGGTCATGGACGCGCCGCCGACGGGGCGGATCACCCGCTTCCTGAACGTCAACGACGAGGTGGCGGGGCTGGCCCGGTTCGGGCCGATCCACAACCAGGCGCAGGCCGTGATGAACGTGCTCAAGTCCCCGGAGACGGCGGTCCACTTGGTCACGCTGCTGGAGGAGATGCCCGTCCAGGAGACCGCCGACGGGATCGCCGAGCTGGTGGGGGCCGGGCTCCCGGTGGGGCGGGTCGTGGTCAACATGGTCCGGCCGCACCATCTGGACGAGGAGGCGCTGCGGGCCGCGGGCAACGAGCAGCGCGCCGGCGTGGCCCGGGCGCTGTCCCGGGCGGGCCTGGGCGGCGCCCGGCGCGGCGGACAGGCGGAGCGGCTGGTGGAGCCGCTGCTCGCGCAGGCCGCCGAGCACGCGAGCCGGGTGGAGCTGGAGCGCGAACAGCGGGCCGTGCTGCGGGAGCTGAAGGTGCCGACGTACGAACTCCCGCTGCTCGGCGCGGGGATGGATCTGGCCGGACTGTACGAGCTGGCCTCGGAGCTGCGGAAACAGGCGGGCGAGGAATGAGTGAGGCCGTGGGCGCGTCGTCGTCGCCGGAGCTGTCCGTGGACCGGCTGCTGGACGACCGCGACACCCGGATCATCGTGTGCTGCGGCGCGGGCGGGGTCGGCAAGACCACGACGGCCGCGGCCCTGGGCCTGCGGGCGGCCGAGCGGGGCCGGAAGGTGGTCGTGCTGACCATCGACCCGGCGCGCCGGCTGGCCCAGTCGATGGGGATCGACTCCCTCGACAACACCCCGCGCAGGGTCACCGGTGTGGCCGGCGACGGCGGTGAGCTGCACGCCATGATGCTGGACATGAAGCGGACCTTCGACGAGATCGTCGAGGCGCACGCGGACCGGGAGCGGGCCGGGGCGATCCTGGCCAACCCCTTCTACCAGTCCCTGTCGGCCGGCTTCGCGGGCACGCAGGAGTACATGGCGATGGAGAAGCTGGGGCAGCTGCGGGCCCGGGACGACTGGGACCTGATCGTGGTGGACACCCCGCCGAGCCGGTCCGCGCTGGACTTCCTCGACGCGCCGAAGCGGCTCGGGTCCTTCCTGGACGGGAAGTTCATCCGGGTGCTGATGGCGCCGGCGAAGGTCGGCGGCCGGGCGGGGATGAAGTTCCTCAACGTCGGCATGTCGTTGATGACCGGCACGCTCAGCAAGCTGATGGGCGCCTCGCTGCTGAAGGACGTGCAGACCTTCGTGGCGGCGATGGACACGATGTTCGGCGGCTTCCGCACGCGCGCGGACGCGACGTTCCGGCTGCTTCAGGCTCCGGGGACGGCCTTTCTGGTGGTGGCGGCCCCCGAGCCGGACGCCCTGCGCGAGGCCGCGTACTTCGTGGAGCGGCTGGCCGCGGAGCGGATGCCGCTGGCCGGGCTCGTCCTCAACCGGGTGCACGGCAGCGGCGCCGACGGGCTGTCCGCCGAGCGCGCCCTGGCCGCCGCAGACAATCTTGAGCGGGGCGGCATTGTGGATCAGGAGGCCGGGAAAGCTGGACTTCGTGACTCGGCCGCAGAAGACGGGTACGCGGAACCGGGCCCGGACGGGGACGGGGACGGGGACGCGGGCTCGGACGCAGACGCGGGCGAGCGCGAGGACACAGGCACGAACGCGGACACGAACGCGACGGCGGGCGCGGGCGCGGGCTCTGACGCGGAAGCGGACGACATCGCGGCAGGACTGCTTCGCCTGCACGCCGAGCGCATGCAGGTGATCGCGCGCGAGCAGCGCACGCGCGACCGGTTCACCTCACGGCACCCCGAGGTGGCGGTGACCGAGGTGGCCGCCCTGCCCGGCGATGTGCACGACCTCGCCGGGCTGCGGGCCATCGGAGAACGACTCGCGGCCGGGATTCCGGCCGGAGCGTAGGAGACCGTACGGCGACGGATGTACGCGGAACCGCGGGGGGATCTACCCGGCCGCCGCGTACGTCTCGTACGGGACGTCCATCTCCGCATCGGCATCCAGGGTGAGGATGCCCGTGCTGCGTTCGTACTCCATGCGGGCGGTTTCGAGCAGCCGCCGCCACGAGGTGACGGTGGGACGCCGGCGCAGCAACGCGCGACGCTCCCGCTCGGTCATTCCGCCCCACACTCCGAACTCGACACGATTGTCGAGCGCGTCGGCCAGGCACTCGGTCCGCACCGGACACCCGGTGCACACCGCCTTGGCCCTGTTCTGTGCCGCTCCTTGAACGAACAGTTCATCCGGATCGGTAGTGCGGCAGGCTGCCTGCGCACTCCAGTCGGTTACCCAGCCCATCCCGGCGCCGTCCTCTCCCGAATCGAGGCTCCCCCACGGCGGTAGCGGCATATTCACCGCTGCCAGTTGAGGACGTTACGGAAGGCGGGGACGGCGCAACACCCCCGACGGGCCCAATCTTGAATGGTCCGAACGGACTATGGGTAAGCGGCAGATCACCCGACGGAGTGATCGAACGACATGCCGGACCATTCCGGCGATGAGGATGAAATCGGCGGACTGGGGGCGGACGGCCGTCAGAGTGGGCGGTGAGATTCGGACATAAGTCCACCCTGTTCGGGGAGGGTGAATATCAAGCCGAGGGGTTGATGTCGCACCGCACTGCTGTGACAGTTGGGGACAGCTTAGGCCAAGGCATTCGCGCCTGTCCGGCGAATGAGAACGTAGGCTGCCCTCCATGGGTAAGAAGCGCTCGGGCGCCGGGCTCACGGGGCCGCAGCAGGCCGCCAAGTTCCTCGGGCTGTCCGTTCTCTCCGGAGTCGTACTGGCAGGCATCGCCATCCCGGGCGCCGGGGCCCTCGGGCTGGCCGCCAAGGGCACGGTCGAGGGGTTCGACGAGATCCCGGCCAATCTCAAGACCCCGCCGCTCAGTCAGCGCACCACGATTCTGGACGCCGAGGGTGGCCTGATCGCCACGGTCTACTCGCGTGACCGGCAGGTGGTCCCGCTCACGGCCATCTCGCCGTACATGCAGAAGGCGATCGTCGCGATCGAGGACTCGCGCTTCTACGAACACGGCGCCGTCGACCTCAAGGGCATCCTGCGCGCGGTCAACCGCAACGCGCAGGAGGGCGGCGCCGCCCAGGGCGCGTCGACGCTCACCCAGCAGTACGTGAAGAACGTCTTCGTCGAGGAGGCCGGCGACGACGAGACCAAGGTGCGCGAGGCCCAGGAGAAGAGCCTCGGGCGCAAGATCCGCGAGCTGAAGTTCTCGATCCAGGTCGAGGAGGAGCTCGGGAAGAAGAAGATCCTCGAGAACTACCTCAACATCACGTACTTCGGCCAGCAGGCGTACGGCATCGAGTCCGCCTCCCAGCGCTACTTCAGCAAGCCGGCCAAGGACCTCACCCTGGACGAGTCGGCGCTGCTCGCCGGCCTCGTGCAGTCGCCCAGCCGGTACGACCCGGTGAACGACAGCCAGGAGGCGATGAAGCGCCGCAACGTCGTCCTCCAGCGGATGGTCGACGTGAAGGACATCTCGCAGGCCGAGGCGGACGAGGCGAAGAAGAAGCCCGTCCAGCTGAAGGTGACCCGGCCCAAGAACGGCTGCATCACCGCCGTCAAGGGCGCCGGCTTCTTCTGCGACTACGTGCGCAACACGTTCCTGACCGACCCGGTGTTCGGCAAGACCCGCGAGGAGCGGGCCAAGCTCTGGAACCGGGGCGGCCTGACCGTCCGTACGACGCTGGACCCGCAGTCGCAGGACTCGGTCAACGAGTCGATCAAGGACCACGTCAGCCAGGACGACAAGGTCGCCACGGCCGTCACCCTGGTGCAGCCCGGCACCGGCCGGGTCGTCGCCATGGGCCAGTCCAAGCCGTACGGCTTCAACAAGAACGAGACGCAGATCAACTTCTCCGTCGACAAGCGGATGGGCGGATCCAGCTTCGGCTTCCCGACCGGCTCGACCTTCAAGCCGTTCGTCGCGGCCGCGGCCCTGGAGGAGGGCATCTCGCCCGGCAAGGTGTACTCCTCCCCGTACCAGATGGAGTACCCGAGCCCGGTGCAGACCTGCGGCGACAAGCCCTGGGTCAACACCGCCCACGAGCGCTTGGAGAACGAGCAGGAGTCCGAGGTCGGCCCGTACGGCATGAACCAGGCGATGGCCAAGTCGGTCAACACCTACTTCGTGCAGATGATCACGGAGACCGGCGTGTGCCCGGTGACCGAGATGACCACCAAGCTCGGCGTGGTCCCGGCCGACGGCACCAAGCTGCCCGAGGTCCCGGCCATCGCGCTCGGCACCGAGGGCATGTCGCCGCTGACCATGGCCAACGCGTACGCGACCTTCGCCAACCGCGGCGTGTACTGCACCCCCGTCTCCATCGAGTCCATCACCGACGCCCACAACAAGGCGCTGTCCGTACCGAAGTCCAAGTGCGAGCGGATGATGTCGGAGCGGACCGCCGACACGATCAACAGCCTGCTGCTCGGCGTGGTCGACTCCGGTACGGGTACGGCGGCGGGCCTGACGGACCGGCAGAGCGCCGGCAAGACCGGCACCACCGACAACCGCTACAACGCCTGGTTCGTCGGGTACACCCCGAACATGTCCGGCGCGACCTGGGTCGGCTCGGGCGGCTCCAAGCAGGTGTCGATGGAGAACATCACCATCGGCGGCCAGTACTACGACAAGGTGTACGGCGGCGGGCTGCCCGGCCCGATCTGGAAGCAGGCGGTCAGCGGTGCCCTCGCCGGCCGCGAGGCCCCGAGCTTCGTCATGGTCGGCATCCCCGACACCGGGAACCCCGGCGGCACCGGCCGGCCCACCCCGCCGACCAACCCGACGAAGCCCAACAAGCCGAGCAAGCCCGCCAAGCCGGGTGGCGACGGCAAGCCCGGCGGCACCACCACGGACGGCACCACCGGCGGGGGCAGCACGCCGACGAACCCGTTCCCCGGGGTCACCCTGGAACCGGGCCTGATCGGCGGCCGCGACACGGAGTAGCGCGACCGGAGAACGACGGGGGCGAGGGGGGGGGGGGGGGGGGGGGGGGGGGTGGTTTTATCCTAGGTTTACTGCTGGTTTCGCCGTGCGCTTGTTTTTTCTGT